>NZ_JACJOZ010000074.1:0-515821 GCF_014695795.1 Phormidium sp. FACHB-592
CCTGAAAATCATGAAGGCATGGTTTATGTGGTCATGATTCGGTTGATGCTGAGGCGGTTAACAAACAACCGACGAACGAGGAACTTGAAACCTGCTTAACCAGCATTTACAAACACTTTCTGAGCAATCGCCTTCGGTCACAGAACTAAAGAAGATCACCGATATGTGGATAGTTCAAAGCCAACAGTCCATTTCCTTCATGTAAAGCAGTACGCAAAGAAGAGAGAAGCAATGATAAAAGCGTTTGAGGAAAGTTTTTGTAATAGCCCAAGGCATGAACTGTCCCTGCCCTCTTATCAAACTCAGCTGAGTTTAGCTCTCCTAAAATTTGCTCCACTGTCTGCAAAACATCAGCTACATCCTTTGGCGGAACGAACATATTGCCAAAATAGCCTGGAAGCCTGCTTGCTTGCTCATATCCCAAGCCAACCCACAGTATCATCGTGGCACTTTCACGATCAGTTATCTTAAGAGCTAAGGTTGCCTCCTCTAGCTCGTCTCCGGGCATGATTGAACTTCGATCAGCAACGATGTCATCCAGGATTTGGGTAAAACCATCTGGATAGAAAAGGTCATAAGCAAGACACAAATCGCTCCAATCATTAGGATTTAAGTCTGGCTCTAAAGCCCGATTTTGCAGAAATTCTTTTGCTTTCTCATATATGCGAGATTGCTGAACAGCTTTTTCAAAGACACTCTCTGCTACTTGAGCATCTTCAGCCAACACGAGGAGCAAAAACCAACCAGGATTAACGCTCATGCTTTTTCTGGCGATTGTTGCAGTTTAGGGTACTAGAATCGGCATTCTAAGGATAGCCATGACAGTTTCTTGGTAGGAGACGATCCAGAAGGTGGTTACGTTGCCAGAGTGATTGGCGAATCTATTTTTACGCAAGCTGACACCATTGCAGAACGAAAAACATTGGTGCGAGAGACAGTGCAATGCCGTTACCCTGATCCGCAAGAGCGTCCTAAACCCATTCGTTTACACAGTCTTCGTGGTGAAACGATTGCCTTAAAGAGTCATGCTGCCGCACATAACGAAGATTTGTAACAAAACGTTTGTACCTTCTCAGGAGCGTGACCTCGATCCCCTATGATCGGACGATACAGTGAGCGATCGCAGTCTACATACTTTATTAATCAACGAGTCTTGAGGCTCGCATCGTTCTAACCTAAATATTGAACTGGTAGACCCTGTGCCGTCATTAGATTTGAGTCCTGATTATGCTTTTCTCTAGAAGGCAAGGGCTTTGGGATGGTTGCCAGGTGGCACTCTGGTCAGATTTAACACAGTCACGATCCGTTAAAGGGAGCTTTTGAAATCAATGAGTGTTAAAGCAAGTGGTGGAAGCTCGGTTGCCCGTCCGCAACTTTACCAAACCGTCCCAGTCGCGACGATCACCCAGGCTGAGCAGCAAGATCGTTTCCTGGGACGTGGCGAATTGGACGAGTTGGCTGGTTATTTCAGTTCTGGTGCCAAGCGCCTCGAAATTTCTGAAGCGCTGACTCAAAATGCTGAAATTATTGTTTCGCGGGCTGCCAACCGTATTTTTGTTGGCGGTTCTCCAATGGCGTTTTTGGAAAAACCGCAGGAAGAGCCTGCCATGGTGGCGGCTGGTGGTGGGATGGATACCCGCGAGTCGATGAAGCTGGGAACAGCAACATACGTTAGCTCCGGTGGTGGTTTTCTGGATGGTATTCGATCGCTGTTCAGTACGAGCGGTGGTACGACTCCAGCGAACTTTCGTCCGATTAACGTGGCGCGGTACGGTCCCAGCAACATGGCAAAGTCCTTGCGGGATCTGAGCTGGTTTCTGCGGTATGTGACGTATGCGATTGTAGCGGGCGATCCAAATATCATTTCAGTCAACGTTCGCGGTCTGCGAGAAATCATTGAACGTGCCTGCTCAGGTGAGGCAACGATCGTGGCATTGCAAGAAATGAAAGTGGCTGCCCTGAGCTACTTCCGTCGCGATGAAGCAGCAACGGCGATCGTGACAGAATACTTCGATGTTCTGATTACCGAGTTTAAGGCGCCAACTCCGTCTGACAAGCTGCGCCAACGCGCTTCTAGTGATTTGCAAGGGCTGCAACTGCCCCAGATCTACTTCAACGCTGCTGAGCGTCGCCCTAAATACGCGATGAAGCCAGGGCTATCGTCCTCTGAAAAGAATGAGGTGATCAAAGCAGCCTACCGGCAGGTGTTTGAGCGCGACATTACCCGTGCTTACTCCCTCGGCATCTCGGACCTGTCCTCTAAGGTGAAGAACGGCGAAATCTCGATGAAAGAGTTCGTGCGTCGCCTTGCCAAGTCGCCGCTGTACCGCAAGAACTTTTACGAGCCCTACATTAACAGTCGAGCGCTAGAGCTGGCATTCCGCCACATCTTAGGTCGTGGTCCCAGCTCGCGTGAAGAAGTGCAAACCTACTTTGCGATCGTCTCCAAAGGTGGTCTGCCAGCTTTGATCGATGCGCTTGTAGATTCCAAAGAGTATGCCGACTACTTTGGCGAAGAAACGGTGCCCTATCTGCGTGGTCTGGGTCAAGAAGCGCAAGAGTGTCGCAACTGGGGACCACAACAAGATCTGTTTAATTTCAGTGCGCCCTTCCGTAAGATTCCGCAGTTTCTCACGACGTTTGCGAATTACGATCGCCCACTGCCAGATCAACATCCCTACGGCTCGGGCAATGACCCCCTGGAAATCCAGTTTGGTGCCATCTTTCCGAAAGAAACGAGAAACCCCAGCGCCAGCCCTGCCCCCTTTGGTAAGGATACCCGCCGGATTTTGATTAATCAGGGTGCAGGCATCAACAACCAACTTAGCAACCCTGAGGCGCGAGGTGTCGCTCCTGGTTCACTTGGACCTAAGGTGTTCAAACTGGATCAACTGCCTAGCTTTACAGGCGGCACTGGTCGGCGCAAAACAAACACCCAGGGCGTCAGTACCAAGTTTTCCGAGAGTTCTACGCAGGCAGTTATTAAGGCAACGTACCTGCAAGTCTTTGGGCGCGATGTCTACGATGGTCAGCGCTTGAAAGTAGATGAAATCAAACTAGAAAACGGCGAAATCACGGTACGCGAATTTGTGCGTCGGTTAGCCAAGTCCAACTTGTTTCGATCGCTCTACTGGACACCGCTCTATGTGACGAAGGCGGTCGAGTATATCCATCGTCGCTTAGTGGGTCGCCCCACTTACGGTCGCCAAGAGACTAACAAGTATTTCGATATTTGTGCCAAGAAAGGCTTCTATGCACTGGTTGATGCCCTCATTGACAGTCAGGAATACAGTGATGCCTTTGGTGAGGACACCGTTCCCTACGAACGTTACCTGACTCCCGCAGGCTTGTCACAGCGTAACTCTCGTCTTGGTAGCCTCGGTGAGAAAGGCAATCGGGTGGATCAAGAAGAAACGCCACGCTTTGTCACCCTAGGCGCTGTGTCAGAGCAGCGTTCTGAGCCCGACATTGAGTTCCGTAGTAATCAAGGTGTTAGCAAGAAGCGCGAGCAAACGAAAGTCTTTAAACTGACTGAACTAAGAGACAAAATGGCGCTCCGAACCCTGATTGGTGCTGCCTATCGTCAAGTGTTTGAGCGTGATATTGCGCCGTACATTGTTGAGAATGAATTCTCGGCGCTGGAAAGCAGGTTGGGCAACGGTGAAATTAACCTCAAAGAGTTCATTGAAGGGCTGGGTTGCTCTAGCCTCTACATCAAAGATTTCTACACGCCGTATCCCAACACCAAAGTGATTGAGCTAGGGACAAAACACTTCCTGGGTCGCGCACCGCTGGATCAGGCAGAAATCCGCAAGTACAACCAACTCTTGGCAACCAAGGGGCTTAAAGCTTTTATTAGTGCTTTGGTCAATGGCACCGAATACGCTCATGCGTTCGGTGAGGACACAGTACCTTATAACCGCTTCCTGACGCTGCCTGCTGCTAACTTCCCTAATAGTCAGACCCTTTACAACAAGTTGACGAAGCAAGACAACGCCTTGGTGGTGCCAAGTTTTGACACTGTGAAGCCACGCATGGATGTTGCAAAGATGCCGCTGATGGATCAGGCGTTAGCAGAGATAGCGGGACAGGCAAGCCAAGCCGCTCACAGTCAATCTGTGTTGGTTGAGTCGGGTCGATCGACTGGCAATGGTGATGGTCAACTTGAGGTCAGTGCTGAAGCGACTCGTCGCAAGCCTGCCCGCATCTACCGCTTGAATCCTGGTATGACTCAGGCTGAAATCGCGCTGGTTTGCAATGCAATCTATGTGCAGGTGATGGATGTCGCTAGCGGTCAAGTGCCAGAGCAATTCCACCGTCCCGACTTAGAAAGCAAGCTTCGCAATGGTGAAATCTCAGTGCGGGAGTTTGTGCAGGCATTGGTAAGCTCCGAAAGCTACATCAGCCGTTTCTATACGCCGTACCCTAGTGCAAAGGTTGTTGAGTTTCTGTTCCGCCACCTGCTGGGTCGTGCGCCTGCTCATGCTGAAACGGCTCACTACCAAACTCTGCTTGCTGATCATGGGTTGAAAGCAGCAGTGGCAGCGATCGTCGATAGCCCTGAGTACGTCCGCTATTTTGGTGAGGATGTTGTGCCTTACAAACGCCTTCCTGCCGCCACGATAGGTAGCTAACGCTTTGGGTCATGCCAGGCAGCTAGCTATCTGGTCACACTGTAAGAGTTGTTGTCCTCACTCTTGAGGCGACACTCATTGCCTCACTCAAGGCATCTAGCACCCTCCCCTGATCTGGTGGCAGATCAGGGGATTTTTGCTATCTAAGGTAGTTCGGCAGCATTAATACCTGTGGACTGCTAAAAATGGATATAGGTATTAGAGAGACGATCGCGCGTCCCGTATCATTAGTTTTAATGCCATAGGCACAGAGGCAATCGGTTCAATGGGCAAGAACGTCGGCGTGCGGTTCGCGTGACCTCAGGCTGACGTGGTATCCAGTACAGATTGGTCAAGGCGGTCTAACACTGCGCTGTCGATCGCTGGCTCAAACTTACGCGCAAAGAACGCGCCAGACGCAGTGATCCTGTCTAGATCCTTGACTTTTAGGGTTAAGGGGCGTCCCCTCTTACTGTTGACATCGAAGAAGAAATGGTGCTTGCCGCTGAGCTTCAGCTCGGGGTTGTTCGCTAGGACGGTATGCGGGTAAACTTCGCTCGGCGTATTCATCCGGCTAAAATGCAGCGTGATTTCAGGATGAGACCGTGTGAATTCACAAAGATAGCTAGCTGCACGGTGCGAAAGGGTCATGTAGTACGAGCCGCCGAAGAGCGGAAATGCTTCTCCAACGATGTTAGTGCGATCGCGTAGCCCAATTTGGAGCGCATAACTGGTATCAAGACGAACCCAGGGCTGGATCTTGTGCAGCATGACACGTACGATTCCCAGCACCTTGCGCCACACCCACGCGGGCTCGGTGCGCGTAAACCGCCAGTAGTACTGATAGTGATAGCGACCATGTGCCTCATCGTATGGCCAGATGCCTCCACCTCGACCATGTTCGTCGAAGACTTGGTGATGGTCGATAAAGGCATCCACCTGCGCGCGCTCCAGCAGGCTCACAAATTCTCTTAGCGGGCGTACCGGGTAGCACTGCCCTGTCAAGTTGATCACCCAATCGAAACGAATTCCGAGTTCGTGCGCACGTTCAAGCGCCGCGAGGTAGGACGCCGGAAGTGAAAAGTCAATGCGGCAACCGCTTGGGACATTCACAATGTAGACATCAGTCAGCCCTTCAAATGCCACTAACTCAAGCACAAATGCTTCCTGGTTGTGACTGATCAAAACTACCCCTGAAGGGTCTGACTGCCGAATCGTCCGCACAAGCCGTACGATCTGAGGCAAATTCTTAAACGTTTGAATCAGATACAAAACCCTCATTGTCTCCTCCTTGAGTGTGGTTGCCGTAATTACGAAGACGCTCGTCTTTGATTTTCTAGAATAGGCTTGCAATCTTCTACCAGTTGCGATCGCGCCCAAAATTTGTGTCGTTTCGCAAACGTTATGCTAAAACACTACTGATCCATAACTCTACCGATAGTGTAGACTGTGATCTCTAGATGCTACATCTAGCCAAGCCCACCCCGTTCCAAAGAAGTGAGCGCTTAACCTATGGTTCGAGAACTTCATCAAGTTCGTGCCAATAGCTTGCCAACCAATCCTGTTCCCGTGCAGGATTCTAGCTTTTTGTCTGGGCAGTTTCCAGAAACCGCTCCCACTGCCAATCCAGTCTTCTTCAGAACCTATAGCCGCCGCACCGAAAACCGTCGTGAACCATTAGCAGACGTAATCCAACGGACAACGCAAGGCTTGGTCGAGTTAGGGCACCTTACCCATAAAGAAGCAGCGTTGATTCAACTGATGCAGCAGCAGCTTAAGAGCCTGCCTTCGGGACGGTGGCTGTGGGTGGGTGGCACAGACTGGATCAACAAGCCAGAGAACTTTTCGGGAGCCTATAACTGCACCAGCACCAATGTCATAGACTGGCAGGCATTTGGGCTCATGATGGATCTTGCCATGATGGGCTGTGGCACTGGCGCCATTCTGGAACCACGCTATATTAGCCAACTGCCAGCTATTCGCAATCGTCTGTTAGTCAGTTTAGAAGGTGAAATCGGCACAACGCCTGCGACTCAGCGGCACGATCGCACCCAAGTCACAATCGACGACCATAATGTCAAAATCCGCATTGGCGATAGCCGTCAGGGTTGGGTACAGTCTTACAAAGCTTTACTGGAGCTTTCGACTGATAAGCGGTTTACAGGCGATGTTTCTGTCACCGTTAACGTGAGCGATGTCCGCGCCGAAGGTGAAGTGCTGAAAGGTTTTGGCGGCATGGCAAACCCCATCCGTTTACCAGGACTGTACGAACGCTGTGCAGCGCTACTAAATAAAGCGATCGGTCGGCAGTTGACCTCTGTAGAATGCTGTTTATTGATTGATGAAGCGGCTGCGACCGTTGTAGCAGGTAACATCCGGCGCTCAGCAGGGATGCGGCAGGGCGTAAGCAGTGATGAAGCATTTGCTGTTGCCAAGGATAATCTTTGGCAACAGGATGATGCCGGCAACTGGCGCATTGACCCAGAGCGCGATGCTCTGCGGATGGCAAACCACACTCGTGTGTATCACCACAAGCCGACAGAGCAAGAGTGTGTCGATGCTGTCCGCAAGCAATTCTATTCTGGTGAAGGGGCAATTCAGTATGCACCAGAGGCGATTGCCCGCTCGAACTGCGATTTACTAACGACACCAGCACTCAGAGCTGACTTTCTAGCGGCCTACAAACAGGGCACCGCAAACGAGTGGCTGCAACAGCATGAACCCCAAATGTCTGTGGAAGAGCGAGAGCACCGTTTGGGGCGCTATGGGTTGAATCCATGTGGTGAAATCTTGGGTGCCGACTTCCATTGCAACCTTGCAGAAGTCCACCTGAATCAGCTTGATCCTAGTAATTTAGATGAGCAAGCAAATGCGTTTAAAGCCGCTGCCCTCTCTGTTGCAGCCCTGCTGAATCATCGCTTTGCCGAACCGCGTTATCAAAAATCGCGTGACCTCGACCCGATCGTTGGCGTTTCGTTCACAGGTCTCTTCGATTTCTTTGTGCATGCGTTTGGAGTCGAGTGGCTACGCTGGTGGGAGGCTGGTAGGCCTGAGACTATAGCAGGTTTGGAGTTTAAGCAGAAAGAGCAGGTGTTCCTGTCGCGCTGGCGAGACACTGTCAATCAAGCGGTGTGGGAGTATTGCGATCGCCACCAACTAAAACGTCCTAATCGTTGCACCACTGTGCAGCCAGCAGGCACCAAATCGTTGTTGACTGGGGCTAGTCCTGGTTGGCATCCGCCGAAAGCCCAGCGCTTTATCCGGCGTATTACCTTCCGCAAAAACGATCCTGTAGCGTTGGCTTGCTTGGACTACGGTTATAACATTGTGCCATCGCAGTCAGATAAGGATGAAAACGGCAATCTCTTAAATGATCCGTTTGATTCTCGCTGTACAGAATGGTTGGTGGAAATTCCCGTTGAGGTTTCCTGGGCAAACCTACCTGGAGCCGACACGATCGCAATCGAAAAATTCTCCGCCCTCGCGCAGTTTGATTTTTATATGCAGGTGCAAACCTACTACACTGCGCATAACACTAGCGCCACGATCGAACTGACCGAAGCCGAAGTTGAACCATTGGCAAAGCGCATTTACCAGGCGATTGCTAACGACGAAGGCTACATCAGCGCGGCTTTGTTAGCGCGGTTTGATGCGCCCTTTCCACGACTACCGTTTGAAAAAATCGACAAAGCAACGTTCGATCGTCGCCAGCAAGACGTCAAGACCAAGCAACAAACCAGTGACTTTTACGCTGCCCTTAGCCGCTATGACTCTGGCTTTAGTCTGGCTGAAGGTCCTGCTGGCTGTGATAGCGACAAATGTATGCTGCCGGAGAAGAAGTAGTCAGGGGAGCGAAGTGAGCGGTTAGAACAAGCGCAGTTCTTTTACTAAAGACAGTCGGCATTCTCATACTCGCTCACTCCTTACCTGAAGCGAAAATGGCTCTTTACCTGCGAGACAAATTCGCTTCGCGTTACAATCACCAAAGAAACAACGGTCAGCGTTCAGACAATGCAGGCATCGCAAAGCATTTGCTCCATCAATGTTGTCTAGCAGTGCGACGCTGATACAAGCTCAAATTCGTATCTTACAGGAGCCTTTATCTGTGTTTCTTGATGAACTAACCCCCCTTTGGCAAGAGTTTTCGCAACAACCTGTGGCATTTTTAGGTGGCTTTCTCTCTGGGGTCTTTCGCCTTAATCTGTCTGAAGATCCGGTGAAAAGCTGGCTTGATCAGCAGGCGGGCAGCACTACAACGTCATCAACGATTGGGGGCAATAATGGCAATAGCGGTGCGCCCAAGTCGATTTCGATCGATTAAAGTGTGCTAACCCATAACCAATCGCCTCTACAGGTATCAGATTTTTCAGAATGAGAGGGAAGCGATGTGCTATGACCTGCTTGTAGGGTTTTGCACAAATCCTTCGCCCCCTCCATCTGATCATCCTATGACTATCTACGTTGGCAATTTGTCCTACCAGGCAACTCCTGAAGACCTGACCGAAGTCTTTGCTGAATACGGCTCGGTTAAACGCATATCTCTTCCATCTGATCGCGAAACGGGCCGCTTACGTGGCTTTGCCTTTGTGGAACTTGCTGAAGATGCTCAGGAAGATGCCGCGATCGCCGAGCTAGACGGTGCCGAATGGATGGGTCGCCAGCTTAAAGTGAATAAAGCAAAACCTCGTGAAGAGGCTCGTAGCGCTGCACGGTAAACCGAGTGCGATCGCTATTGTTGCGTCAGGTTTAAACTTTGGGGCTTGAGGGCAGTTGTAGATCCTTCTGTACCCAAGATTTTGCCGTGTCTTAACCGTCAAACTTGCCCCATCTATGGCAATCTGTAAGAACAGAGACAAATTATCCTGTCTTGCTGCCAAGACTTAATTAATAGCGTATGCAAACTCTGCCTAGCCCACCCACCGCCGCAACACCTCTTACCGCAACCACTGATACCACCATTCAGCGTCGTAAAACTCGCTCTGTGCCTGTAGGGAGCATTACGATCGGCGGTCAGCATCCTGTGGCTGTCCAGTCCATGATCAACGAAGACACGCTGGACATTGAAGGATCGGTTGCTGCTATTCGTCGCTTGCATGAAATTGGCTGCGAAATTGTGCGCGTGACTGTCCCTAGCATGGCGCACGCCAAGGCGATGGAGGAGATTAAACGTCGGCTGCTTGCGACCTACCAGCCTGTGCCGTTGGTGGCAGATGTGCACCATAACGGATTGAAAATTGCGCTTGAAGCCGCTAAGCACGTTGATAATGTGCGCATTAATCCAGGGCTGTATGTGTTTGAGAAGCCGAAGAGTGATCGCACTGAATACACCCAAACTGAGTTTGACGACATTGGCGAGAAGATACGCGAAACGTTAGAACCCCTTGTCGTTTCGCTCCGCGACCAGAATAAATCCATGCGAATTGGCGTGAACCACGGTTCCCTGGCAGAACGCATGATGTTTACCTATGGCGACACGCCCGAAGGCATGGTTGAGTCAGCGCTAGAGTTTATTCGCATCTGCGAATCACTTGACTATTACCATCTAGAACTTTCGCTCAAAGCCTCTAGAGTGCCTGTCATGCTCGCCGCTAACCGCCTCATGGTGCAGCGTATGAATGAGTTGGGTATGGAGTACCCGTTGCATCTAGGCGTGACTGAAGCAGGCGATGGTGAGTATGGGCGTATCAAGTCCACTGCTGGCATCGGTACCCTTTTGGCAGAAGGCATTGGCGATACGATTCGTGTATCTCTCACTGAAGCACCCGAAAAAGAGATTCCTGTCTGCTACAGCATTCTGCAAGCGCTAGGGTTGCGGCGCACCATGGTAGAATATGTTGCCTGCCCGTCGTGTGGACGCACGCTCTTTAATCTTGAAGAAGTGCTGCATAAAGTTCGGAATGCAACCAACCATCTCACTGGGTTGAATATTGCGGTCATGGGCTGCATCGTCAATGGTCCTGGTGAAATGGCAGACGCAGACTACGGGTACGTCGGCAAGCAAGCAGGTTGGATTTCGCTTTACCGTGGGCGTGATGAAATCAAAAAAGTACCCGAAGCACAAGGCGTTGAAGAATTGATTAATTTGATCAAATCAGATGGCTGTTGGGTTGATCCTTAGGAATGGGAAGGTCATTGAAGCGTTGAGCAGAATAAAGCTGTTTTCAACCGGTAGATAGATACTGACACATGACCTTTTCTATAATCTTCACTGCCTTTATCTGTCTAATCTTCATAACGTTGCCAGCTCTGATTCTGTACCTCATCTACTCTCGTATATCAAACTCTTGGCAAACTCGTCAGGAAAGCAAGAGGAGAGGAAAGGAATATGCTGCTTATAAGGTACGTTCATTGCAACAAGAAATTTGTGCTAGACAGCCCTGGTTTGATCCTAGATCGCCGCATGACCTGAAAGTTACGACTTACTTGGAGCCGCAAGAACCGATCGAAGTGGATACGATCGAGAATCTGCGCTTGAGCCAATCGAATCTTTACTCTCCCCGCAACCAGTTTATTGTTTACCAGCAGTGGGGTGAAAGGCTACCGGAGGGTGGTCGTCCCTATCTGGCGTTAACCGTGCCTGCTGCCGCTGCTGTAGCTGAAATCATTAAAGGTGGACCGACCCGCAATCTGATTCTTCTTTGCACTACTTTTATGCCGGGTGCCATACGCTGCTTCGTTGACACACTGATACAAAATGAAGCTCCTGACAGGGCGCCACAAGTAGAATTTTTAGGTCTTTTCTGGTATTTCAGCGGTGATGATATTACTGACGAACCAGAGCATTCATCTGATGTTGCTTATGCCGCCAATCGTCTCCGGCTTAAACGCTTAACAGTTTTAACGGGAGCCTTCAACACCGAATGCGAAGATCTTTTAGTAGCAGGTTTGCAGCAAAACACAACGCTGGAATATTTTGGTGTCTTCCATAAAACGGAGCAATACATCTGGGAACAGATTCCTACTCCAAGGGTTGATGCATTGATCAGTGCTAATCACAGTCGGTAAAGGTGGGAAGAGTATAGCGCGATCGCTAAACCATACACAAAATGCAAGCCAGAAGAGCCTTTATGAAGTAACACAATTACTTTAAATCCAGCAATCCTGTTTCTTTTAGTTTGGGATTGAAGCGAATTTCGACTTGAACGCCGCGAGATTTTAGCACTTCAAGAATTGCTGCCTCCACTCGACGAGCCACCTGCTTGAGTACTTTCGTTTGAGCAAGTTCATCGATCGCCCCTGTATAGCTAGCTTGTTCCGCTGGTGTCATTTGCGCCTTCGCATCGATCGCCTGCGTCCACTTGCCTTCATCCGCACTGTTGCCCAACGGCACCGACCCGTTCTCGCTGATCCACGTTGTCCGAATTTCTTCCAAGATCGTGCGATTGGGGCGATCGATGGTTAGCACCTTTAGCCCATAACATTGGTCTGGTTGACGGACTAAATGCTGCTTCAGGCTTAAATAAACATCGCGTGAGTAGCCAATATATTGCAGCGTTTGCTGTTGATCAAAAATGGCATACACGCCCACTTTGCCCTGAAATTGTTCCGGCAGTTGACCGCGATCGTCAATGTAGGTAAGAGCTTCCAGACTGGAAAGTGTCGGTGTATCAGTTTGGGAAGACATTTTGTAAAAGATGGGGAGCAAGAGGTAAGGATGAAAAGTTGCTTTTAACCTACTCCTTCAAAGGAGCAAGCTACAGCATTTAGCTTTATCCTTTCTTATTAACTATTTTTGGCAGAGGAAAGGATTACGTTTAGCCTTAGCCTTTCTTTCAGCTAAAACTCTCACTAAGACTCGTTGCTGTGCCGATAAATTGCACAAAGCCGACTCGGCTTAAAGATTTTTGCTTTAAACATGAAATTGGGCGGCACATTGATGATGACGTAACCAGCAGCATTTTGAAATTTCTCGAACTCGGCTGGCATTCCTTTCGGCGTTGCTGCACTATAGGGAACAGGTTGAAAAAGTAATTCGGTAAACTCTACCGCTTGGCACTGCGCCTGTTGAGCAACCTGCTGAAGAAAAGGGCCACTCGTCAGCAACTCAAACAACGCTGCTTTTGCATCTGGGTCTAGAGTAAAACTGCTATCGAAGTGATCAATAATTTTGAGCGCCATGACAAAGCTAGGTAGAAAACTGCTGAAGCTCTAGAATCGTATCCTTTTAGAGAACGCACTGTATGACAAGCCTGTAGGAAGGTTGCACGTAGCGGTCCTATAACCTCACGATGGCGGCTGACTGCTAGCTTCTGGTACTGTTTGTCCCAATTGGGGTTCATCACCAGAGAGCAGACGTTGGATGTTAGAGCGGTGGCGGAGGATGACGTAGAGTCCGCCTAGAAGACCAAACAGGATGTAAGGTAAGGGCTGGTGTGTAAGCAACATGAAACCAGAAACCGCGATCGCTCCTGCGATCGAACTTAACGACACAATCCTGGACATTGCCAGCACCAGCGCAAACACTGTCAGCGTACCAACGCCAACTATCCAACTCATGGCTAGCAGCACGCCCAAACTGGTTGCGACCGATTTGCCCCCAGTGAAGCCAAGAAAAACCGACTTGCTATGTCCTAACAACGCTGCCATACCGGACAAAGTAATCATCCACGGTAACCACAGCGTGATTTCTATAGCTGAAGGCAAAAACGTTTGAGCCTGAACAAAGACGTAGAACCAGTGAATAAGCGCGATCGCCGCTGCTCCTTTAAAGACATCAATCAGCAGCACTACCAGGGCTGGAACTTTACCCACTGTGCGTAAGACATTCGTAGCACCTGTCGAGCCAGACCCATGCTCTCGAATGTCAATACCTTTCAATAATCTTCCTGCCCAATACCCAGGCGGTATTGAGCCTAGTAAATAAGCTCCTATAAGCAGCAGCCCATTCAAGGCAACCCAAAGTGCCATCGCTTGCTTTCCTTAATGCATCAGGGCATCGCTCGTTGTAAGCCAGGAGTAGCGAGCACGCCCATAACTAACAACTAAGCACCTAACAACTTTAATACGAATAGGTCGGCACTTGAGGATTGGGCGCAAACGCTAACCAAAGTGGAAATTGTAGCAACGACAGACTAATCTCATCTTCCGTTTCGTCAATGATGATTAGCGGCAATAGTCCATCTTTCACGAGACGATCAGCTTTTTGGGTCAGCGGCATGGGGTCTTCAAATAAGCCAACACCACGTTCTGGACCAAACTCACCACGGGTAATACCGAGACAATCTTGTAAACCCCGTCGCCATTCACCTAACCGTTCAGGCGATTGAGCAAGCACTAAGGTACGTAGACGATCGCCATACAGGGTGTACAAAATCGAAACGGTCGCTGAGGCAATCAAGATATTCTGCAAGCGACTGCCCATTGTTCGCACTGCACCACGTCCACCCTGAGTAAAGAACCAGTTGGAAACACGATCAGCATGAACGGGTTCAAAGGTACGTCGAAGCTGCCACGCAGAGCCATAATAGTCAGGACGATTCCGGTACTGATCCAGCAGATTGCGAATTTTCTTCGCTTGCTCTTGAAAGCTTTGTTCACCAAATTGGGGTGCAGTCGTTTGCTGCGATGACGATTCCTTAACGGCGACTCGATCAACCGCTTTAACAGCAGTACCAGGTTGGGGCAACTCTAACTGTTCTGCCGCAAGCGCCAAATCTTGCAAACTACCAACCAGGTAGTCTTTAAAGCTTTGCACCCGGATTGCTAAATCCTGTGACACTCCAGCAAAGGTTGTTCGCATTTCGTTGCGAACCCGTTCTTGGCGGCGCTCAAGTTGCTCGACGCTAACCTGAAGAGCCTGTTTACGTTGCTCCAACTCTTTTAATCCTTCCTGCACCAACCGCCCCAAAGCTGCCTGCGATGCTGCCGTTTCCTCTTCAAGACGGACTTGCGAAGCCTGTAGTGTGGCAATTTCTCGTCTTAAGGTTTGTTCACGCCGCTGGAGATCGGCGACTCGTTGTTCCATCTCTGTCACAGTTGGTGGGGCTGAAGCGTTAGACGGTTGTGCCTGCTCTACCTCAAGTCGCTCTACTAAGGGCAGTTTTTCCTCTTCAAGCAGTGCCTGGGCAGACGCTTCCTGAATACCGAGAGGCTCCGACGTTGAGCGATCGCTTGTCTCCTCAAAGATTGGTTTAGCAAGGTCAAAGGTCGCAGAGGCTTCAGGCTGGTAGTTCTCTCTACCCGTCGTCGTTGGTAATTCGTCTGGGTTCATATGCAATGCAGTTTTAAGTTGTTGATCACTAGTCGCCAGCAAGACTGAGAGCCTTCTATCAAGCAACTGTACAACTAGCGCTTAGGAAAGACGACAACGAGCGTCAAGGCAAGCCCGTAACGCTTTAGGGTCAAAGAGAATGGGTAGAAAGTGAATGCTGTTGACCTCTTTAAAGTAAAAGAGAATCGGCACAGGCGACCAAAAAATGCGCCAGTTTTGCCAATCCTGGTAAGGGAAGCGGCGAATCAGCGTTTGCCCCCGCTCAATGTCCAATGCCGTCTCGGTAAAGGAAAGTCGCAACGTCGCGGCTTGAACCAGTAAAAAGAACCCAAACAGCGCGGTCGCCACACTCACCCATACCTGTACAAAAAACAGAGGGACAGCCAAGAACACAATGGCGATCGGCAGATTGTAACTAGGTGATAGCACGATCGTTTCCGCAGAAGCAGTCGAGGCGGCAGTTGTCGTCACAAACATTACTCCCACTGTTCAAATCTATATTGCTCTTATCCCTTATTCTATGCTGAACGGTTCGCGGCTGAACTGCTAGCCCTGAAGTCGATAGGTTTGCAGAATAGCCTCTGCCCTGACGTTTACCTTTGCAGAGAATTTCTAAGGGAATGTGCGCTATTAATGCAGCAGACTCAACTGACGTTAGCCAGTTAAGCTGGTAGCCCTAATAAGAGTAGAAGGATCTCTAAAAAGTTGGGGCAACGTTAGGCAACTGAACAAGATGCATCGCATAGCGTAACCGAAATCAGAGTTCCCGCAGCAGGCAAGACCTCATAGTCCTTAAAGACATTTTCACATCGTGAGGGAGCACCGCCCTGACTGTCACCTTAGGCAAGATGAGGACTCAGAAAACCCTCTAGCTTTTGCTTGCTAATTGCGCCTTCAGTTGACTCCAAGACTTCTCCAGTTTTGAACAACCGGAACGCAGGGACACCCTCGATTTTGTATGTTGCAACGGCAGCGGGGTTAGGGTCGACCTCCATTTTGACAATCTTGAGGCGATCGCCGTAGGTCGTTGCCATCCCATTTACTACCGATGTCATTAGACGACACGGACCACACCAGCTTGCCCAAAAATACACCAGTACGGGTTGGGTTGCCTGCAAAACCTCTGCTTCAAACTCCGTGTCCGAAATTGTAATGACGCTACTCATACCCGTTCCATAACCATGTCAACAAAATAATGCTTCCGTATTCTGGCGTGTTTTGCCATTTCTAGACAAACAGGAACGGCTAAAGGTTAACCAGTCTTATCCTCTAGCCGTTCTTTTTACAATTGCACTCTACAACTGATCGAGCTTTGTCTTTAGATCTTCAAGTTCAGCATCGACAGCAGGATCGGCGGCGGCAGTTGCTGAAGCTTGCGCAGTTGTTGGCGCTGCCGTTGCAGTACCAGGAAGCTGTGCCTGTGTCTGAGGTGTTGCTGGTCCCAGTAATTGCGCCTTCATTGCTGCCAGTTCATCATCAACACCGTTGCCGGATTCCAGCAACGCAAACTGACTCTCCAGATCTGCACCGGCAAGTTCTGCTGAGGCTTGCGATCGAGCCTCCATTTGCAACACTTTGTCTTCCATGCGCTCAAAAGCACCCATTGCGCTGCCAGTGCCCAAGCGACCCACGGTGTTTTGCAGTTGCTCATTGGCTTTGGCAGCACTTGCCCGCGCTTTGAGCATATCCTTCTTAGTTTTTGCTTCTGAGATTTTGCCTTCTAGAGCAATTAGGTTTCGCTTGAGTGTATCAACCATCGTCACCTGTTGATCAAGCTGAGTCTTGAGACTGGCTGCTGTTTCGCTGTTAGTTTTCTTACGAACAAGAGCTTCGCGCGCCAAATTCTCATCACCTTTTTGGAGGGCTAGCTGCGCCCGTTGTTGCCAGTTATTTGCTTCGGTTTGAGCCTGATTGTACTGCTGCTGACTACGCTTTTGGCTGGCGATCGCGCTGGCAACGGCTTGCCGTAGCTGCACCAGATCCTCTTGCATGTCGATGACAGTTTGTTCAAGAATTTTTTCGGGGTCTTCTGCCTTACTAACGACATCATTCAAGTTGGCTCTCACGACCCGGCTCACACGGTCAAATAATCCCATGACATTCCTTTCCTTTCTGCGGTGTACAAGATTAGCAGTGCAGGCTGAGACATTCACCTGCCGATCGCCCCGATCACATTTTAAGCAATGACTATTTGATAACTTCTGCGGTCAATCCTTCCACTACAGAACAAAAATAAATAGCCTCGACTCTAGTGTAGAAACTCTTAAGCACGATCGCATCGATCGCAAGGGATTTTTTAAGAGATGCAATAGTGTTGAGCCTAGAAGACTAGCATAGCAATGAAGCAACCTGAAAAGTTGGATCACTACAATAGTACAAACCCTGCCAGCTCTTTGGTGCCAGAGGCATTTCTGCAACTGCCAGCAACTAAGCCTGCTAGTGCATATAGGGATAGTCGAATTATTTAGAAACCTACGCCACAAGGTAACCAGAGCGTAATTCAAGGTGAATCAGCCAACGCAATCAATGTTGTAGTCAAAACCCCAAAAATTGTACGGATATTTATAGAGCTGCCCTGCATGTTTAGGGAGCGACCAACTGCACCGGGCATAAATCACAGCTTGTCAGCCTCAGACTTCACCACTGAGGCAAGACTTACTGTCAGGACGCTCATTTAGCTAGCTGTTAAGTAGGAGGGCTAAGTTAACCACCACTGAGGGACCAGGTTTAGACTGCGCTTAACCCACCTACATATAGAACTAAGAGCATTGGGACTTCGGCGTGAGCGCTCAGTCGAAATGCGTCTTATAAACAATTAAATAATTACGCCTGGCTACTTAGAGCAACTCTCGAGCTAGATAGAAACGCTTATCCGTGTGTGAAATTGTCTAAAAACGCCTCTAGATTGCTGCTAAAGGTATGTTTCCAAGCGCCAACACTGCTTTCTTGCTGCTGTGCCCACTCGATTTCTAATGCAAGGCGGCTCTTTGCATCCAGTGCTTGGAACAGCATCTGTTTACCAAGCGCTGTAGCGCGTTGAATACCTGCGACCAGCGCTGCAATACCGTATGCATCCAATGAGCCAACCCATAATAAATCGACAATTACACCGTCTGTTGCTTGTTCTAGTATGCTTTCCAACCCATGTTGAAAGTCACTGCTGTTAGCCTGGTTCAGCGATCCGTTGGGCTGAAGGACGAGGAAACGTGGTCTTACTGCTGATGCAAGGTGCGGTAGCGTTAAAGCTTTAGTATATGCAAGTGCTACAGGTGGTACTACCCTTGCATCGATCGCATCGATCGTCATGTCCATAACATCTCCAGGTTGCCAGATCGGCGTGATAATCGATAACTGTAAAGCATCAAAAAAGATACACTCACCTACCTATACAGTGGACGAAGTTGTCTAGTTAAATGCTGTAGTTAATCACTGGCTCCCTGTGTTTGTTATCAGTTATGCCACTGCTATATATCACTCTAAACCAATGCGTCTCGTCATATGCAAAGGTGATTTTAGTCACTGCCAAGGAGCAGCAGTTGGTAAGAAGTTCACTGTATTACAACACGGACTTAAGCTACTATTTCAAGCCATTGTAAGAGTCTCTAGAGTTGAGTCACCGTCGAACTGCGGAGCAGTAGTTCAAGTCGGATAAGCCACTCGTCTTACAAAGCCGATTGGTTTGCACAAGTAAAGGAAGCTGTATTCTTTCCAACTTCGTACTGTTGCTAGGCATACTGTAGAATGTCACCTTGCCGGCAAGCAGTTCTTTGCTCAGAGTAAACTTCTAAGTGCAAAGCCTTTTGCGTCGCATTACATCTGCGTTTGTTACTATCCCATGTGCAAAAGATTAGGTATAAGCAGTTGAGCTGATCGTCATTTTTGCTGTTCTTTACTTGCCGATCGATTTTACGTTAGGCTTCCTTAAAATTAAGATTCAGTCGTCCTGGCAAACCATTCTTAGCATCATTACAGGAACGTTTTTCATGCCAGCGTTGCTAGAAGAATTAGGTTTTCGTGTTGTACTACTGCCCCATCCAACAGAATTTCCAACTTCAAAGCAATGGATTTTTAGCCTACTTAGTTGGTTTGGGTTTATGGCGTATCACTTACATCCGTTTACTCCGCTCTTTTTTAGAGAACCTGCCTTTCTAATTGCGCAGGGTTGATTGGCATTGTTTGCACAATATTTTATTTAGAAAACGGCTCTATTTGGGTTCCGGTCACGATACATTGGCTCATTGTAGCGGCATGGCTGCTGCTCTTCGGTGGCTTAGCGAGATTTCACAGCTAAACCTGATGTACTCCTTTGACAAGCGCAATTAGCAATCAATACTGCTAGCACCGCATTGTTTTTGAGAGGGGCGACCGAACAAAAAAGTGGGGTCACTTTGAAGTAACCCCACTTTGCTTCATAGACTCATCATCTAGCTAAGTGATTATTTTGGCGAAAGCGTCCGGCGCTTAGTAATCATACGATACGCTTCAATGACATCGCTTTCCTTCCAAGCGTTGAAGCTATCAATACCGATACCACACTCATAACCGGAGTTAACTTCACGGGCATCTTCCTTCATCCGCTTCAGCGAATCTAGATTGCCTTCGTAAACGACTTCGTTGCCGCGACGAATCCGCACCTTACAGTTACGGACAATCTTGCCAGATTGAACATAACAGCCTGCAACTGCACCGCGTCCCACAGGGAAGACGGCGCGTACTTCAGCCTGACCCAGAGCTTCTTCAATAAGTTCGGGTTCAAGTAACCCTTCCATCGCAGCTTGGATATCATCTAATAGGGCGTAGATGATGTTGTACTCACGCACATCAACGCCAGCGCGATCAGCTGCCTGACGCGCTCCAGTTGCCAACGTGGTGTTAAACCCAATCATGACGGCATCACTAGCGGCTGCAAGGTCAACGTCAGTTTCACTGATTTCACCAGGAGCAGCATACAACACGCGCACCTGTACCTCGTTTTGGGGTAACTGCTTGAGAGCACCTAAGAGCGCTTCTACAGAACCCTGCACATCTGCTTTTAAGACCAGGTTTAGTTCCTTGAGTTCACCTTCTTGAGCACGTGCCGAGAGAGTATTCAAGCTGACGCGGCGTGAAGACATTGCCTGTAGTAGACGAGACTGACGTTGCTCATCTGTTTTATCTGATGCAACTGAACGGGCTTCTTTCTCGTCATCAAAGACTTGAAAGTCGTCACCAGCGGCTGGCACATCGCCCAGACCCAGTACCTCGACTGCAAAGGATGGGTCTGCTTGCTTAACACGCTGACCACGATCGTCCACCATTGCCCGCACTTTACCAAGAGCAGAGCCAGCAACGATCGTATCACCCACCCGTAGCGTACCGTTTTGAATCAGTAGTGTTGCCACAGGTCCCTTCGCTTTGTCGAGATGAGCCTCAATTACCGTTCCTCTCGCAGAGCGATCGGGGTTGGCATAGAGGTCTTCTACTTCAGACACCAGCAGGATCATCTCCAGCAGAGTATCCAGGTTCTCACCCGAAATCGCACTAACCGCTACCATCACGGTATCGCCGCCCCATTCTTCGGGCACTAAACCGTACTCGGTCAGTTCTTGCTTCACGCGGTCAGGCTGTGCTTCTTCCTTATCAACCTTGTTAATGGCAACGATGATAGGTACTTCTGCTGCTTTAGCGTGGCTGATTGCTTCGATTGTCTGCGGACGCACACCGTCGTCAGCAGCCACTACCAGAATGGCAATATCCGTAACTCTTGCACCCCGTGCCCGCATTGCCGTGAAGGCTTCGTGACCAGGCGTGTCAAGGAAGACAACCTGCTGCATCTGCCCTTCATGCTCAACATCGACGTGGTAAGCACCAATATGTTGGGTAATGCCACCCGCTTCGCCTTGAGCAACCTTAGTCTTACGAATCGCATCAAGCAAGGTTGTTTTACCATGGTCAACGTGCCCCATGATAGTGACAACAGGCGGACGACGCTGGAGTTTTTCCAGGTCATCGGCATCGATCATCTCAGTGATTTTCTTCGCCTCAGCTTCTCGCTGACCCGTTTCAACCTCAACGCCCAACTCTTGCGCCACCATTGTGGCAGTAGCGATATCCAGCGTCTGGGTAACAGTTGCTGCGATCCCCTTCATAAACAGAGTACGGATAATATCCGTATCAGGGATTGACATGATGGAAGATAGCTCTTGCACGGTCAAACCACCGTGAAGCACAATCGTCGTCGGCTTTTCAACCTTGACTTCCTGTTCACGTCGATCGCGTCGATCGCGCGAACCACCTGAAGCTCTTTTCGCCCTGGGTGCTGCTGTCGGCGCTTTCACCTGAGGTACGCGGGTAGACTTTGGCTTCGCAGGACGCACCAGAGACAAGCTGACTGGCGCGGCTGCATCACCGTCTTTGTTCAGAAGGCTGTCGATATCTTCGTCTTCATCCTCTACCGAAACTTGAGTACGGCGCTTTGTCTTGCCAGCCACCTTAGCGGCTTTTTCAGCTTCGCGTCCTTCCTCTTCTTCCTCCTGCCAACTCTTAGCTTTTTTAGCACGCGGTAGCGTTGGTCTAGCTTGCAATAGTGCATCTGGAGACGCCGTTGCACCAGGAGCAGTTGGAGCACTAGCCGAAGGTGCATTCGGTCGGTTGACTCGCAGCACTACGCCTTCGGTAGGTCGTGAACTCTCGACAGAGCCTTCGCCGGGGCGAACAGGACGAGGTGGACGACGCAACTCAACGATCGTCTGCGGCTTAGGAGCAGAACGAGGATCAGTCGGTCTTACAGGACCAGGAGCCCGATTAACAGGAGCAGCAGGTCTTGGCACCCTTGGTGGCGAGTCAACAGCACTATCTGTACGTCCTACAGGCTCTACAGATTCATTGACTGTCTGAGGTACCTGCTCCGATCGCGCACGCTTCAGAAGGGGTCGATTGGTCAAATTGACCCGTTGTGCATTGATCGAGGCACTGGGCGGAGCGGGGCGTGCAGGTGGACCCGACAATTCAGGCTGACTAATGTTAGAAGAACTGCTAGCAACAGCAGGAGTAGCCTCTATTGGAGCTTCTGGAGGTGCTATAGGCGCTTCTTGAACACTTTCCAACTTAGTATTGCTTTCTAACTCAGCACTAGAGTCATCTAAGTCATCAACAGACTCATTAGTCAGAGGCTCTGATGAAGGTATAGCGGGTTCAGGACGAACCGCTGTATCGGTTACTGGAGCGTTCGCCGTAGCAGGATGGGCTGGACGGCTCGGCCCTGATGGTCTGGGTGGCGCTGGATTAGCGGGCATTGCAGGCGGATCGATCGCCACTGGTTGAGGAGCGCTCGGACTCGGTTGTTGAGGTGGTTCCGGGCTGGGCGCTTGGCGAATGATTGGCTTGCGAATTTCAAGAATTTGCTGCTTCTTCTGCACTGGAGCGGCTGCTTTCGCCTTTGCCTCTGCCGCCTGAGAGTTAGCCCCGTTACGAGATGGGGCAGACTTAGCAGGAGAGGGACGATTGGCAGTATATTTCTCGGCAGCCGTACGAATTAACTCAGCTTCAGAATCAGTAATGGTGCTGCTATGGCTTTTTACTGAAATACTCAACTGTTCGCAAACGGCTAATAAATCCTTATTGTCCAAATTCAATTCCCTTGATAACTCGTAAATTCTGACCTTGCCATTATTCATCCACTCTGCCCTCGCTACCTATCCTGTTTTCACATAATTGCCTGCTGCTTTGACTAAAACGACATTGGATTCAAATTGAACTCGTTTCCACACTGGGAACAAAAGACCTACTGATTCCGATCGGGGTGGCTCTAGCTTCTCATTACAACAGTCCCAGAGCTACATGGGCAATGCCCACGATTTACACAGAGTTCTCTCTCCTAATCTTGCATGAATATGGTGGTACTGTCCCAATTTCACGTTCCGATTTCTATCAAAATTAACCCCCAATCCAAACATTCACTCTTCTCACACTAACCTACCTTTGACAAATCCGCCGCAAAGCATAGCTTCAGAATAAGCTTCTTGGCTAAAGCATAGATTTTTATCTATACAGAATAAGTTGGTATGAGAGTGGAGCAGAGGCACTACCTGCAACCTTGGGAAGTAGAAAACGGCGGTTAAGCATTACCTGGGTTACCGTCCCTTCTCAGACCATTAGAAAGTTCCTTTTGAGGAGACAGTAGCGTTTAACTTGTGACTCTCAAGTAGGGCAATGCGGTTGAGGAGTATCCGATAAGTAACATACGAACCCGATTTGGAGCTTCCGCGAAAGAAGCTCGTAATGCTGCTTGCCAGATTGCTATAGAGACTGCACCGAATCAAAGCATAAGTTACCGTCTTGGTAGCCAAAACTAACGCTATTAGTCTAGCTAATACCTGCCCTTTTGCGTGCAATAGTTAAGCGAAATTGCCTCTTTTTTGCAGAGTGTTAACTATGGGCAGATGGGGATCAAGCTATTTCGTCAGTCTTTAGGCTGGTACGATTGCTGTTTCGCTGATCTAGTTTTGCTAGTCTGGCAAATTTGTCTGGTTCACCTCATGCTGAGTTGCCTCACTACTGTTAGCAAGCCGCTGCCAGAGGGCCTGAAACAATTCATCCGCTACGGCTGCTTTAAGCGCCCGACCCAGACGATTTTTTTTCTGCGCCAGTTGAAGACAGGTTGTTTGTGGGCAAAGGTATGCTGATCGCCCCATTCCACTGTCTAGCTGCACGTATGGAGGCGAGTCGGCTTGAGACGGAGCTACTCGGACAATGCGCCAAAAGGCTTGCTTTGTGGCAATTTTACGACAACTGATACAACAACGGTAATTTGGCTCCATCACATAATCGTTTAGGGGCGCTTAAGTGCATCGTCGGACTCGACACCAGAGCCGTCGGCTGCCGCACCTGCTTCTTGATCGTCATCAGAGCAATTAACTGCAATTTCAGGGGCTACATACTCAGTATCGATCGCGTCCTGCTCTTCGTCTTCGTATTCCTCATAATCTTCATCAAGCGGATAGAGCTGACGACGGGTTTCCAAGGCGGCGGCAATCTTCTCGTTCTCGGCTTCGTAGTCGTACTTTGCTGAGTC
The DNA here is from genome assembly GCF_014695795.1 of Phormidium sp. FACHB-592. Lineage (NCBI taxonomy): Bacteria > Bacillati > Cyanobacteriota > Cyanophyceae > Oscillatoriales > Oscillatoriaceae > Phormidium > Phormidium sp. FACHB-592. The sequence continues at coordinate 23,876 of NZ_JACJOZ010000074.1, forward strand.
CTTGATGTCAATTTTCCAACCTGTAAGACGGGCTGCTAAACGTACGTTTTGACCTTCTTTGCCGATCGCCAGACTTAGTTGGTCATCCGGCACCAGCACATGCGTTTGCCGCCCTTCTGGATCAACTAGCCGCACTTCATCCACTCGTGCTGGACTCAATGCATTAGAAATATACGTAGCGGGATCAGGCGACCAGCGAATAACGTCAATTTTTTCGCCACGTAGCTCGTTCACTACAACTTGAATCCGCGACCCTCTTGCGCCAATGCAAGCACCAACCGGATCGACATCTCGCTCTAACGTATCCACCGCAATCTTGGTACGCGGACCCACAAAACGAGACGGGGGATTTGCTTCGCGGGCAACAGCAACAATACGAACAATTTCGTCTTCGATTTCAGGGACTTCGTTAGCGAAGAGATAAACGACCAGGCCTGCGTCTGCTCTTGATACCAACAGTTGCGGTCCCCGGTGAGCACCTTCTGATACTTTTTTTAAGTAGACCTTGAAGGTTGCATTTGCTCGGTAATTATCGTTGGGGAGCTGATCCCGCTTCAGCAGTTCTGCTTCGACTTCTGGTTGTCCAAAGCTGCTGTTGACCGCCATGATGACAGATTGTCGCTCAAACCGCAGCACCCGTGCCTGCAAGACCGTGCCTTCGAGATCTTGAAATTCTTCTTGTACCAGCTTGCGTTGCTGATCGCGCAGTTTTTGGGCAAGTACTTGCTTCGTTTGAATCGCAGCCATACGCCCAAAGTCATCTTTGTCAGGAGTGACATCTAGCACCACGGTATCGCCTGGTTGTGCCTCAGCCGCCACTTCCTGCACTTCTTCAAGGGCAATTTGGTGGTCGGGATTATCTACTTCTTCAACGATCGTTTTTGCAGCCAGCACCCGGAAGCCTTCTTCTTCGACATCCAATTCGATCTCGAAGTTAGCGAAGTACTCTTCATCGAAATTGGGATTATCGAGCCGTTGAGTACGGCGATAGCGTTCGTAGCCCTTGAGCAACGCCTCTCGCAATGCAGCCTGCACTGCCAGCTTGGGCAGGTTTCGCTCCCGGCTGATGCCATCAATCATGTCTCTGAGTCCAGTTAGAGTGACCATTGACATTGGGAAAGTCTCCGTAAATGTGGGGGAATGAAGGGGAATGGGAGGACTGGAGTTGCTACCCCTTAAAAACTGCCGTCTTTGCTTGAGTTATCGCCGTTCGTCTAATTGCACTGTTTTTACCAGTGGGCGCGGAATGGCGATCGCCCGTCCTTTTTGATTGAGGTGGACGGCATCTTCATCACGACGAATAAGTTGACCCGTCCATGTTGTTTGCCCAGCGTACGGCTCAACTGTCGTCACAATGATGGCAAAACCTTTGAAGGAGATAAACTCGCGATCGGTCGTCAACAGACGTGAGATCCCAGGGCTAGAAACTTCCAGCACATAAGCATCTGGCAAAATCTCCGTTGTATCAAGCGTTGATTCCAGAGCACGGCTCATCTGTTCACAATCTTCCAAGTTTGTATCGCGCTCAAGGTTACGAATGTCAACTCGCAACACTGGCGGCTGTTGGTTGGTGTGAAACACTGCCCCAACGACTTGCAAACCGAGGGCATCTGCCAGGGGCTGTGCTAGATCAATGACCTGTGGAATGAGCGGATGAGCCATAAGTACCAATAAAAAAAGTGGGCGTAACCCACTTCTCACGAAGTTAAAACTTCACGAAGCTAGGAGGCACTGCGATGAGTCCTCGTAGCGCTCTTGCCTAGTTTAGCGTATCAATCCTAGAGTTGACGCAAATTATTCTACGCAGCAGTGTTGTGTCGCTGCGATCGCGCTTGATTGCGCTAGCGGATGGCGATCGTCGGTAGTTTAGCGCCGTCAGTCTAGTCAATTCTAAAATTAAACGGCAGGCGTACATACACGCCCAAGGGGTCGTTCATTGCCTGGAGTGCAGTTAAATCGGACTGAAGCTTTGTCACTTGGACAGCGAGTGGATCAGGAGTCGTGCCGCTCTGACCGAACTTAGCCGCAGCATCATTGCCTAATTGCTCAAACAAGCGTTCTGCAAACCCACGTGTCTTGGGGTATTCTTCGATTTGCCAGTTATCGCCTAAATTAGCGCGTTTAGCAGCATCGCGTATGGCTGCATCTATGCCGCCTAGTTCGTCTACCAAGCCAAGCTGTTTGGCTTTTAGCCCAGACCACACGCGCCCTTGAGCAATTTCGGCAACTTTAGCTTTGGTTAATTTACGAGAATCAGCAACTTTTGTAAGGAACTGGTCATAGATTTGGTCAACTGATCGCTGAATGATTGCCAGTTCTTGCGGATTTTTGGGACGGGAAGTGGTTTGGCTATCCGCGTAGCGTCCAGTTTTGACCGCATCCCACGTGATGCCATTAGCGTTGGCGATCGCCTGAAAATTGGGCTGGATACCAAACACACCGATGGAGCCTGTAATAGTATTGGGTTCGGCAAAAATGCGATCGCTGTAGGTTGAAATCCAGTAGCCACCTGATGCTGCGATCGAACCCATTGAAACGACCAGTGGTTTAGCTTTGCGTGTAAGTACCACTTCTCGCTGAATCACCTCTGAAGCCGTAGCGCTGCCACCAGGACTATTGACCCGCAGCACAACTGCTTTTACATCGTCATCCTGGCGGATTTGGCGAAGTTGTCTTGCAAGGCGATCGCCACCCACACTCCCAACGCCACCTTGACCACTAACGATATCACCCTCGGCATAGACAACAGCAATCTGCTGCTTACCGCCTCGATCAATCTTCGTTTCAGCAATTTTGGCGTAGGTTGCTAGATTCACTTGACGAAACGACTTGGTTTTCTCATCGCTTCCTGCTAGCTTTTTCAAGTCGGCAATAACTTCATCCGTATATGCCAGCTTGTCTACCAGTCGGCTTTTCAAGGCTTCGTTTGCCATCAAAATGCCCCGACTGTCTGCAATTTTTTGTAGCTGTTGCACGCTAAGTTTGCGGTCTTTGCCTGCGGCAGTTAAAAACTCACCCCACAAATCGTTGAGCAGTTGCTGCGTCTGTGCACGATTTTCGGGGCTGCGCTTAGTAAGCAAAAATGGCTCTACGGCCGCTTTATACTTGCCGACCCGCGTTACCTGAACGCCAATACCAAACTTTTTGAGTGCGCCAGCGTAAAACATCGTTTCGGAACTCAAGCCATTGAAGTCAAAGGAACCAACGGGGTTGAGCACGATCGTATTGGCAACGGAACCCAGGTAGTACTCTCTTTCTGCCCAGGAAACGTCATACGCAATAATTTTTTTGCCAGAGGCTCGAAAACGCTGCAAAGCCTCTCGCACCTCTTTAAGAGTGGCAAACCCAGTGCCGCTAGTGCTGTCTTCGTTCCCATAAAGGTAGATACCAACAATTTTGGCATCGCGGGTTGCCTCATTAATGGCATCTAGAACAGCGCGGAGGCTAATCGTTTCCTCGGCTGGATTACCTGAGAGAGCGTTTCCTAATGCTTGGCTAGTGCTAGAACTGCGCTTTGCATCCGTGATATTAGTGCCCAGATCAAACACTAACACCGACTTATCTTTCACCTGAGGTTCGGTATCGCGTGCGGCGATCGCAATAACCAGGACTAGAAGACCACTAACGCTTAAACCTAGAAAAATTAATAAGCCCAGTACGGTTGCCAGGGTGTTTTTAAAGAAGTCGCGCATTCAAAGAGGTTCCAGAGGTGCCGTTTCTATCCTAATTGCCTTTATCCTAATCGCGTTTGGCCAATCATTGGGTTTGCAGTTTAGCATCCAAGATTTTGGCAAGGCGATCGCGCGTTTCCTCTAGATAGGCTCTTGTCTCAATGTTTGCGTCTCTGCCCTGCCGCTTCAGCACACGATCGAGCGCATTAGCAAGCTGCTTCAGTTCATACCATGCCAAAGTGCGAGCATCATCAGGCACATCAGCAGTACGCAATACCATATTGGTCAACGCTTTCAAATGCTCACGCTGTAAGCCTCGCCGCAGGCTAGAGAGTTGCAGCTTTTCCTCTGGCTTAAACATTTCACCCCAGATAGCAGTTTGCAGAGTGCCGAACAGTTCTGGCAAGGCGAAGGATTGCCCATGTGTCTTGAGGTCAGCATCGCGCAGTCGGGACAGGCGATCGGTGTTCAGCAGGTCATACAGCACCCTCGCTTGTAAGGAAAGGATGCGATCGTGAATCGGGTAATCAAGTGAATCCATCTGTGCTTCTTCGCCCCAATGTTCCCAGCGTGACGGAGCGAGCTTGTTTAAAAAGGCTGGGGAAAACCGAAATTTATTGGCATCAAAGACGTGGGTTTGCAGCAATGCTAATGCTTGACGCTGCTGCTCGGCGGGGACTGGCTCAAAGGGCAGCCGTCCTGCCACGTCGCCGCTCCGAAAGCGATTAAAGGATTGCCCACCCACATAAGTGGTTAAGAACCTGGAGTATTGGAAGTAATAGTAGAAAATTTCATCGAACTTCTGCCGCACGTCGCTAAAGCTTTCGCCTTTTGTAGGAGAGCTTTGATCAAGCGTTTGCCACATTTTGAGAGCATTCTCCATCTGCCACGGTGCGTAGGTCAACAGATCGCCACTGAGGTCAAAAGGAGTCGCCAGTGGGTCTAGCCCAGCGTAAATATCTTCATCTGTGGCATAGGCAAGCGCCGGTTCAGGGGCACGTCCAGCAATTTTGTCCAACAGGCGCATTTCGGCTTGCGGCACCAGGGCGTTGCTAGGGGTGTAACCGTAGGCGATCGCCCACTTATCGTAAGGACCAACTGTTTGTGTAAAGTAATCACCCTGAGGCGTGCCTTGGGGTGCGAGATTGATAGCGCTGTAGTCCATTACGGATGACACTAAACCGTTCTGATGCGTGATTGTAGTGTTGTTCAGCTCGGCGGGTGACAGCATAGCACTGCCTCGGAAGTTGTGGCGTAGCCCCAGTGTATGTCCGACTTCATGGGCAATGAGCGATCGCAAATAGGACTGCACAAACTGCTTCATCGCGTTACTGCCGGGTGCTGCACTGTGCAACATTGAGAGCGACATGGCACCGATCGTCAACTGCCGTGACGCTTCTGCGCCGTAGCACAGGTCGTAGTTACCCAATCGTTGCAGCATCCGTCGAGACTTTAAGGCGGGTGCCGACATTGACTTCGAGAGGGGAGTTGCCATCCCGTCACCGCATAGTCTGGAACGACTCGTTAACGGCTTTTGTGCTGACTGCGATTGCTGCGACTGCGAGAAGGTTTGATATGTCCGCTTGAGATACCGTGCAAAGTTAGCATCAATCAAAATATCAGCATCCAAAATCTGGCCTGTGAGCGGATTGACCCGTACCGGTCCCATGCCAGCAAAGTCGGCATCAAAGGAACTGAGCCAGCGAATGGTGTTGTATCGCACGTCCGCAGGGTTCCACGTAGCATTGTCAGGCATCTGGCGCACTTCGATCGCGTCCTTAAAGCCTGCCTGCTCGAACGCTTTATTCCACATCAAAACACCGTCTCGCACCGCCTCTCGATATTCCAACGGCACTGTATTTTCAATCCAGAAGACGATCGGTTTCTCAGGCAGCGAAAGCAGAGCGTCAGGGTCTTTTTTCTTCAAATGCCACCGCTGGATGTAGCGGACAAATGGCTCTCTCGGCGAATCGTCCGAAAAGTCTTGGTACGCTGAGATAAAATAACCAACGCGATCGTCTGCCAACCGAGGGCGGTAGTCATGGTTTGCTGGTAGCTGCGACAGGCTGTAGCGCACCCGCAGGTTAAACGTATTGCTATCTGGCAAGGCTGACAAAAAGGGTGGCGGTTCTCCTCCCATCGCACCCGTAATGCCATAATCAGACTCCAATTCCACATTCAGCGGAAACACCTGCACTGGACCAAAGGACGCTTTGCCTGCTTCCACGTTGTAGGCTGAGCCAAGCATATCTGCCAAAAATTGGCTTAATTGAGGTAGATCGCTGAGGAACAGTGGCTTTAGATCAATGAGCAGGCTTTTACGCTGGGGATGAATGCTGCGAATTGTGAGTGCCTGCAACACAGAATCGCTAAAAGAACGCTTAATCGATCGCTGAAGTGGATCGCCCGGACGAGTCCGAAAGAACACGTTGGGCACCACAAACTGAAGCTTGTTGCCAACGCGACGAAAGTTGAATAAGAAATCTTTGAGTGGTAGCCCGCTGTAGATCCCACCTTGCCCAATCCCCGATTCCATGGTGATGGTGCAGAGGTAGTTGACATTCAGTTGCTCTGGCTTAATTTCAGCATAAAGGTTGCCGCCTGCCCGATCGCGATACAGCGTAAACAACCCATTGAGCCGCTCAGTTCCCTTGGTCGCTTGCTCAAACGGCATTAGGTTTGACGGTGCTGGCGCAGTCTCATCTTCGTCGGATTGAGCTTGAGCAAGGGTCTTTGCGCTGATCGCTGGTTGAGTACCTGTTTTGCCAGCGTTAGCGTCGAGCGATCGCTCCGCAGAGATGATCGCCGTCTGCGATCGCGATGACCATTCGCCCCGAACGGCGGCTGGCAGTAACACCAGCAGTAATCCCAGCGCAAACGCTGCCGCCAGCAAAATTCGTTTCATGTGTCAGCGCTGTATCCAATAAAGGAAAAACTGTCGAAGCATCATACTGCTAAGGAGATTTCTACCAAACAAAATACCCATAGAGGCAGGTTTAGCAACAGGATTAGCGGCTAGAGAGCAAGATTCTGACAAAAGCTCCCGAATTCCTGCTGGCAAATAGCTACAGAGCTACTGATAGCCGTACTCAAAAATCATACTGCTACGTAATACAGCTAACTGTGACCTAGATACCACTATTCTTAGCTGAGAGTCTGGGTGCATCTCTTAACTGAGAGTCTAGGTGCATCGCCAGCGTCTGCAAGTCCGTGAGGTCAGAGGCTAGCTGTCAACATGAGCAACTAGCGCCGTTAAACACCGCTAACTACGGAAACGTTTGCTGGTAGGCACCTTGAGAAACCAGTCTTTTTCGTCTATCAAGGGATTTATTTTACAAACTCTATCAGTGTTACTACTATCTACTTAACTCATTACTGACTCAGTAATTTCAACTAAAGCGAAACGTTTAACCCGTAATTTTACGGTCCTTACAGTTGTGTATTGCTGTTGCTTAATCAAACAAAACTTTGTTATTAGATTTTTTGTGCCTTAAGCATCCAAACATATTCATTGCTCAAGAAATTAGTCGTTGAAGTAAGTCTAGAGACATCGTCTTGGACCATATGTGTAAATCCTAAAAAAATCACCCTTAGGGGTGTTACCCCTTTTACAAAAAGCAAAAAAATTACTACGTTTAACTTAATGAACCGCTTTTAAGGTCTAGAGCGTCTTCAGCTTCCAACGCCAAAGCTGTGTGTACGCTGGACTTTTCATGCTCGTTGCTATTGATGAGATAAAAAATCAGCCAAATGGCTGAAGCTATTTCATCCATACTATACAGTTAATAATTTTCTTGCTCAAAACATCGTTTGTTGAGCTTCTAAAAGAGCAATCAACATTCTTTGTATACGTTTTTAGTGTGTGTCGTGTGTGTGCCCTGATGATGCCTTTAACTTTTTTAGAAGCGCGTATTTGGAATATTGCTAAAGACGATTAAGCGCATCATTTAGCCTCATTGAAAAGCTGTGGGGAAGGCTTACACTATGTCACGTGACGCTCTAGTTGTTGGAATTAGTACCTATCAGTGCTTGCCAAGTTTAAATGCGCCCTCCCATGATGCGGAGGCGATCGCACAACGGCTGCAAACAGATGGAGATTTTCGGGTCGCACGGATGCCGGAAATTGTGCAGGCGGGGCAATCAAGAATTGGCTTTAAAACCCAGGTGACAGTAGCGGAACTAGAAGCCGCACTCATTAAGCTCTTTAAGCCCAAGGGCACTAACGTTCCGCAAACGGCACTCTTTTACTTTTCGGGTCATGGGCTGCAAAAAGATGCAGGGGTACAGGAAGGTTTTTTAGCGACTAGTGACGCAAACCCCAACGCTGGCTTTTATGGTCTTTCGCTCTTTTGGCTACGGCGACTGCTGCAAGAAAGCCCCGTACGACAACGGATTGTACTGCTAGACTGCTGCCATAGTGGTGAACTGCTCAACTTTTTAGAAGCTGATCCAGGTGCCCGTTCCGGTACCGATCGCCTCTTTATGGCGGCATCACGGGAGTATGAAGCTGCTTACGAATCCATGATTGGTAAGTACAGTGTTTTTACACAAGCACTATTAGAGGGTCTTGATCCAACTCGCGTTGCAAATGGCACGGTCACGAACTATGCACTGACCGATTGGGTTAGTAATGCGCTCAAGCGGGAGATGCAGCAGCCCCTGTTTGAAAACTCTGGCAGTGAAATCCTTCTTACACGCGGTCAAGGTGCACCAACGAGCGTTAAAACCGAGCTTGTCCAGGATGTTTGTCCCTATCGGGGTCTAGAGTTTTTTGATGAAGCACACGCTGACTATTATTTTGGACGCGAAGAACTGACCGATCAGCTCATTGAGAAGCTCAGAACTGGAAACTTTGCTGCCGTAGTCGGTGCATCTGGTAGCGGTAAATCTTCACTGGTGCGAGCGGGGTTGATCCACACCTTGCGTCAGGGCAAGAAGTTTTCGGGGAGCGATCGCTGGCGCATCCAACTGATTAGCCCAACAGAACAACCGCTCAAAAGTCTGGCAACTGCGTTTGTAAACCCTAAAGATTCAGCGGTCGATCGTGCTGAACAATTGCGACGAGCAGAAACCTTGCTCCGGGATGGCGGTACCGGTTTGTCTCACCTGATTCGCGCCAGTTTAATGTCTGCCAAACACGGCAGAAATTCCCGGCTCTTGCTGATCATTGACCAGTTTGAGGAAGTGTTTACACTCTGCCAGGGGCTGCAAGCAGAGCGCGATCGCCTGAACTTTTTTCATAGTCTCATCACGGCTTTACGCGAATTGAATGATTGCTTCAGCGTCGTTGTGGTGTTGCGGGCAGATTTTTTTGGTAAGTATTCGCTTTACAACGGTCTGGCAAAGCAAATCGAGCAAAATTTGATCACGGTGACGCCCCTTACCTATCAGCAAATTAAAGCCTCGATCGTCAAACCGGCGGAGAAAGCAGGCATTATCTGTGAACCCAACCTGATTTACAACATTCTGCTAGATGTAGTGGGTGCACCAGGAGAACTGCCCCTCTTGCAGTACACGCTACTAGAACTTTGGCAACGGCGGCAACTTGACCCAGAGGGTGGAGCCGCTCACCTAACGCTGGATGCCTACAACGAATTAGGCGGCGTTCGAGGCACATTGCAGAAGCGGGCAGATGATCTTTTCTATAGCCTTACGCCAGAGGAACAGCGCGTTGCCAAGCGGATTTTCATCGCGCTAACACAAATTGGCGATGGCACCGAGGATACCCGCCGTCGTATTTCTAAATCTGAACTTATTAGCCCCTGGTTTCCGGCGGCGTTGATTGAGCAAGTGCTGGAGAAACTGGTTGCTGCCAAGCTAGTTGTTACTAATCGCGTGCTTTGCGTCGGCACCAGCCAACGCAGGGTGATACAAGAATTTAATAATGTGTCTACAGCGTTGCGTTTTGCCCAAATGCGCCGGGGTAAATGCTCACAGGAACTGTCAGACGATCGCGCCCCATCCATTCTTTTTAGCAACAGTACCAATTTCGATATTGCTAGCCTGACGCAGCGATCAGTGAGCAAGCTCTCAGATGCCTCCACCTCTGTAATTAACAGTAGCGACACTCAGGAAACGGTTGATGTCGCACACGAAGCACTGATTCGGAATTGGACTCTGCTACGCACATGGCTGGACGAAAATCGAGAATTACTTCAGCGGCAGCGACGCATGGAGCAAGCTGCCAAAGAATGGTACGCCTTACAACAGTCGCGATCGCCCGAATATTTGCTACATGGCGATCGCCTCACCGATGCCGAGGATTATGTGATTGCCTATCCTGATGAGCTATCGGCACTTGCACAACGTTATATAGCCGTAAGCCGCGAGGAAAACCGGCGCGCACAAAAAGAACGACGGTTACTGCAACTGGCTGTGCCCTGTACGTTACTTGTGGCGCTGGTTGTCACATTTAGCCAGTACCGGGCAGTCGTCAACAGCCAAGCCGAAAAAGATTACCAGCTTCAGATTGCCACTGCACGACAGCAGGCAGCCGTCGCGCAAGCCATTTTGCAAGAACCAGATGGTGACCCTACAACAGCACTACTCATCAGCCGCCTTGCTGCCGAGAAAGGAGGGTATACCTACGAAGCGCAGGCAAGCCTGCGTACTGCGCTACAAAAACTGCGGTTGCAGGTCAGCCTCCAGGGGCATCGCGGCGCTGTTCACCAGGCTATTTTTAGCCCTAATCAACGTCAGCTTGCTACGGCTGGAGCGGATGGCACAATTCGGCTCTGGTCGCTAGAGACCCAAGCGATCGAGAAGGTTTTTTCTTGGCGTGATGCGGAAAACCCGTTAGCTGCGACGGCGATCACTACTCCGAATGCGCCAACGGCTACGGCGATCGTTGCGATCGCGTTTAGCCCAGATGGAACGCAGCTAGCCGCGATCGCCCAAAATTCTGCAGACATTCAGCTTTGGTCAGTGGCATCGGGTAAACGGCTACTCACGTTGAACGGTTTGCTAAAACCTGTGCAGCAGATAACATTTAGCCCCAAAGGTGATTGGCTGGCAGCAAGTGCAGGCAACGAGGTACGGGTGTGGGATACCAGGAGTGGGCAACCGCAAGCAACGCTCCGTCATGTGGCTCCTGTTAACAGTTTGACCGCTAGCCCTAGCAACCGAGCACTGTTAACCACTAGTGGCAACAATGCCCAACTCTGGCAGAGACACCCCTGGCAGGTAAGCTCCTGGCAACGCCACAAACTGCTGCGCCATGATGCTCGGGTGCGTAATGCTACGTTTAGCCCCAATGGGAAGTTAATCGCCACTGCCGCTGACGACGGTAGCGCATACCTCTGGCGAGTTAATACCGGGCAGTTGCGCCAGATTTTGACAGCAGCTAGTAGCACTATGCCAATGCAAGGCAGTAGTTTACGCTCGTTTGAGCAGGCTGTGCAACCGCTGAAACAGGTCATGTTTAGCCCAAATGGGCAATTGCTAGCCACTGTTGATGCTAGCTGCGTCCGACTTTGGAATGTTAATTCTGGTCAACTATGGCAACAGTTGGAGCGCTCCAGTGAGTTGAACAACGCTAATCTAGCTGGGCAAACTGACCGATCGCCAGGATCGGTTCACTATCCAAGGGCCGCTAACAGTCTTGCCTTTAGCCCTAATAGCCGTCAGCTAGTGATAGCTGATCACCTTGTGGGCGACGAAGACACAATCCCTGTTGCGCGACTGTGGGATCTTTCCACAGGACAGTTGATTGGTAGCTTGAAGGGGCACTCAAGCGCGATCGAGACAGTGCAGTTTAGCCGCAATGGCTCTCTGATTGCCACTGCTAGCACTGATGGTTCTACACGTTTGTGGGCAACCGAGATGGGCAGCGAGTTTCCCACACTGAATACAACGAATGGGCAAAGGCTGTGGGCAGCATTCGGTCGCTTGCCGGGGGCTGTGCCCATGCCTCCACTCAACACAGCCACGATCGCACATGCCAGCTTTAGGTCACAAACACCAGAGGTTTCACCACTCGAAGGGTTTGGTGGCATCGTAACCGTAGCGATCGATGGCACTATTAATACCTGGAACCCCACAAAGCCAGCAGCAGTCTCAGACAAGGCGCGTATTGCTTCTGAGTCAGCCGCCCCCTTATGGAGTCCAGCCCGTTTAACGAACATGAGGTTCGATTTCCGGCGCTTCTTTGGAGCCTCAATGTTGACGCTAAAAGTCCCTGAGCCTGCGATCGCTCCATCAGGCAGGCTGTTTTCAGACCCATTAGCCACACCTGTAACTGTGGCTGCAAATAATCTGGCAACCGCAGAGTCGTCTACTGCATTCAAGCCGCTGCTACAAAGGCAGGTGCTACAAGCAGCTAACGCTCACGATGCTTCCAACGGTCTTGACTCAGTTGTTGCAACACCTCACGTTGCCTACCAGCACACCCCTAAGCGACCAAGCGGCATCCCAACTAGTGCAAAGCTTACAGCCGTTGCCTTTAGCGCTGATACACAGTGGATAGCGATCGCTCCTACCAGTGGCACTGTAGAAGTTTGGCAACGGCAACCAGACCAATCACTTCAGCGGGTGCGTCGCTTGGAGGCAAACAAACTCGGTAGCGTTAATGCCGCTGGCTCAACCAATCAAGCTCAACCGCATCGCCTTAAAACAATCTATCAGCTTGCCTTCAGTCCTGATAATCAAACGCTTTTGGGTGTGAGTGACGATCGCGTCATTACTCTATGGGATGTACCGTCTGGCAAAGTAAAGCAGCAGTTGCAGGGGCACGCCGCTACCATTGAGCAAGTACAGTTTAGTGCTGATAGTCAGCGTGTGGTAAGTGCTAGCCGCGATCGCACTGCCCGCCTTTGGCACGTAGCCTCTGGTCAACTCGTGACCACGCTTTATCATCGGGATGTCATCAGTAGCGCTCGCTTTAGCCCCAATGGACACTTGGTCGCCATTGCCAGTTGGGACGGCACCGCCAGGATTCTGAATGCCCGGACAGGCGTCTCTCAGGTCATTATGACCGGGCATCGAGGCGCAGTGCTTGATGCAGAGTTTAGTCCTGATGCAACGAGATTAGTAACTGCCAGTGCGGATGGCACGATCCGCCTATGGGATGCAAAGACAGGTACAGAGCAAGCCTTACTACGCCCTGCTGAATTAGGCAGCACAGCAGAACCGATTCAACAAGCCTTCTTTAGTCCAGACGGTCGTTATGTTGCCAGTCTAAGTAAAAGTGGGCAACTACGTCTCTGGGCTGCAACCTGGGAAGAACTGCTGCACCTTGCGCGCGATCGTACCCTGCGTCAGCTTCAACCAGAAGAATGTTTGCGCTACTTGCGCCTTTCACCCCATGCCTGCCCATCGTTGGAAGTAAGCAGCAAGGGCTAGGTGCTGTGAGACGATCGAGTGAAATAGCAAATTGACTCGACACAAGAACGGTGCGCTTGATTAATCAAAACGCACCGTTCTTGCTATTTAGCTGCTCGTATAAGCTAGCTGAGCGTTTCCGCTTCTTGCTTTTGAACGTCTGCTTGAGTAGGCTGGTGCTGGTCTACCAAAACCGTATCCGGCGTTGGCAATTGAATCGATTCATCAGGCTTCATCCATTCTGTGTGGAAAACGCCCTCCTTATCGGTACGCAGGTAGGTGTGTGCGCCGAAGTAATCGCGCTGTGCCTGGGTCAAGTTTTGCGGCAGGCGATCGCGTCGGTAGCTATCAAAGTAGTCCAGCGACGCACTAAAGGCGGGCACCGGAATGCCAACTTTGGCAGCGGTCGCAATCACTTCTCTCCAGGCTTCCTGACGATCCAGGATCGTTTGTCTAAACTCAGGAGCCAGCAGCAAATTAGGTAGAGATGGGTTTTCATCAAACGCTTGCTTAATCTTGTTCAGGAAGCCAGCGCGAATGATGCAGCCGCCTTTCCAGATCCGGGCACATTCACCCAAATCCAACTCGAACCCATAGGTTTCTGAAGCTTTGCTAAGCAGCGCCATACCCTGAGCGTAAGAGCACATTTTGGAACAGTAGAGCGCATCTTTTACCTTTGTCACAAAGGCTTTGGTGTCACCCTCAAAGGTTGCAGTTGGACCAGGCAACAGTTTTGATGCCTCCACGCGCTCTTCCTTATAGGACGAAATGATGCGAGCATTGACGGCTGCAATAATGGTGGGGATTGATACACCCAGTTCCAGCGCATCTGACACAGTCCAACGTCCGGTGCCCTTTTGACCCGCCGCATCCAAAATTAGCTCAACTAGCGGAGTGTCAGTATCAGGATCAGCCTTTGTGAAAATATCTGCCGTGATCTCAATCAGGTAGGAATTGAGTTCGTCCGTGGTATTCCATTCGGCGAAGACTTCATGCAGTTGCTCTGAGTTGAGACCCAGTACACTCTTCAAAAGGTCATAGGCTTCGGCAATGAGCTGCATATCGCCGTACTCAATGCCGTTATGCACCATTTTGACGTAGTGACCTGCGCCACCAGGACCAATGTAGGTAACACAGGGACCATCATCAACCTGCGCAGCAATTTTAGTCAGGATAGGTTCCAGGTAGTCATACGCCTGCTTTGTCCCGCCAGGCATCATGCTAGGACCGTTGAGTGCGCCTTCTTCACCACCACTGACACCCATGCCAATGAAGGTAAATTTGGCTGACTCCAAATCTTTAGCGCGGCGCTGCGTATCTGTAAATAAAGAGTTGCCACCGTCAATCAGAATATCGCCCTCATCCAGGAGGGGCTTCAGTTGCTCGATCGTGGCATCGACAGGACCACCTGCCTTCACCATGATCAAAATTTTGCGGGGACGCTCCAATGCCGCTACGAATTCCTCTAGAGAGTAAGCCGCTACGACATTCTTGCCTGTTGCTCGTTGCGCCATAAAGGCATCTGTCTTCTCGCGGCTACGGTTGTAGACGGCGATAGGAAACCCGTTACGCTCGACGTTTAGCGCCAGGTTCTCGCCCATAACCGCGAGACCAATTACACCAAAGCTTTGTGCCATAAGATTCTCTGCTTAACTCTGCAATTTGCTTGGGCTGTCCAATTCCCCTTCAGGGTAGCTCGAACATCTTAGGTTAGCCTGGAAGAGAATCTTAAGCTGTCATGCATTTGACGGTGCAGGAGGACGTATAACGTCCTTATTACTGCAAACGATATTGCTGGATGACTTGAGGAATCGGTACTTTCAAGATCAACCTTAAGAGTAAACAGTCGATCGCCCCTACTGAAATTCCTGCGTTCAAGCAGCAACGCCACGAAAACTTTAGCGCACCCTGACAGAATAGATTTATAAGTAGTTGTTGGCGCAATTGGGGGCAGCCATATGCTGGCATACGTTTTGGCACTGGTCGTTGGTTTGAGCAGCGTTGCTCTCTATATGGCGGCATTTTTTTTCCCAGAGGTGCATCGCAAGAATGATTTCCTCTGGAGCGGCTTGGGGATGTTTTACGCGCTGGTGTTGTGGGTTTGTGCAGGACGCATAACGGGTGGCGTGCTTCTGGGACAGACAACGAGTGTGGCACTACTAGGCTGGCTGGGCTGGCAGACGCTAGTGTTGCGGCGACAGGCTGCACCTCTAGACCAGCAAACAGCCGTGCCGACAGCAGCAGAGTGGCAGTCAATGGTGGCAAAGGCATGGGAAAGCATCTCTAGTGCTGAGTTAGTTGCGCCGCTTGCCAAGCCGATCGGCAAACAGTTTGCGAAACTTGCAGCCTGGGCTGGGGCATTGGTAGCAACGTCTACCAACACGACCCCACCATCACCACCGACGGTTGATTCGCAAGCGTATGTGCCCCTGACACCAGCAGACTTTGCAAATGCGAGTCAGGCTAGGATACAGACACCTGCAGTAAAGACACCACAGACGATCGCGCCGACCAAAGTGTCGGTACCGAGCAGCAAGATACAGCCAGGGGAAAGCCCGATTACGGCGATCGGCAAGCAAGTGCAGGGTGCCTTTAAAGGGCTAACTGCAAAACGTGAGAGCAAGCCTGTTTACGTGAGAAAGCAGTTTCGCACGCCAGATGTTGAGCCAGCGCCAGCAGCCGTAGATCCAGCGGCCCTTGATGTTGCAGCCGTTAAGCTAGAGAGCGATCGTGTTGCGGCAACTCCATCGGTCTCAGATGTAGTAGAAGCGGCGATTGTGGACGCTGAAGCAACTGTTTCACCCACAACAGTTCCATCACCTACGGCTTCCTCGCCTTCTTTGGATGCTGAAATATTGCCTGATCCAGACGTGCAATCAGACGATCCAAACCTTCTGCGGTAATCAATGGGCACAATCACGAGGCAAAAAACGTTTGCTGGCAATGACTTTGAGCCACAATACGCCCCTTTTTAATGACGGTGCGTTGAGTAGGTGCAGCACCGATCGCTTCGGTCACTGAGGTCGCATTAAGCATCACTAGATCAGCAGCGTTGCCAGGAGCAAGATTGTGGTTTGCAAGTCCGATTGCCTGTGCTGCCTGCGTGGTTACCATTGCTAAACAGAGTTCATGGCTGGCAGTCGTATTAAGATGCAGCACTTGCGCTAAAAGGGTACACATCTTGAGCAAATCGCCATCGCCAAAGGGCGTAAACAAGTTTTGTACGTTATTAGTTGCTAAACCTGTGTTAACACCTAACGCAGTCAACAGATGGACAGGGGCAATGCCCCGACGGACGTTGTGCGTATCGTGACGAGCCATCATGTAAAGGTCTGTAGCCGGAAGCGCCAGAATTGAAATGCCTGCGGCGGCAGTGTCAGCGGCGATCGTCTCCAACTCTCCTGGTGTTAAGCCAGCGAGCCTAGTCATATGCCCCAGACAAACCCGTCCATGCCATCCCCGTTTCTGCGTTTCAGCAATCACGACAGGTAAGAGCAAGGGAGCATCATCGTCTAAAAAATCCAGGTGAAAGTCGACATCACAGTCAAAGGTCTGGGCGATATCAAACACGATGCAAATATTCTGTTCTGGGTCGGGATCGACATACGGTGCAGACCCAATGACATCAGCACCCAACGCCATTGCCTGTCGCAACAGAGCCTCAGTACCAGGCTGATTTGTAATCCCTTCTTGCGCGAAGACAGCAAGCTGAAGCGTTAAGCCCCACGCATAGTCTTGACGTAAGGGCAGCAGTGCTTTGATACCGGTCAATTGGATCATGGGATCAACTTCTACATGCGAGCGCATAGCAGTTGTGCCAAAGGCGATCGCTTGCTCAATGACCCGTCGTGCTCTGGCTTGGATATCAGCAACCGTGAACGATCGCTTGGCGTTGGCAGTTTCTTGCAGCGCTTCGGTAAAAGTACCCGTCTGCCACTGCATGCGATCGAGCAAAAAGGCTTTGTCGAGATGAATGTGTGCGTCTACTAAGCCAGGAATGACAAGCCCGCCTTGGGCATCAAGCGTTGTCTCTGCGGGAGTAGCAATCGATGGCGCAATGGTGATGATAGTGCCATTATCAATCGTTAGATCCCATTGGTGCGATCGTCCCGGTAGCCGTGCCTTGGTAATTTTTAGATCCATGCACCTGTCGTTATAGTTAGCTTAATGTTGCTGCTCGTAAAAAGACTGTATGACTGTTGACCAGAGACCGACATCATCGCCTGACCATAGCGCAGTTTTGCATCAGGCTGCGGCTGCGTTTCAAAGCAAAGTTAGTGAGCGCCCTACGGCTGAAGCGGTGGCTGAAGCGCTAGTGCAGGCAGAAAAAGCGGCAAAGCAAGAGCGTTTGACCTACCCGTTTGAGCCATTATGGGGCAACTGGCGGCTCTGTTTTGCTACAGGAACGCGCAAAGTTCGGCGTGGCGGCATTGTACTGGGGAAAGGCTTCTATGTACCAAAGCTAGCGGTTGCACAGCTTTCCTTTAGCGCTGAAGGGGGTGCAGACCCCGTATTGGGACGAGGCACGATCGGCAACCAGGTTGAGGTAGGTCCAGTACTGCTGCAGTTTACCGGTCCAGCGCACTACCTCGGCAAGAAGAATCTGCTGGCGTTCGACTTTACCCGTCTGCATGTTGGAGTGCTGGGCAAAACGGTTTATAGCGGTGCAGTGCCAGGGCGTAAAACTAGCAATGATTTTTATCGTCAAACCGTTGGTACACTGCCCTTTTTCGCTTTTTTTCTGGTGACACCAGACTGCCTTGCTGCCCGCGGACGTGGCGGCGGTTTAGCGCTATGGGTGAGAGTACACTAGACAGCATGCAAACTAAAAGGGCAAAGCTAATAGCAGCGATCAGCCTTCAGCTTTCAGCTTACTTAGTCCCCTAAGTAGGCTGCACCTCTGCCAGACGGGAGTCTAGAAGGCGATCCATCCAACCTTCTAGATACACCTGGTTCTGACGCTGCTGTTCTGGGTCGTTGGTTTCTAAGGGATAGGGCGCTAGACCAAAAATAGTTGCGGTTGTGACACAGAACATGGATTTCTGGAACGTTTCGCAAATTTTTACGCGCAAATCGTCTTCACCACGCTTTCCACCTTTGTAGATATCGTGTAAATAATCCGGCAAATAATGTCGCATATCCTGCATCAGTAAGGTGGGGGGAATGCCAGCACCACCGATCGGCAACGGATCAGCAAATAGCGCCCCATAGCCAAAGCGGCTCTGATCCGGCGGAATTTGATGCAACTGAGCGTTATACGAGACCGTACCCGAAAAGGGTGTGCCACGAAAGAACACTGCCTCAACGTAGGGCACTGCCACATCGGGGAGAAACGTTAAGCCGACTGAAAGGGGGATAATTTCATGGGTTTGGTTACGCAACGTAACCGTGTAAGTAATAGGAAGACTAGCAGCAGCTACCAGCCCGTCCTGGATATGGGTCACAACCTGTGGAATAGACTGGATTTTTCCTTCGTCATAGAGATCAGACAGTGACAGAAAGATCTCACTCATCACCTTCCAAAACTGACCCAGCCCACTGTAGTAAGCCAGTTGCCGCACGTGCTCTGGCAAAAATTCGGGAAATAAGCGATGCAATGCAATCAGCCCTGGATTCCCTTGAATGCGCGTTTGAATCGCCGACTGCGATCGCGCCATGAACTCTGGGGAATCTAGATAAGCATCTAAACCGCCGCCGCCATGCCAAAACATTGCTTTCATACAGTATTCGGCATATTCAAAATTGATGCGATCGTGTTGCCAGTGGCGCAAGAGCTTAGCAAACGACACATCGCCATTGAAATACTTAAAGAACGGAAAAAATACCAAAAACTGATGCTCGGAAATGTAGAGCAGGTTGCGGTAGTAGGCATCCAGCACAATGCCATAGCTTTTGAGGATGCCTACAACCTCCATAACATTTTGCTGTGTATCCGGCAGCAGCGCCCCACCCGCCTTTAGGCGATTGATGTAGGGCGCGAACGGATGGGAGGAGGAGGGGGGATGCGCTTTAAGGGTATCGGTCATACTGTGCCAGAGGGACGAAGATCGAAGATGGGCTGTGGGCAAGTGCCTATTCCATTATTTCTGCTTTGGGCATTGGTTGCGCCACCACTGCTGTTGGGGCGATCGCCAAACGAGCAGGCAGCAATGAAGCCATCGTTGTTTCGCTGTAGTGTACCAACCAGTTTGGCTGTAGACCCAGCAGCAAAACCAAGGCACCTAAGACCATAGCTGGTGCACGATCGCTCCAGTAGACAGGCGGTAGATCCTGCACAGGTTCCGATAGGCGACCAAAAAAGACACGGTTGACGAGCAGCAAAAAGTAAACCGCTGTTAACCCGGTGCCGACCATTGACAGCAGCGTTTGGGTTGGGAAGATGGGAAAGCTACCCCGAAACACCAAAAATTCTGAAACAAAGCCCACCATACCAGGGAGACCAGAGCTTGCCATTACACCCAAAATCATCAGACTGCCGATGAGTGGTAAGCCACGCTCCGGATTCAGCAACCCTTGCAGCACCTTTAAGTCACGGGTGCCTGTTTTTTGATACACCACACCGACTAGCAAAAAGAGCATCGCTGCAATGAGTCCATGACTGACCATTTGGCAGACAGCGGCTAGGAGGCTCAGAGGTGTAGCTGCTGCAGCGGCTAACAAAACATAGCCCATATGCCCGATCGAGCTATATGCCACCATCTTTTTCATGTCTGTTTGCGCGATCGCCATAAACGCGCCATACAGAACACTTAGCGCCGCCCATGATGCCAACCACGGAGCCAGTACAGCCCACGCTTCAGGAAACAGACCCAACCCAAACCGTAGTAACCCGTAGGTACCCAGCTTTAGCAGCACGCCCGCCAGCAAGACTGAAATGGGGGTTGACGCTTCAACGTGGGCATCGGGTAACCAGGTGTGAAACGGCACCAGCGGGATTTTGATACCAAAGCCAATCAGCAGCGCCCCCAGCAGTAAAAACTGTTGTCCCAACGGCAAAGCCTGCGTCAGCAGAGGCTCGTAGCCAAAACTAGATGCACCTGTTAATAACGTTGAGCCTAAAAAAGCCGCCAGAATCAAGATGCCTGAAATAGCGGTATAAATCAGAAACTTGGTGGCAGCGTAACCTCGGTTGGCACCCCCCCAAATCCCAATCAGCAAGTAAAGGGGAATCAGCTCCACCTCGTAAAACAGAAAAAACAGCAGCAAGTTCTGAGCTAGAAAGGCTGCGGTCACACTTGCATTCAGCAGCAACAGCAGGATGTAATAAAGACGAGGACGACTGACTGATGGTGTGCCGCTTGCGATCGCGATCGTCGTCAGTAACCCGTTAAGGGCAACCAACGGCAGTGAGAGCCCATCCATACCCAGGTCATACGTCAAGCCAAGCGGTTCAATCCATGTAAGATGCTCGCTAAATTGCATCCCTGCCTGCCCTACGTCAAATTGGCTGCCCAGCACGATCGTCCAGACAAACGTCCCCCCAGTTGTCAAAAGAGCGATCAAACGCGCCCGTGCAGGAATCAACGGTTCTCGTCCAAAGCCAACGAGAAGCGCACCTAACAGCGGTATCCAGATCAAAGCACTGAGCATTGTCCTACTCCAGAATCACCATGCGAACCAGACCAAAACCCCACCCAAGAGGCTCACTGCTACCATAATCGTGAGCAAATAAGCTTGAGACTGCCCCGTGATGCTGTACTTCAGGCTCTCGCCGCTGAAAATTGAAGCAATGCCCAAAAAATTGACCATACCGTCAACAATATAGCGATCGCACCAATTGCTAAAACGGGCTAGCAAGACCACTCCATTGACCACGCTAATTTCGTACAGTCGCTCAATATAAAAGTCGTAGGACAGAAGATCTTGCAGCATCCGCCAGGGCAAGTGCACTGATCGCGACCATGCTTTGTGGAGATAGACCGTTGCCCCAACCAGGCACCCAATAATGCCTGACAGCACCAGCAAAAATGCCGCTGTGTGATTGAAATACTCCCAATCAGGCAACAGTGATAAACGTTGCATCATTAACGGTGTCAGCAACGTCACGATCGTTAACGATACCATTGGTACTGCCATTGCCCAGCCAACTTCTGGTGCGCGGCGAGTCTTCGGTTGCGGAGCGCCCAAAAACACTAGGCGAAAGACTCGCGTCAGGTTTAGCGCTGTCAGCGCATTGACTACCAGCACAACACCGACCAGCCAGGGTGCATCGGTCCAAAAGTCGTCCATGCCCAGCCGCAAAGCCCAAAAACCACCCAGCGGTAAGATGCCGACCAAGCCAGCAGACGCAACAACAAAGGCTGTCGTCGTCACTGGCATCCGTGACCATAGACCACCCATTTCGGTTAAGTCCTGGTTTTGCGTGGTAGTGATAATGGCACCCACACTCATAAACATCAACGCTTTAGTAACCGCATGGGCAAAGAGCAGCATGAGCGCAAAACCAGTCCATTGAGTGCCCACCGCCACAAACACCAAGCCTAGATAGGCACTAGTGGAATGAGACAGCGCACGCTTAATGTCAATCTGCGCGAGCGCCACGAGCGAGGCACCGATCGCGGTCATAGAGCCAATCACAATCAGCGTCGTCAATGCCACAGGCGAAAGGTTCAAAATCGGTTGCAGCTTAATCAGCACGTAAGCACCACAGGCAACCACCACCGAGTTTCGTAAGATAGACGCTGGATTCGGACCTTCCATTGCCTCATCCAGCCAGAGATGGAGTGGAAACTGAGCACACTTGCCCGTTGGTCCGGCAATCAATGCCAAGCCCAGCAGCGTTGCTGTGAGGGGAGACAGTGTTGCCGTCTCTGCCCATTCATAAAGGTCAGGAAAGCTCAAGCTACCGCTCAACGTGGACAACGCCACCACACCCATCAGCAGCAAAATGTCGCCCACACGCTTGGTCAAAAAAGCATCCCGTGCCGCTGTAACAACCAGGGGTTGCGCGTACCAAAAACCAACTAGCAAGTAGGTTGAAAGCGTCAACAGTTCTAGCAGACCGTAAGTTAGCAGTAACGAATTGCTTAATGCCAGACCGCTCATTGCTCCTTCAAAAAAGCCCATCAAGGCAAAAAACCGTGCCAGTGCCCAGTCTTTTTCCATATAGCCCAACGCAAATAATTGCGCCAGCAAACTCAGCCCTGTAACCAGCTCCATTGCACCCACGCTAACCGCTGAGATATCGAGAACAAAGGTTAAATCCAGATCTACAGTTTGCAGCCAATGAAAGACCAGGGCTTGAGGCGGCTGATTCCAGGTTGATCGAAAGACGGTCGTGCCATGAATAAACGCCAGCACCGTCATCAAGAGATTAATGTAAGCGGCAGGCCGGGGCCCCGTACGACGGACAATGCCGATCGTCCAAGGCAGCGTCAGTAGCGCACCCAAGACACCGTAACAAGGTATCCACCAACTATTTTGGAGGAGAAACTGAATCATTTAAAATACCATTGCACTAAAATGTCAGCAATTCTTACTAATTTCTAAGCAATCTTTACTAGTTTCTAAAAACTATGCACTCAATGCTAAAGACTCACTTTAAATCATTTCAACAGAACCAAAGTAGTTGATAAACTTGAGTTAATTATCAATGCATTAGTTTAACTAGCATTACTTTAGCTTAGGACTGCTGTCCTAAAAAAGCAAAACCTCAGACAACAAAAGCGCCTATAGTTTCATCAATCTTGACTTATCGCTACAAGTTAACTAATCGCATCAACGTCTCATAGACCAAATACAATGGGTATCATAGATTTTTGCCTATACTTCTGACGGCGATCCCTTTACTGGCTGTAGTGTCGAGGCTAGCTCCGGGATCAACCTTAGTCCTGTCTAACAGTTGATCCCGGCAAAGTACACCTGACGGAAATGCCTGTCACATCGTCGCTCAAACGGTTATGAAGTAAATGGAACTGCTTAGCCGAGAACCCCTTAGACCACCAGAGGGTTTCGATCGCCAAAAATCAGCTTTCTTAATAGCTGAAATCTGAAAATATTATTTACAGTTATATTGCCAAACGTCAAACAATCGTTCTATTCTTAGAATCGAAGACACTCAAGCTTCAAAAAAAGCTTAAATCATGGCAATTTCGTCATCAATTTAAAGAGTATCCTTCGCGATGACCATTGTTACCAAATATTTGTATATAGCATCAAATGTTTGCACAGTGACTTATGACTCTGTAGGAGAGGAGTATGCCGATTGCTGTTGGAATGATTGAAACGAAGGGCTTTCCTGCGGTTGTGGAAGCTGCGGATGCTATGGTCAAAGCTGCCCGCGTAACCCTGGTAGGCTATGAGAAAATTGGTAGTGCACGTGTCACAGTCATTGTGCGCGGTGATGTCTCTGAAGTACAGGCATCCATCGTGGCAGGCGTTGCGTCAGCAGAGCGGGTCAACGGTGGTGAGGTTTTATCCACTCACATCATTGCTCGCCCTCACGAAAACCTGGAATACGTGCTGCCGATTCGCTACACCGAGGCGATCGAGCAATTCCGGGTGTAGTTAAAAACAGGATGTTTCATCCTTTTTGTTCGCATAACTAGACTTTATACTCTCGTTTGAAATCGCACCCTTCTAGCCGTTTCCGCGATTTAATTGATTGGCGGAGCGGTTCTTGAGTGTTATCTGAACCGACTGTTTAGAGTTTAGACATTAACTTTTCGGCTATTTAATTTAGGGAGTACGACTCATGGCAATTGCTGTTGGAATGATCGAAACACTGGGCTTTCCCGCTGTTGTGGAAGCTGCCGATGCGATGGTGAAAGCCGCTCGTGTGACGCTTGTAGGCTACGAGAAGATCGGTAGCGGTCGCGTTACGGTTATTGTGCGCGGTGACGTTTCCGAAGTGCAGGCTTCGGTTGCGGCTGGCGTTGATAATGTGAAGCGAGTCAGCGGTGGACAGGTACTCTCGACCCACATCATTGCCCGTCCGCACGAAAACCTGGAATATGTTCTGCCCATCCGCTACACCGATGAAGTGGAGCAGTTCCGGGATAGCGTCAGTGGTAGAGCGATCCACGCTGGTCCTTACACCAGACCATAGAGCTGTATGCAGATTGCAAAAGTCCGTGGCACGGTCGTCAGCACTCAAAAAGAACCAAGCCTCAGTGGCGTGAAGTTCCTCCTCTTACAGTTTATGGATGAGGAGGGTGCTCCACTACCACGTTATGAAGTGGCAGCCGATCAGGTTGGTGCTGGGCTAGATGAGTGGGTGCTAGTGAGCTGCGGTAGTGCGGCTCGTCAGGTGGCAGGCAGCGAACATCGTCCGATCGATGCTGTGGTGGTGGGGATTATCGACACGGTTAGCGTTGACGATCGTCGCCTCTACAACAAGAGGGATGATTACCGTTAGTGTACGAACTTTAAAATCTGGACTTCAGACCAAAACCCTTAAAGCTGGCTAGCAATAGACCAAAGCCCGCCTGAAAAAGGTTTTGGCTGACCAGACTCTAGTCTCTGGGGAGAGAACGACTCACCCTAGAGACTAGAGTTGGTTTGCACAGGTGCAAGAGATTGTGGTGTTGAGTTCAGCGTTTCTAGTTTGGCTTCGTTCAGTTCACTCTGCTGCATATCCCATCGTTTCAGCAGGGTCTTCTTTAAGTTTTTCTCAGGAGCATTCGTTTATGGTAGCTCGTAGCTCTGCGGCTCCCCCAACCCCCTGGTCAAAAAGCCTGACCACCCCAAAAATTGACGAATCTGCCTATGTACATTCGTTCTCAAACATTATTGGGGACGTTCGTATTGGTGCCAAAGTAATGATTGCACCCGGAACGTCAATCCGTGCTGATGAGGGTAGCCCTTTTCACATTGGCAATGGCACGAATGTCCAAGATGGTGTGGTGGTGCATGGCTTGGAGCGCGGGCGCGTCGTTGGTGATGACAATCATGATTATTCTGTCTGGATTGGAGACAATGCCTCTATTACCCATCTGGCGTTGATCCACGGCCCTGCGTATGTTGGCAACGACTGCTTTATTGGCTTCCGTTCCACTGTTTTTAATGCGCGGGTCGGTCAAGGCAGTATTGTAATGATGCATGCTCTCATTCAAGATGTTGAGATTCCACCCGGCAAATATGTTGCCTCTGGGTCGATAATTACAAATCAACAGCAAGCCGATCGCCTGCCTGATGTACAAGCAGGTGATATTAAGTTTGCAACACATGTATTAGGTATTAATGATGCGCTGCGATCAGGGTATCACTGCGCTGATAATGTTAGCTGTATAGCCTCTGTGAGGGATCAAATGACGCGGGCTTATGAATCAAGTGGATCGGCGAACTCAGCGAATACGCGCCTGAGTTCAGAAGTGGTGCAGCAAGTGCGGCAATTGCTCGCTCAGAATTTGCGGATTGGTACGGAGCACGCAGATGTACGACGCTTTCAGTCGGCATCATGGACAAGCTGTGAGCCGATTCAGGCAACGCGTGAGTCAGAAGTGCTGACCGCGTTAGATGCCTGTTTAGATGAACATAGTAATGAATACGTTCGCTTGATTGGCATTGACCCTAACGCGAAGCGGCGAGTCTTAGAAACGATCATTCAGCGACCCAATACGCGCACTGGCGATCAAACGCGGTCAGCGCCTGCAACCCATAGGGGTACGGATCTTACAGCGGCTGGTACAGCTCCTTCCAGTCCTGTGCACGGTAATAACGTGAACCAGGGCGCGATCGCCCAAGTTAGCCAGTGGCTTGCTCAGGGTTATCAAGTTGGCTCAGAATATGCAGATAAACGCCGCTTTCAAACCAGTTCGTGGCAAAGCTGCGGTGCCATTAACGCTAGGCGCGAAGCTGATGTTATTGCAGCACTCCAAAGCCTTACTGCCGAACATGGCGGCGAGTATGTACGCCTAGTCGGTATTGACCCTCAAGCAAAGCGGCGCGTTGGCGAGATCATTATTCAGCGACCGGGTACTCCCTTTGCGGCTTCAACGTCACAAGGGTCTAGTAGCAGTGCTGCAACCTATGATTCCGGTGGTAGCAGTTATGGTCATGCGTCCAGCAACCTGGGTCAAGAGGTGATCGCGCAGGTGCGGCAGTTGCTCGCGCAAGGGCACCAAGTTGGGGTCGAACACGCCGACAAACGTCGTTTTCAAACCAGTTCCTGGCAGAGCTGCGGTGCGATTAATAACAAGCGTGAAGGCGATGTGATTGCAGCACTAGAGCGCTGCATGGCTGAACATAGCGGTGAATATGTACGTCTGATTGGCGTTGATTCCCAAGCCAAACGGCGCGTTGCAGAGTTGATTATTCAGCGACCGGGTGGGGCTTCTGCTAATGGTTCTGGTGGCAAGGCTGAAAGCAGCACGAGTTTTGGGGCTACTAGTTCCAGAGCTACTGCTGATAACGGTTCCAGCTACACTTCGTCTGCAACAAGCTTCAGTCAGGAAATCATCGGTCAAGTACGTCAGGCAATTGCGCAGGGCTATCAAATTAGCACCGAGTATGCAGATGAGCGTCGGTTTAAAACGAGTTCGTGGCAGACTGGCGGTGTCATTCAAGCAAAACGTGAGGCAGAGGTGCTGGCAGCCTTAGAAGCTGCTGTTTCGGAACAGGGTCGAGCCTATGTGCGCTTGGTTGGTACGGATCGTGAGGCAAAGCGCCGAGTGATCGAAACGACGATTAAGCGACCCACTAAATGATCGCTTCGAACCAAGGATCGCCTGACTAATTGAAATAGTCAGACACGCAGCGTTGTTAGCTGTTGGTTACAAAGGTTGGTTCAAGCAGCGTTTAGTCCAACAGCTAGCAGTTAGCAACTTGTCGTTTTCTAACTTTCAAGTAAGGTTTTCCGTTTCATGCATGTGCCGTCGCTACAACCTGTGAATAGTTCTCACTTTTGTGTTAGTGGCGATGTCACGATTCATCCAACTGCCGTGATTGCGTCAGGGGTTTTACTCCAGGCAGATCCAGAAGCCCGCGTCATCATTGGTGCGGGTGTTTGTTTGGGTCTCGGTACAGTGATTCATGCTCATCAAGGGACGCTTGAAGTGGAGGCAGAAGTCACTATTGGTGCTGGGGTACTGATTATTGGTACGGGCAAGATTGGCTCTAGCGCTTGCATTGGTGCAGCCTCAACGCTGTGGAATCATTCGATCGCCCGTGGGGAGATTGTGCCGCCGCTATCACTTTTGGGTGTGCCTAATGAGCGCTCGCCTGAGACGCAATCGACCGATCGTCAGCCGGCTGAAACCACAGTTATAGAGACTCCTAGCGTACCGTCGGCTTCGCTGACTAAAGCTCAAGACTCCCCTAATGGTACGGTTGATCCGACTGCTAATCAGCCAGCGGCAGAAATTCAGCTTAGCTTTAGCACCCCTGTATACGGTCAGGCAAATTTAAACCGCCTACTGTCAACCTTACTGCCGCATAGACAAATGTTTCTTAACAGCAGTGAGGATGCAAAGAGTGACGGTTAGAGGTCAGGAGACAAGACCCACTTGAAGCCTCAAACCATAATGTCCTAACGCAGCAATGACAGTACATAATCGTCAAGGCGAAGCGAATCGTTTTAGACCCGAAAGCTAAAAGCTGTACCTTTTCTGAAAGAGCAACTAAACGCTAACGCAGGGCAACTCTTATCAATCCTCTTGGATTAGTGCTGAGGGTTAAACGTAGTCGAAAACCGATCAACAGGTACTTTTACTTCATGTACGTCCTTTAAACTGTTTCCGACCTCTGACCTTCTGCTGACTCGCAATCCAAGAGCCAAAGTTACAATTAAAAAGCAGTACCGAGGTTCATGATGGGGGGAGGTCAATACGATCCGAACGATTTTAGCGATACTGCCTTAGGTTTAGTGTCTACGCAAAGCTTTCCAGCGATCGTCGGTACGGCTGACATGATGCTAAAGTCGGCTGAGGTCGCTTTGGTAGGCTATGAAAAAATTGGCAGTGGACATTGCACCGCGATCGTTCGTGGCGGTATTTCTAACGTTCGCCTTGCTGTAGCAGCAGGGGTAGAGGCAGCGGAGCAATTTGGTCAAGAGGTGTCTAGCCTGGTCATTGCTCGTCCATTAGCTAATCTAGAGGCTGTGCTGCCTATTGGTAAATTGTTGGCTGATGCCGCACAAGGTTCAGGGGATAGTCGGTTGAGCAATCAAGCGATCGGGCTACTTGAAACGCGCGGTTTTCCAGCTATGGTAGGTGCGGCTGATGTCATGCTTAAGTCTGCCGATGTGCAGCTTTCGGCACATGAAACGATCGGCGATGGTTTGTGTACTGTGATTATTCGCGGCGCAGTGGCAGATGTGGCAGTGGCGGTAGAAGCCGGAATGCATGAGGCAGAACGGATCGGCGAACTGCATGCGGTCATGGTGATCCCACGACCATTGTCTGACCTAGAACAAACGCTGCCACTAGCAAGCTGCTGGATCGAGCAGCCACTGCCGCTACGCTTGCCGATCGTTTCCAAAAAAGTGGCAGAAGCTGAACTGTTGGAACCGCTAAATCTAGAAGTTGCCCCTACTAAGCGCGAAACACAGATGGAACTTGAAGAACCTCCAACTTAGCTTACGTAAGACGGGACTGATTCTCTTACCTTTACCCTTCTCTCAAGGAGAAGGGTTTTTCGTGTAGACCGTTCCAGTTCATGCTTGCACTAAGGGTTAAGAATCAGGTACCTCACGCAGGCATTTCAAAGAAGCTAATACGTCAACTTACATGACTAACCCACCTACAGATGGGCGGCTGGCAAGCGCAATTGTTTAGAAGGAGGGTTGGCAGGATCAGCATCACTCGTGAGAAGAAATTCGCGGATGAAACGGGCGATCGCCCGTTGCGCTAACCCGCCTGCAATTTGCTGCCCCATCTGATGAGCTTCTGGCTTGAACAGCAGTTTGGGTATTGCTGGTAGCAGTTGAGCTGGATCAAAGCCTTGTGTCTCCTTTAAAATGCCCCAAATACGCTTGAGGTGTTCCAGCGTGGGCTGATCGGTCGTAACAGTGGCACGGTTGACGGTAAGACCTAGTCGTTCTGCAAAGCCATAGCGGATATTGTTGAGCGTTGCATTGCCAAACAGATCAAGTCCTTTAACCGCTTCTTCCACAATTTGACGACGAATCAGATCCCCACGATCAGAGAAAAGGTAGTCCAGCGTTTGATCCACAACTTGGCTCAAATCGTAGTCGGTGCTGCCACGCGCATTTCGTAACAGGTTTTCCAGACGGTTCCAGCGAAAACTGCCGTCTTTAAAGAGCAGATCCTTAAGCGATGCCCGCAATTGTGGAGCCGGATCAGTCAACAGACGTTTGGCAACATAAGGATAGGCTTTGCTTAGAACCTTGAACTCCGGATCAACGTTAATAGCGATCCCTTCAAGGGTAACGAGCGATCGAATAATCAGCGCGTAGTAAGCAGGCACCCGAAAGGGAAACTCGTACATCAAGGATGACAGTTGATCCGTAATGCTTTTAATGTTAATCTCTGCCACGCTCGTTCCTAATGCGTCATTAAAGACGGTCGCAAAAGCAGGAATGATCGGAGTCAGATCGGTATCAGGGGTAAGAAACTCTAAATTTACGTAGTCTCTCGCTAGCCCTTCAAAGTCACGGTTAACTAGGTGAACGATCGCCTCAATCAAGCCGTAACGCTGAGCTGGTTTTACCTCACTCATCATCCCAAAGTCTAGATATGCCAGCTTGCCGTCAGGCGTTGCCAACAGATTACCGGGATGGGGATCAGCATGGAAGAACCCATATTCTAGAAGCTGACGGAGGGAGCATTGCACGCCCACCTCAATCAGGTAGCTGGCATCGGTTCCCTGTGCCCGAATTGCTTCTGGTTGGGTAAGTTTAATACCCGTAATCCATTCCATCGTCAACACACGCCGTCCCGTATACTCCCAGTAAATTTTGGGTACGTACACATCTTTCATGTGCCCATAGAGCTGGGCGAAACGCTCGGCATTCCGTCCTTCCTGGTTGTAATCCATCTCCTCAAAGATGCGGGCGGCGAACTCATCCATAATGGCAACCAGATCACTACGAATCTGCTTGAAGAATCGCATTGCCAGCGCTGCTAGCCCGCGCAGAATGTAGGTATCCAACGCGATACTCTGCGCCAGCCCAGGACGCTGCACCTTAACAGCGACTTCTTCACCCGTTTTGAGCCTACCGCGATAGACCTGCCCTAGTGAAGCTGCCGCGATCGGACTTTCGGTCAGTTCCGCATAAATCAGGTTAGGCGCATCACCTAGCTCTTCTTCGATAAAGCGATAAGCGATCGCATTATCGAAAGGTGGTAACTGGTCTTGCAGGCGGGTCAATTCTTCTAAATATGCAGGTGGCACCAAGTCCGGACGAGTTGACAGCGCCTGCCCGACTTTAATGAAAGCCGGTCCCAAGCGCGTCAACATTTGGCGTAGGCGTACCGCTTGCTGCTGATGCTTGCGTTCGCTGAAGCCAACGCGAGTGTTCCACCACCAGATCAGCCCAAACGTAATGAAAGGAAAGAAAATCTTGAGCACTCGTCCCCAGACCTGGAGAGGCTGCTGCTGGTAATGTGCCGCGATCGCGTCTGCATTGTAACGCAGCGCACCATCAGTCTCATCGGGTGGGACAAGATCTGCTAACAGTAAGCGCTCTTCCAACTCAGCAGTGGTTGCGTCATCCACTACTAAGGTTGGAGTCACACCCTCTAACTCTCTTACCTCATGAAGCCGCCCTGCCGAGCCGAAAGGCATATGCTCTGAGTCTAACGAAGCGGGCATAGGCGGTGCAGTCTTAACATTCATGAATTTGCAGCCGGATGAGAGCAGTTATGTAAAGCATTGTAACAACAGTTCGTCTGTATCGTCAGACTGTCTCGTTAGATCTGTTGTCTCCGAACGTGTCACGCTGTATGCACAAGAACCGTTTTACTAAGTCAAGCACAACATTCCTCTACTTTGCTCCGTCCAGAGGGACAAATGCAAGGTGAGCTTTCCGCACTACACGTCATTGAAAGCAGACGGATAAACCACCCTGCCTCGATATGCCACATGGAAGTGCTGTAATGGTTTGACCATAAAAGCAGCGTCTGGCACTGGAAAAGGAGACTCGATCGCGTACTCTACTGACGGCTTAAACCCAAAGCGTGGGTAAAACTGGGGGTGCCCTAAAACAACAATTAAGGCTTCTCCTAACGAGTCTGCAACCGTTAAACCTGCTTGCACCAGCGCACTACCAATGCCCTGTTTTTGAACAGCTGGCTGTACGGCAACAGGGGCTAGCGACAGGATTGATCGGCTCTCTTCGCCTACTAAATCGACATAGCTAAATAAAATGTGACCGACGATCGCACCCTCCTGCTCTGCAACAAGGGCTAAGGACGGGCAATAGCGATCGCTAGACCGAATGCGATCAATTAGTTGGGCTTCGTTTGCCTGACCAAAGGCTTGTGTCACAACTGTGGCGATTGCAGCGTAATCAGATTCCGTCTCAGGACGAAGCTTCATTGACAAGTCTTTTTCTGGTACTAGTACGACTTTAACCAAGCATCCCACCCAATTGCCAGGAGTAGCCCAACGAGACAGACGCAGGGTGAAAGACTAGGGGCTATTTACCTGCTACAACCATTAACGATCGTTGCCTGCAAACAGCTAACAGCCTAAAAAGCGGTTGCCAGCGTTTCAGCGGGGTGCGGCAGTCGTATAAACGGTGATAATTAGAGTAGGCTGAACGCTCGCCGCCAGAGAGCACACCAATATGTCATACGCTGTAGTACAAAGTGATTGCTTTAGCATTGGTAGCACAGCCATTGCGCCTGCACCAGTTGCACCTGACACGCTTACAAAACTATCGTCGTCGCATCAGAGACCGCTAGTATCTAGAAGGGGAGTAGGGAATTGGTAATGGGATGTAGGGTAGAGAGTGCCGGAGCAGCAAGAGGATTCTTAAAAACCTTACACTTTAGCAACACCTTAAAGTACTGACAGTACGTACAACAGCCTTTACCCACTCACCGCTTTATTCTCCCGCTCCTTCATCCCTCCCCACCCCTGCCCATGCTGCTTTCCCTGCGAATCGAAAATTTCGCTCTGGTAGACCACCTAGAGATCGGCTTAGATGCGGGTCTAACCGTGTTGACAGGTGAAACTGGTGCAGGCAAGTCGATTATCCTCGACGCGATCGATGCAGTACTAGGAGGCAAAGTTACCAGCCGTGCCGTTCGTACTGGAGCTGATCGCGCTCTTGTAGAGGCAGTCTTTAGACTCGATCCTGATCTCGCCTCCTGGCTAGAGCAGCAAGAGATTCAGCCCTCTGAGACTGCCCATCTGGTCTGTAGTCGAGAAATTGTCGCCAGCCAGAGCAGCCAGCGGAGCCGATCGCGCATCAACGGTGTACTGGTCAACAAGCAGCAAATGGAGCAACTGCGCGATCGACTCGTCGAACTCACGGCTCAAGGGCAAACCGTCCAGATTGGTCAACCGCCCCTTCAGCGTGAATGGCTCGATAGCTATGGGGGGGAACCCCTGCTGAAGCAGAGATCGATCGTTGCCACTGCTTTCGCTGCCTATCAACAAGCGCTCCAGACGTTAGAGAAACGCCGTAAATCAGAGCAAGAGCGCCTCCAACAGCTTGATCTCTTTGAGTATCAACTGAAAGAACTCACCGCTGCCAATCTTGTAGAACCAGACGAACTAGATCAATTAGAGCAAGAACGCAAGCGTCTCAGCCACAGCGTAGAGCTACAACACCAGAGCTATCAGGTCTATCAAGCACTTTACCAAAACGATGACGGCACCGAAGCCTGTGCCGACCTGCTGGGCAAAGCCGAAAACACTCTGAGGGAGATGGCAGAATATGACACCCAGATACAGCCCATCCTGGAAATGGTTAGTAACGCTCTCGCACAGGTAGAACAAGCCGGACGGGAAATCAATGCCTACGGCGAAACGCTCGAGGCAGACCCACAACGCCTTCAGGATGTCCAAGGGCGCATTGTCGAGCTAAAGCAAGTGTGTCGTAAGTATGGACCCACTTTAGGTGATGCGATCGCCCTATATCAGCGGCTCCAGGCTGATATGGACGAGCTTACGGGCGGCGGTCAATCCCTCGAAGATCTAGAGCGAGTATATGAAGAACGGCAGAGTGTTTTAACTGAAGCCTGTGCTGCTTTAACGCAACAACGACAAGCCACTGCTAAAGAATTAGAAGAGCGGTTAGTCAGTGAACTCAAACCGCTGGCAATGGAGAAAGTGAAATTTCAGGTAGAGATCTCGCCTGCGTCTCCTTCTGCTTTGGGAGCTGATCGCGTCACTTTCCTTTTTAGCCCCAATCCGGGTGAGCCTCTGCAACCGCTGACCGAAATTGCGTCTGGTGGTGAAATGAGTCGCTTCTTACTCGCCCTCCAAGCCAGCTTTTCTCAAATTGATCCCGTTGGCACCTTAGTCTTTGACGAAATCGATGTGGGCGTTTCGGGACGCGTCACCCAGGCGATCGCCGAAAAACTCCACCAACTGAGTCAGCAGCATCAGGTACTCTGCGTCACCCACCAGCCGATCGTCGCTGCGATGGCAGACCATCATTGGCGCGTGAGTAAGCAGGTGATTGAGTCGGAGAAGGGAGAGGAGCGAGGAGCTGGGAGCAAGGAGCAAGGGGAAGCAGGGGATACAAAGAACTCAAAACTTAAAACGCTTGCCCTTCCTAACCCGCTTGACTCCGTTCGCACTGTTGTGCGCGTAACGCCGCTCGACAACCAACAGCGACGAGAAGAATTGGCACAGCTTGCGGGCGGGCAATCCACCTCTGAAACAGACCAAAACCAGGACGCCGTTGCCTATGCGTTTGCCGATTCGCTGCTGACGCAAGCAGCAAACTTACGGCAGGCGCGATCGCCTCACTCTAATGGTGCTACGGTTGAACCGAAACCTGTCGCTGAACCGAAACCGGCTGCGAAACCCGAAGCTGACCCTGAACCAAAAGCGACCGTTGAGCCGAAAGCGAAGGCGAAAACGCGATCGCGCAAGTAACCTATCCCTTTGCAGCTAACGGTTCATGCCTGCTTACAGCCACTTCACGCTCACCAAACCGACCTTTGAGAACGTAACTAAGAATGCCACCATATTCCCTGGCAATAATGTTTAAACGCTCTCGGTAGCCTAGATTAGACGGCACAGAACTAGGGTATGCAATAACCTCAAACCCCAAACTCTCAAAAGTAAGTTGCGATCGCAGCATATGAGGCGAGTCTGTGACTAAAATGATGCGCTTAGCGTTTTGAGGCAAGAGTAAATCGGCTGTGAACTGGGCATTTTCTTCAGTCGTGAGCGAACAGTTCTCACCGCTAATTGCCTCCTTGGGAACACCGTTCTCTAGCAGTTGGCGTATCAGCAACCCTGCATCGCCACGCCCGCTGACAAAAACGTGCGGTGCCCGTTGTGCCTGCCAGAGCGACATCGTTGCATCTATGCGATCGCGCATGAAACGATGACCTCGGCCCAAAATCACGATTGCGTCTGCTTTTGCACCTGAATCAGCCGGAATTTGGCTAGTCAATGCCTGTGTTGCCAAGGCAAGTCCGGGTGGTGAGGTAAGGATGAGGCAAGCTAACGTCAGCGCTACAACAATCTGGGTACGCCGTCGATTCCAGCGGAACTGTTGGCTCCAGCGGCGGAGCTGTGCTCGTTTGGAGGGTTGTCGTAAGAGCCAGATGCACCACAACACAGCCAGAAGGAGCAGCCCCAACACTGCAAGACGAGTCGGTAGAGAGAGCGGCTGCGTCAAGCGCTTGGAGATTAGCTGGGTAAGCATGACCCATTTGCTACGTAACCGGGGGCAAGCATCAGAATTTAGTATCTGGCTACTGATAGCAAAGATCTGAATCACATCTAACTCCTGGATTGGTAGCAAAACAGTGTGTTAGTAACGGGCTTGTTACAACACTGCGCTCATTTTAGGCTGCCTGTACTTGCATAGTTTGTAGTCCTGATGAACCTCACTGGCTGCTCTATAAGTTTTTTGTGAGGTAAATAGAGGCTTTGCTCAGTGCTGCTGCGGAGCACGCTGATTGAGTACCTGTTGTGATAGAAGGACGCAACGGGTCTCGAAATGACTGGGGGCGCGATCGCGTCTATACAATGGACAGACTGTTGTTTGGGTAAGCGAGCAATAGCTGTTTAACCTGCCACTGCCGGAGCCACAAGCTGATCCGGTGGAGTCTCCTTCAGGGGGACGATCGCAGTTGGGTTAAGATCAGCGGCAGATGGCTCGCGGGGTAGAAAGCGCCCCTGCAAACTATAGCCAACGATGCCTAAATATTCTCGAAAGACCAGAAAGGCTTTCGTTCTAGCATTCAAACCCTGAGGCAGTGGATTGGTGTACGGCGTCACATCAAAGCCGAGGCTGCGAAACGTCAGGAGCGATCGCAGCATATGAGGTGGATCAGTCACCAATAAAATATGATGCACATTTCTCGGTTGCAAAATGGCAGCGGTGAAGCGAGCGTTTTCTTCAGTGGTGCGAGAGCACGGTTCACCATCGATCGCATCCGCAGGAATCCCTTTCTTCTCTAGCATTGTGGCAATTTCCTGGGCATCGCCCCAACCACTCGCAAAGAGCAGCGGTGCGCGACGGGTCTCCCAAAGCCGCGCTGAAACATCAACCCGTTGGGGTCTCATTGCTTTACCGCGTCCTAGGATCACGATCGCATCCGCAGGTTGACCAGCATCAGACGGCAAGAATGTAATTAGCGCCCGACTGCCAATTTTGAGCATTATTGGTGATAGCGCCAATAAATAAGCCGCTAACAGCGCAGCGCCTAGCCCACTAATGCGTCGTCGCCAGCGCAAACGGCGAAACAGCCACGGCAAGACAATAATGAGCACTAAAGGCGGAATCACTAGTGCAGGTGTTGTCAGCCAACCAAAAAGTTGCCAGGAAAGGCTTGTCCAACTATTTGTCAGTGATCTTTGCGCACAGAGTGTTGGGTTTAGCATTGCTGTCACCTGATCAATTTTTTCTTGCCATACTCAACAACGATCGTTAGCCCTTGCGTCTCAAGCGTTTGTTAACAGAAAAACAGTAATGAGATAAGCAAACGTCTTAATTCAGTCGGTACTACCTTAACCTCTCTAGCCTTTGATGACAGCAGTTGGATGGGTCAATACCAATGCCCTTTTTACACAGTACAAAGCAAGATCCCCTGCCTACGGCTTTCCCGTCATAAGAAAGATTAAGCGAGATCAATCAGGAAAATCTGTAGCTAGTACTTTCTGAATTGCTCTAAGAGAAGTGCAAAAGCTGACGTTTGGTCTCAAAAGCTTGCTGATAGCGGCAACAGCCTTTTGCTGAGACTTAGAACGACCAACTCACACGATCGCACTTCAAACGATCGCATCCAGGCGCTACACTTGAGGCTACCAACGCCCTTCTCTTGCAATACTGGAATGTCGCTGAGGCAAGAGCATATAGCCGTGATTCATACTGCCCCTATGCAAACCAGACCGTCTCCCGTTTCCATTCCTACAGCCAGCAATGATAGCCTGGTCATTACCTTTGCACCGTTGCTACTGTCGGATGTGTATGCACTGGCAGAGGATGATGCCAATGGAGCGATCGTGGTGATGAGCGGTACGGTGCGCCATCAAACAGATGGGAAACCTGTGGTAGCGCTGGAATATCAGGCGTATGAACCGATGGCACTGCAAATCTTTCGCCAAATTGCAAACGACATCCACAAGCGCTGGTCAGAGGCAACTCGTGTTGTCATTCATCACCGCACAGGACGGCTGGCAATTGGTGAAATTAGCGTGCTGGTAGCAGTCGGCTGCCCCCATCGTGCGGAGGCGTTTGAGGCGTGCCAGTACGCGATCAACACGTTGAAGCACAACGCACCGATCTGGAAGAAAGAGCACTGGGCAGACGGTTCCAGCAGTTGGGTGAGCATTGGTGCTTGTGAGCAGTCAGATGAACCCTGTTAGCTTGCCGATGATTGTTCGGACATTGCTATAGTTGCTGCATCGTCTCTAGTTGCCCCTTCAATTGTTGAATGAGAGCCGCGCAGCGATAAACCATCGCTGCGCGGCTGTCTACACCAAGCTTCATAAATATACGACGTAGATGGGTTGAGACTGTCCATTCGCTAATGCGAAGCTGCTTCGCAATTTGCTTATTTGGTTGCCCTGAAGCAACCAATGTAGCAATTTGGATCTCTCGCTCTGTCAATAAGTTGGCTAAAGCAGCTCCAGCAGAATCAGAGGATGACTCAACCCTTACGATCGCGTAAAGTTGTCCTTGCACCTTAAATCGATCAACCTCAATATAGATTTTGGATGAATGAGTTGATTGATCTAAGGAAGATTGAGCACTTGAATTAGTTTCTAAACTAATAACTAAAAACTGATAATTGTCGATTTGGAACTTGCTCAGAATAGTAGGTGATGTAGATATATCAGCTGCTAACGGGCAAGATGAACGGATTGGAGCGTTCTCTCTCATAAACCTCCATAGGGGCAAAAGGAAGTTAAAACTACGACAGGGAACAATTAATACCTGAGATAGGAGAACTTAGTTTGAGATCGAGCAGGTTCAACGTTCAACGTTAGATTGAGATTAGAATTTGCCGTAATAGGTTGGTACGCTCTAGCGGTCGGCAGAGCGCGCAAATCGAAGAGGGCAGCAAGATTTGCGCGTGAGT
Organism: Phormidium sp. FACHB-592; assembly: GCF_014695795.1. Classification (NCBI taxonomy): domain Bacteria; kingdom Bacillati; phylum Cyanobacteriota; class Cyanophyceae; order Oscillatoriales; family Oscillatoriaceae; genus Phormidium; species Phormidium sp. FACHB-592. The sequence goes on from NZ_JACJOZ010000074.1 coordinate 61,485, forward strand.
GAACCATTGGCTGTAAGCGATTTGCAGGACCTGTTAAGAGAACCGTTACACCAGGACCATGACCACTTACAGTACTATCTCCATGTACAACAATGCCAATGGTGATTCGGTTCTGCCGATAGGAAGGACCAAAGCGTGTATCACCATCATAAATGGCAACAAAATCGCCAAAACGTAATGTTTCTAAGTGGTAGCGAGCCCGGACATGGGGGTCGAATAATTGGATATCATAATCTCCTCGCCAAACAGAATTCTTTCCCAATCCGGAACCCATAATTTTGGCGGGAATACGATGCGTAACGGGTACTTGCAACCTACGATTATTTTCGCGTATACCCCATCGTTGCAACAGTGAGGGGGAACAATTTGTAACGTTAATCTCTGGATAATTTGAAATTTGCAGTCCTAAACCATAACTATTAATTTGAACGCGATCGCCAATTTGTAAGCGCTGCAATACAGCGGCTGGAAAGTCTACTAATACATGATCAACACCCCCATGTTTGCCAGTAACTAACCCGCGTTTACCGTTACAGGGACCACTAATTACCCTGGCGATGTTACCAACACAGGCGTAGGTTACTAATGCCAGATTGGGTCCATTGCGTGCCCCAATAACTTCCCGATTATTATTGTGCAACGCCGCACCAGGTTCAATGTGATCACCCATCAAACCCACACAACGATCGCCCACTCGCTGATTTAGAACGATGCCACCTGTGGCAGGCAACACCCGCGGCACGCCATCATGCCCAATCCGGTAAGGATTTCCGGTAGCCACTGGATGAGCAACCTGACCCATCACTGCCACCATCACCAGGTCAGGTTGGTTGATTTGAAGCGTATTGCGGTAATTAGCGGGTTGATCCTTCATAATTCAAGTGATGGAATACCAGAAGCCTTGCGCACCCTGCCAGAGATTGGTTGACAGTCCTTGATCGACTGTCGATTCATCAATTTCTGAAAAGGAATACTCATCTGACCAATCCTGGGCAAAGGTTGTGCTGAGTGTGGCAGCGGCAGGAACAACCAAATGCAAAACTGCCAAATTCAATCCTGCCCAGAGAAATTTGGAGAGCCCCGCATGAACAAGCAAGTTACGAAATTGTTCTCGCTCGATATCGGCGATCGCATTGGTTGGTTCAATTGGTTGACAGGCAATACCCCATTGTTGGAGTGTTTTGCAAAGCGCGGGAGCCTCTTCATTGACACGATGAGTCAGAATACAAGCGGGTCTCGCGGCTGCCAGCGCTGCTAGATCACGGAAGGCAAGGGTCAGAATATCTAGTTTAGAAACTTGCTGATCTAAGCGAGTGTCTAAACTTTGCGCCAGCGATTCCCAACGCCAAATAATGTCGGCATCGATGCCAGTCGGAACACAAGACTCCCCAATCACATCGGCTAAGAAATGAATATTCCAGGAGTTGCGATCGGTGCTAGTCCGAAGACGTTCCCACTCTTTAAGCGTTTGCACAACGTGCTGGGAACTGTTGCCGTACGACGGCAAGGTGATGGGCATTTGCACGCTCGAAATTAAGCTGGGTTGATGAAGGTAAAACTGAGGATTGTCCAGAATATGCCAAAGTTCGCGCACAATCCAGAGTTCCATCAACTCGCCTAGTTGCTTCACTAAAGGCAATCCATAATGAGATAAGGCAAGAGTTGGATCAAGCACACACGCCCAGCGACGTTGATTGAGGGTAATGGAAAAATCGGATACTAACGCTGCTGTCATGATTACAATCCTCAAATGGATGAATCAAACCACACATTAAACGACTGCCGATTGTGCACCGAGGACGCTTCTTAAGGCTGGGGTGACACCTGAGAAACCGCGTCCCTCTGGGGTCATGCGATAGGCAGCAACCCAGGCTTCAGCGTGAGATCCCATTGGTCGCATTTCAGATTGGAAGAGAATGGGGTCAAGTGCTGTCTTGAAGTCGTTATCGGCAATAAATTGTAGAATGCGTCGTCCACTCTCTGCCATTTTTGCCCGTTGAGATGGTTCTCCAATGCCGCCCAGGTAGCGATTAGAAACCATTTCAATCACATCCCATTTAGTATTGGCATCAAAAGATTTCTTGATGTCAGGGGTGTCTAAGAGTTTGAGAACTTCGTTGAGGTAATGCCCTGTTTCCACTGTAAGCGCGAGGATATTGCCATAGGTGGAGCGATCGAGGGCATAGCGCAAATCTAACCCAATACGCTGCACTGTACCGATGCTGCCAAACGGGCGCTGCTCAATTAACGGTCCACCGCGAATGACTTCACCAATCAACAAATCGCGGAAGTACTGCGACACTGCCACCATAAAGCCCACAAACTGGCGATGGAAGTTGACATTTGTGATCGCTCCAACGGGTGCCTGCACTCTGCCATAGTTGAAGGCGCGACGGTAGGCAATCATGCGATCGCGCTGGTTATACCGCAGTGGTTTCCATTTATCCAGCAGGTAAAGTGCCCGCGCACCGGGTCCGCGCTGAATCCGCATTCTGCCTTCGCGGAAAAGGCGCTGTAACACCTGCACCACCTGGAACACTTTCATCCGTTCGTGCTGATAGATGTAGTACAACTCTGCGGCAGCATGGAGTTGGCTGGGCACGATCGAGTCATCAAAATCAGGCTGAATGTAAGGATAGGAAATATTCTCAAAGGGAACAGCACCTTTGCCACCAAACCCTACCAGATCTAGAAAACCATCCTGGCTACCCGTACCATCAGCGGCATCCTTCAGGAGTTCGCCAAAGCGGTCTTCAAACTGTTGTTCATACTGTTGTCGTTCCTGGGGTGGCATTGCTGCCAGTTGATCTCGTAAAAACTGATTCCATAAGCGCTGAATAGTTTCTGTGGTTTGGTAGCTCATGGCAAAAATCCTTGGTTACAATCTTGCAGTCTTAGCCTTAAACACCTGTTCTAAAGCACCAAATTAGGTCTCACGATTGCGGCGCACAGAATCAGGCGCAAAGCGATCAGCAATCCGCTCTAGGCTCGTTTCTGGCGTTGGTGGCAAGACAATTTTCTCCATGAATGGATTGGATGGCGATTTTTCTTCAGCATCCTCTGTAGGAATTTCTTGATTTAGAACTAGCTCGATCGCCCTACTAATCATTAGGGTTAGCTCATCAAAAATGTCTGTATTTCCCTCGGTGCTGTAGAGAATAGTGCTGGGTGCCATCGTTCGCACCAAATTTCTCCAGCGACTCTCCATATCTTTTTGGATATATAACTCCTGGCTAGCAATTTTTTGGAAATCTCTTACCTTTGATGTGAGATTATCAACAGAGGAAAAGCTAAACACAAAGCTAGGAGCATCCTGATCCTGATCCCCATTCTCATTCTGTCTTAATCCAAGCGGTATAAATTCTCGCTGAATCGCTCTCAGTGTTTTTTTAATAGACACAAGAATTTGCGAAAATTCATTGTTTAACCGTCTCATAAAACTACCGGTGGACTCGCTGCTGGTGATTTCACCTGTAAGCGTTCTGATAGTTCCAGTAAAGCCAGCCCCACCACCAAAAAATCTATCAAAGAAGGCGCGAATCAAATAAAGGTTGGCGGCGGCTCGACGCTCTGGATCGCCAAAATCTTCTGTGCCGACCGCATACAGGTCAATGCCGCGATCGACACTGTAGAGAATCTTGTCAAGCAACACTTGCACTCTGGCAATGTGAGCAGGCAACCCAAATTGAGCCAGGTTATCCAACTGATCGGCAAGAATATTGCGGTAAATAATCAGTTGAACTAGGCGCTGTTCTGCATCATCTACGCTGGCTGAACCATATAGACCATAAAACAACACAGGCGGACGGGCAATTCGCAACAGTCGATAGCCACCTGAAGCCCCTGTCTCGCCTGCACCAAAGGCGTCGGTAAACAGTCCAATGGCCTCTAAAAATGAGGCTAGTGGTGGCGAATCAAAGACGACATTGCCGCTATTATTGATACCATTGTCATCAAGCAGATTCTGATTCAACCGACTGCCAATGATGATCAGACGACGAAACCGCTCCAAATCTAGTTGTGCCGTCGCGCTCAGTGCTCTTAACCCCTGCGCTCTCCCGTTTTCTGCCCGATGAATCAGAGTGTCGAGCAATCTTGCCATTTCATTCTCGACCAGCAGTGCCCGTAAGTCGCCCTGTCCTTGAGAATCCAGAAAACTCAGAAGCCTACGATAGGCATCAATGCCCCTTGGCCAATCGTTTTGACTGTAGGCTTCTTGCGTTCCACCAACTAAATTACGAAGTGCAGCGATCACGGCATCTCGACGAGTTTGCAACTCACTAAATGGAAGCTGGAGTAAAAAGCGTCCACCACTGACTCCGCCATTTGCCAGCGACTCACCCAGCATCACCAGGAGAACAGAACTCACCTCGTCTAAACTTTGTGCCAGTTTGCGATAGTTGATACTGCGAGCTGGGGTGAGGGTGCCAACAAGCCGAGCCACACGAGCATAGTCACCCAATGTGCGGCGAACGCCTAGAGCCTTGTCTCGCTGACGCGCATCCAGAGCAAACCGGGCAGCGCTGACTCCTTCTGAGATAGCAGATCGAATGGCGCTTGCCCACCCTTGCAATTCAGGGGTGATGTCTTTTAAGACAGTGTTAGTTGTCAGTTCAGTTAGATCACGCTCAATATCAGCGATCGCCTGCTCCAAATCCAAGTCATTCGATGTCGTCACTGGAACTACAGTTGCCTGTACGGATGCTGCCTGTAGAAACGGTAATCCTTCCGCTTCGCGGGCAAGACCTAGTGCCCGTGAAGTGCTCCTATACCGCGCTAGCAATGCAGTCTCAATTTGCTTTGCATCATTGGGATCATTCACCCGTAACTCGCGACGGAGCAGGTTGTCAAATGCCATGCGTTGAGCAGAATTATCCATTGGCGTTGCGCCATTATTTTGTGACATTGCGTGGCTCAAAGGGTTGCTAGAGGGGGTTGCCATCGTTTTAACTCACTTCCAGAGCAAGATAGGTGAATCTTTATGCGACAGTCGAAATCGCTGTGCGAACCGCTGCCTGAGCCTCTGCTAACGTACTAGCAGAGCGCGTATTCAACCGAGTGAGATGGGTAATCACCCGTTGAGAGAGTTGACGAGGTGAGGTTTGCCCAGTTGCCAGCGCATAGCTAGAGGCACCAACCAGAAAGCGTGGCGGTAGCTCGGTGGGCACTCTCCCTTGCACCAGTTGTCTGGCGCCCGCCTGAATTGCCCGCTCATCGTCACGGCTAAAGGGAATGATGTTCACCAGTGCTTTTTGTCCCAGGTTGCGCCGAGTTTGAAAGGCAATTTCATCCACAATTTGCGGAATTACAGTGTCGGCAGTCTGCAAGAGAGTGGCAGGAATGCGATGAGCGCGATTCGGGTTATACAGTGTTTGCCAAACTCGCTGGAGGCGATCGCCCTCCGCCCCAAACCCAATCTGCCGCAGCATCTCTGCCAGAATCAGAATCCGCAGATAGGCAGTGGGATGGGCACCCCCTGGTCGAAACGTCATTGTACGTGGAGCCGGATGGGCAAGAAACACCGCCATGCCCCAAGCAGCCGACGGACCACCTAACAAAATCGCTGCCAGATCAGCAAAGATTTCTTTATGCCAGGTTGCATACGTGCGAGTAACCGTTGGGTCGCCAGTAAACCGCAGAGTGCGTTCCAGCACAGCACGTCGATTTTCTTGCCAGATGCCCAAATCTGCCTGAAGATTATGCGCGACCTCGTGCAGAAAGACTGCCTGCCAGGGATTATCGCGATCCCACGGAATCCGAATGATGGGAAACGGATTTTGCTCTCCCAATAACCGATTCAACTGGATACCTCGCCGCATGGTTGCGGGGGAAAAGCCATGCTCCATGTAGCAAACCGGTTTCAGCAGGGGACCGCGAAAAAGAGCCGGAGCCGCTTGTCGAATTGGGGCATAGCAATCAACCGCAATGACATCGTGAGCTGCAAGAGCTGGAGCAAAGGTGGTGCCTCGTTGCCCAAAGACCTCAAAGAAGAGTCCGAAAGCACGCCGCGATCGATCCACTTCTCGCTCCACTAGCGCAATATCTCGCAAGACCCGATCAGGTGGGGCTGTCTTCCAGGTTTGCTTTACCTGCTCTAAACGGCGCTGTGTTTCCTGGTCAATTTTTGCCAGTCGACGATTAGCTGCTCGAAAGTGTGCGGGAGACGGCGCGTAAGGGATGTCTTGTGGACGAATGCCCACTGAGGCATAATCCACCTGCACCAGTCGGCGTGCCCGTGCTGCCAGTGCCAGAATTTTAGTATGTAGGAACAAACGCGTTTCCATCACAGCTTCCTCGCATAGGATTCCTGTTGACCAACAGCACGGTACCGCTTACATGGCACCACGACGGGCTGCTGCTGGGCGAGTACGACGACTGCCACAGGCAGCACAGATATGTTGACGAATCGCAGGGCTGGCGGAGCGAATCAGACGACGAATCATTTGAGGATTGCGGCTGAGACGCTGCCCCACTTGCTGAATGACCCGTGGTAAGGCTGTGGGAGGAACGCCCTGCTGGCGAGCAACTCGTTGAGCAGTTTGCACCACAGCAGGTAAGGCTCGTACTGCTTGAGTTCCTTGCTGGCGGGCGATCGTGCGAGCCGTTTGGGTCGTTGCCCGAACGAGCTGTTGTCGGGTTGCCTGGGGCAGTCGTGCCGCTTGAGGCATAGTGCCATGAACCGCCATCGTAGCGATCGCGGGAGCCGCTGCATCCATCAAATCTTCTGCCTCTGCCAAATCTACCAGCGCGTCTACCGCTTCAAATTCATCGGCACCATCTGCTAACAAACGTCCGGCAACGCGGGCAACACGAGCAATTGCCTGTGCCTGTGGTAAGGGAATGGCACTGGCGATCGGTGCAACCACACGGGCAACACTGCCAATGCCGCGTCCAACCTGACGAGCCACTCTAGTGACACCCCGAATGCCACGCGCTACGCGCCGGAAAAACTCATCGCTATCTTCTGCTTCCAGGGCATCTGCCATCGCTTCTTCAAACGCATCGCCCTCATCGTAAGCATCATAAGCATCGTAACTATCATAAGCATCATAACCATCGCCCTCATCAAACGCATCGAATGAATCGTCGTACGCATCATAGGCTTGGGCAGAACGGCGCGTTTGGGATGGACCTTCTGCCTCGTAGAACAAATCATCCATAACATCGGCTTCAAAGGCTTGATACATAGTTTCCCTCTCGATAATTGTAGAAAGACAGGATTAGTAGGACTTCTAGCCCTTAATTAATTCACACCGTTTCAAGCTGACTTAAAAGAATGTTGCAAAAGCATCAAAGCTACGCTGCCCTCTAGTGGGACGACGTTGTTGAGGATGGCTCTGGGGCGATCGTTGTCCTCTAGCTGGACGACCTTGTTGGGGACGGCTCTGAGGTGAGCGCTGTCCTCCAGTTGGACGTTGTTGCTGCGGAAGACCTTGCGGTGGACGCTGCCCTCCGGCTGGACGCTGTTGCTGCGGAAGACTCTGGGGCGATCGTTTTGCCCGTTGTTGTTGCGATGGCGAATGTCTTGGAGTGTGAACATCCTCCTCTCGCAGTGGTTCCGTACTCTGTGTTGTTCTTCTAGTAGTAGGATCGTAGACACGCTTCTCAACAAGTCGTCCCTCTCTAATTGGGCGGTTGTTCCCATCAAGTTGAGGCTGATGTATTAAAAGTACGCTACGTGCAGTTGGATCATTCTGTACTACCCGTTCAAATTGCCTGATTGCCGCTGCGCGGCTTTCCCTACGACGCTGAGGATTTAGAACCTCGACTTCAACATTTACGTGTTCTCCAGTTCTTAGATCGTTTGCTTGATGATCTGGCTGATTAGACGTTGTAGTCAGTGGTCCTTGATTTTTTGGATTCGGTCTTGTATTGGGAACTACCTGAGGCTGATGTGCCCGAATATCAGTAAGTCCCCATTGTCGCAATTGCCTATCCACCTGAGCATTTATTGTTGCTTGAATTGTGTCTCTAGACACTCCATCATTAGGTTCTGTTGGCGCAGTACCACCTCTAGCGTAGTCTACATCCTCATCCTCAAATCCATTCCACTCAGCAAGCCAATCGAATTCGTTTAAGCCCTCGAAGGCATCAAATTTGTTTGTATGGGAGTGAGTTTGTGGCGACACATAGTAGAACAAGTTATCCATCAAATCACTATCAAACGCCTGATACATCTTTTGTTCTCCCTAACGGCTTCTGATAGTGATTTCGACCGGACCGCGAATCACTAAGCGTTGTGGAATGCCTGTACTGCTTCCCGTCACATACCGACGGGTTACAGTTGAAGCGTGTTGGGTTGCCTGCGCTAACCGACTTACCAAGCGAGGGTTTCTAGCAACGCTGGCAGCGGCACGACGAATGGCTTGAGGAAGCTGTTGAGCAGGCATTCGGCGGCGTTGAGCAGTCCGTTGAACAGCTTGTACTACGCGGGGAACAGCTCTGACGGCTCGTGCCCCCTGACGACGAGCCAGAGTTTGCGTAGACTGACGCACACTGTGAACCAGTTGCCGTCGTGCCGTTCGATTCAATCGAGCGGCACGGGGCATCATGGTACGAACAGTGAGTCCGGCAATGATGGGAGCAGCAGCATCCACCGCGTTCTCGGCTTCGGCGAATGATAGTATTTCGTCCAGTACCTCAAACTCATCGGCTCCATCTGCCAACAAGCGTCCAGCAATGTTGGCGATCGCCCCAATTGCCTGGGCTTGCGGCAGTGGAATCATGCTGGCAACAGGACCGACCACCCGTGCCACCTGACCAACACCTCGACCGACCTGACGCGCCACCTGTGCTGCCCGACGCACTCCCTGCACAGCACGACGTAAGAACTCGTCACTGTCTTCAGCTTCCAGGGCATCGGCGATCGCCGCTTCCATCGCATCCATGGCATTGATGGAGCCATCCTCAGCAAAGGCATCACCTGATGCAAACTCATCTTCAAAATTCTCCTCAAAGCCGTCTTCAAATTCATTCATTTCGTCGAAGAACGATTCATCTGAGAAGGCGTTTCTGCGTGGTGGCCAGGGTCCACGGTGTCCTGAGGGTCTGCGGCGCGGCACCTGGCGGCGATCGTCACCCCGTTCCCCCCCGCGATCTATCCCTCGGCGGCGTTGTCCTTGCTCATGTTGCGTCCGGTTAGACTCTCGCTGATTTGTGCGATGGGGGTTAAACTCGTCACCAGATGCCATCTGGTCATCCCACAGATCGCCCTCTAGATTGTCTCCGAAAGCATCTTCCTCAAAGGCAGCAGCACCCTCCGGTGCAAATTCATCCATACCATCGGTAAACGCATGGTCATCACCAAAGGCATCAAAACCTTCTTCTTCCATCGCGTCATACTCGTCAGCCGATGAAATGGGTGTCTCTGCCGCCAGATCCTCCATTACATCACTCTCAAAGGGTTGATCCATGGGATACCTTCCTTGCAAAGTTAGTACACTGCTACGGGCAGTAACGGGTAGAACCCACGCAGCAAAAGTGTTACATACTGATCACTTTCAATTAGCGCAGCACTTGCGGAAGCGATTGAAAGTCTTTGCATTTAAAGTACGCCGTTCCCAATCAAGTCACTAGTCACATAAACTAGGTCACTCAAATGAAGTAACTGGATCAAGGGAGGCAAATGCCCAAAGAAAAGCCATGTTGTGTTGCAGCTATTCTGTATGATTCCGTCTGCCACACTCTTTTTTGGAAGAAAGAACACTGGGCGGACGGTTCCAGCCGTTGGGTCAGCATTGGAGCCTGTGAACAGTCTCCAGAAGGCTGCTGACGTTCTTGAAACATCATTGCGATCGCTATAGTTTCACGGGTAGTGTTTCTATGCGTTCAAAGGGCAATGCTTTTGATTCAATGGTGAGATCAGGGTTCTTGGGCAGGTAGCAAAGGCTCAATCATAGACAGTAGCTGAGGGATGTCGTCTTGAATTACTCCCCAAATTTCATCGACTTCGACGTGATCATACTGGTGAGTCAGGATGTCTCGCATTCCGGCAATTTCCCGCCAGGGAACGACTGGATGCTGATTGCGGAAATCGATGGATAGCCGTTTGACAGCTTCTCCAATAATGACAATTTGATAGAGAATGGCGGACTGTTTTTCTAAATTTGCTGCCAGTTCCGGCTTCTCTAATCCTTGAGTAAATTCCAGAATAAGCTGGGCAGCTTTGGCAATGTCTAGTAATGAGGCGTTATCTCGCGACATAAATTACCTGAGCCGTCCCTAGAATTTCGTTGCGCCGAATCCAGTTATGGCTCGTTTCAATAGCGTATTTGCTAACCAGATCTACTTCACGCCCTAGTAAATCTTCTAGCTCGTACTTCATTTTTGCTAGTGTCATTAACCCACGTTTTGCATCGGGGGCAAAGGTGACAAGCACATCAATATCGCTGTCGGGGCGAAAATCGTCTCGGAGGACGGAACCAAACAGGGCAAACTCGCTCACCTTCCAGCGTTGGCAGAATTCAGCAAGCGTGTTTTCAGGAAGTTGGGTGTTGAGCGTGAGCATCCTTTTACCTCCCATATCAATTTATTCCCAACACTAGCCATTTATCCATTGCTGATTTCAAGCGGTTGAACGAGCGATCGATTGCTCTGAAGTAGTCCAAGCATTGCATGGTATCAAGTGGGTGCTTTAGCCATTCTGCCTTTATTCTATGCCTTGACTAGATCCACCACGACAAGCGGTTACACCAGAGTCAGCAGAAAATATGCGTGAGGAAAATATGCGTGAGAGAATACGGAGCGTGGCGAACACTTGATCTCAGGCACTCACATTGCACGCAAGCTTACTCCCCTCTAGTAAAAAGAACACTGGGCAAAATGGTTCTAGCAGTTGGGTGCTCATTAATGCGTGTGAGCACCCTGAAGATGGCTGTTAGGCTTTGAACGCAGTTCTGCTTTTAACTGACCGTTGCAGGCGAGGTGCCATTGGTAGAACCGTTTGTCGAAGCGGTTGGTACAGAACTTGTGGTTGAGGGCGTGGAAGGGCTGGCACTGCTAGTACGGCGGTTCACCTTCCGGCGAGAACCACCTGCCATTTCATATTCCTGACTGGTTTTACCGTAACGACTGCCAACACCCAGCAGCATTTTTTCGGACATTGCCATGACAAGTTGCTCGGCACTACTTACATCGTCGGCAAGCTTATCGATTGAAGATAGAGCCGTGTTATATGCGGCAAGTTTAGACCGCAACCTATCGATGGTGCTGGTATAGGCTTTCAGAGTGAGCCCACTGCCAAAATCAAGCTCTGCGCTGATGGAACGCAAACTTTCAATGCGTCGATCGGCGCGTTCTAACACTTCAGAATTTCGTTTGCGACGTGCCATGATGCCCCCTGTAATTAGCTGTACAACCACACTGTAGACACGCGATCGCCGGACTCACCTGAGCAAAAACCAGCAGGATTCAGAGCAGGCAAAAGTGATCGTCGTAGAAAAATAGGGATGTTTACGGAGGACAGTGCTTTGGTTGCAATCGCTGCCTTTGATACCAATGCCAAAAAACACCAGAGGCATACACCCCCGCAAAGACTTGTGAAGGAAATTGCAAGCATTGGTGTGAGCGCTTGCCAAAGCCGTTGCTTCAATCAGTCTGTTTCAATCATTGTAGGCATGGCTTAAGCCCGGCTTATGAATGCTTGAACCGTTGTAACAACGGTTTAAATAATTGCTGCAACGACTTATATGTTTCTTGCAAACGCTTAATTCTTTCTTATACGAGTAGTAACCGTCGCTGCAAGGATTTGAATCGGAGTAACGGAGGCTTGAATCAGAGTAACGAAGACTTGAATCGGAGTAACAAAGATTCAAATCGCTCTAGCTTTGCAAGCAATGTTTGCTACAACGGTTCAAATTTGTCTGGCAACGGCTATTTTCTCATCTACTGCACAATTCTCATCTACTGCAAAATCTAGCGTGGCTGCGTCCTGGAGTGCATGGCAAATCATCTCCCCACTCAGCAGCGCCTAGAATGTTAGTCACCTCAAAGCTGTGTGGAAGCCAAAGCATACTGTTAGCTCAACACCCGATCGCTGCTTCGACCTCAACTCAAGTGTGGTATCAGACTCGTCTCTGTGTTTGTGCAAAACTAGGGAGTATGTCGCCTTTACGCCCTCCTCTAACCTCATAGAGCGCTTGAGAGCAAGAGCAAGCTATGGTGAAGCTAGTTCTTCTAAATACCCATCATTGCCCCTTCCCATCCTGCTCGATCGCGCCACAACCCCTCTTTCTTTTATCTTGCTGTGCCGATGATTCACTAGAAGTTGACTAACCATAATCATGGTCACATTGCCATCCGGTTTACTGCCATGCTCGATGCCCATTTAGACAATAGTGGCTGTATAACAGGCAATTCTGGCATTAAGGTAAATATTATTGAAACCAATAACTATATGAGTTTAGCCATCAGGGTTTAAAGCCAAGCTAATCTAAAATTTTCTGTGGAGGTATTATGTCAGCTTTAACCGATGCTCTGAACCGGATTATAGAATGGCTTCAACAAAATAGTCCTACTTGCGCATCAGGTTTTCTGCCAGGTCTATCATCCAGAGAAATTGAAGAAAAGCTTAGTGAGCTACCTTTTTGTGTCTCTCGTGAAGTCTACGAACTGTATCAATGGCGTAATGGCATTAATAATGGGTGTGGTGTTTTTGTGTATCACTGCTTACTAGATCTAGAAACTGCTTTGAGAGATTCACAAGGTATTAACGATTCTTTTTGGCTCGAAGCTCGAGAAGAAGATGGAAACCCTAAATATCTCTTTCCAATCTTTGATTTTGATGGTGAGTATTTTGCTGTTCCAGGCAGTGACAGTCTAAATGGTACTGCCCCCATCTTTCATGTAGATGGTGATGATGGTTCGTTAAGCTTTGCTTTCACAAATCTTACTCATATGATGTTGGCAATAGCTGAGTGCTATGAAACAGGCGTTTATTCAGTAACTTCAGATGGAAATGTAGAAGTTACAGATGAAGCTAAGTTTGGTGAGATTCGCCGCAAGCATAACCCTGGCTCTGTTGAGCAGCTATATGCTAACGGTTGGTAAAATAGATTGGCATCGGCTATATAACAAGTCGATGAAGCGGACAAACGAGAAGTCTTGTGATGCCAAAATTATTTGCAACCGCTTATCCTGGTCGTTAGCCTAGGAAAGAGTTGTATAGCTAAAGGAATGTCAGTAGACTTAAATTTGATCAACCAGGTTTTAGTTCATTAGATTCTACAAATTGACGAGCTAGATCTTATGCTGGGAATCTCTATACTTACACTTCTGCTAATTGCTGGAAGTATAATCTTTACTACAGCTATAATTTATAACGCTCTACATCCAATCTCTAAAATCAAGCAGATTAAACAGCAAGTTGTACTAGAGTTCGACCTTGTTGCCTTCATGAGCTTTCATAAATACTCATGGCACAATCTACCGTTAGGACAGCTAGGTATAGTAACTGAGAGATTTCGATTAGATTCTGTTTCTAGCTCTTATTACAATCTTTATAAAGCTGAGATCATCGTTCCAGTGCTGACTGATGATGGAGAGCTTAGACTGCACTCGACCAGTTATACCGTTGCTAGAGAGCCAACTGGCATTCCTAGACTTATTTTTTTGAAATGGCTGCAAAGAAGCCACATTAAGTTTGATCCTAATTGGTATGGCGAAAAAGATATTTACAAAGGTTCTCTTCCAGTTTCAACTAAATTAGATTCTACAGAAGAAGTGAGGTACAGAGTAGCCCAAGAACTAAGACCTTTAATTAAAGAACATCGTGAGCTGCAATTAGAAATAGTGCGCGTTGATTCTGAGCGTAGCAAAGCGAAAAGGCTACTTAATTTAACAACCAAGTCTGATGTTTATGCAAATCAACGAGATCGTTACGAGACAGTATACTCAGAAGTGAGCGGAGTACTAGCCAAGGTAAAAGAATTAGAGCAACTCTACAGGCAATTTATTAGAGAGTCATTAATCGGTGTTCAACTGGCGACGAGTCATCCTACGATGCTGTCGGGGAGCAATTTATCAATTAAAGCTATTGAGGCAGAGTGCGAAAAACAGAAAGAAGAGTATCAGTATATGAAGGATAAGGTTGCAGCTTATGTCAACTTGTTAGATGCCGAAACCTGACATCCTGCTACTGTTATGCTTGCCAGCCGTCTATCACTCTGGTTTCCGACATTTTGGAGTAGCCGGAAACCAGAAAATGAGAGATTCAAAATCACAGATTGAAATTCAGAGATCTAAATCAAGTCGAAGCTTAACGGCGATCGCCCTGGTTTACTGCCATGGGCACTGGCACAGACACAGGCGCTTCCGTATGGTCACCAGTTACCTCTTTAAGCGTAAAGGCATTTATAAACGCCACAATGAGCGCAACACAGCCCAACATTTGAAAAAATAGCTTGTCGCCAGCTACGCCCTGGGGCAAAAGGCTATAGACCGTTAGATAAATGACCGCGCCAACATTACCATAGGCTCCTACATTACCCGCGATCTGCCCAGTAATTCGGGTCTTTACTAGGGGAACGATCGCGTAAGTTGCGCCTTCCGCTGCCATTACAAAGAACGATGCCAACATAGTCATCAGCACCACAAAAATGATGGGTACGCCTTGACCGAACATACTAAACAATAGATAGCCAATGCCTGTGCCACCAATAGTTGCAGCAAGCGTCCATTTGCGGCTACCAATCTTGTCAGAAAGCCAGCCGCCACCTGGACGCGCCACGATGTTCATAAAGGCGTACATCCCTGCTACTGCCCCCGCCACTGCTGCCGTCAAGCCAAACCCACGTTCAAAATAAGTGGGCAGCATAGAGACAACCGCAAGCTCTGACCCAAAACACGCTACATATGCCAGTTCAAGGTTAGCAACTTGAGCAAACTTATAGCGATCCTCCGGAGCGTAACGCTTTACTCCTGTCATTAGTGGCTTGTTCGCCTGCCAGATGTTGTACGCCTGATAGAGATAAAGACCAACCAGAAAGACACCAATCAGCAAGAGTACTGTGTTGCCAATGAACTTCAATTTTGTCAAACGCCATGCAATTAAGCCTAAGACACCGACTAGCGGAACATTCATGACTAACAAAAACCAAAAATCGCGCTTGCTAGTAACTTCCATACCAGCGTTGCTAGGCGGACGTTGATACACCCTGCCAGGAGGAGTGTCGGTGACATTGAAGTAATAGATTACGCCATAGACTGCTGTTATCACACCTGTAAGGGCGATCGCCAACCGCCAGTTGAACTGTCCTGCCGCCAAAAAGCTTAATCCAGCAGCAATGGCAGGCAACGTAAAGGCAGCGCCTGCTGACCCAAAGTTGCCCCAACCCCCGTAAATGCCCTCTGCTAGACCAATATCTTTGGCAGTAAACCACTCTGCCACCATGCGAATGCCGATGACAAAACCACAGCCTACAATGCTCAAGGCGAGGCGAGCATAAACCATTTGCTCAAAGTTTTGTGCCAGCGCAAAAGCAAGGCAAGGAAACACCGCGTAGATCAGCAAGCAAGAGTAGGTAAGGCGAGGACCAAAGCGATCCAAAATCATACCAACCCCAATCCGGGCTGGCACTGTAAGTGCCACATTGCATATAGCGAGCGTTCGCAGTTGCGGATCGGTTAAACCTAACTCAGCCTTTGCGGCTGTTGCTAACGGTGCAAAGTTAAACCAAACAACAAAGGTGAGAAAAAAAGCAAACCACGTCATATGCAGGATTTTATACCTGCCCGTAAACGACCACAATCCAGCCATGACAGCTTTACTCCAAAATGCAGGTGTATGAATTTACTTCAATGCCTTGGAGCACAACGAGACTGCAAACAATGTGCTGTTTGAAAGCCGTAGATGCTTTAGCAACCAAGCCTTAGCAATCTACCGTGTGGATGCAGATGCATTGAGTTCAAAGCGGGACAACGCTGGATAAGCGCAACCAATAGTTGACTCAAAACTATTCGTAAAACTAAGTGATTGAGTCATGAACTTCAGCAAAAAACAGGCTTGCAGTAAAACCCCTTGAGCTTAAACACATCAATCTGTTTTTGCCTGAATGCCATAAGCAGCAATATCACAGAGGCAAAAAGAGCTTGTAGAAAGGTTACCGATCTTCATAGCGTTACTCTGTGTAAACCATCACAAAAAATGAGGGCAAACAAGTTCTACGCCTTGAAGCGATGCTATTGTGGCAAGGCAGAACGGTTGATTGAAGCCTTGCACTTAGGGCTGCTCGAAGTTGCCATCTGCACAGCTTATTCAAAAAGAACAGAGCGCACCTCTAGGCAAGGTCGCGCTGTTTGATGGCTTTTACCTTTCTGCCAAGCCGGCGATCGACAGCGACCAGCAACAAGCCCATGAGGATAAAGCCGATCGCCACGAAAACGCCATTGAGCAATGCCTGCGGATAGCCCAGCGTTGTTACATCAATAAACGGATAGGGATAGAACCCAAAGATTGCGCCCCAAAACAGCGCCCACAGCAAGTACACAAAAGGAAAGACTGCCCACCGAAAGGTATCGTGCCAGCGCAACTGTCCTTTAGGTGTGAAAAATAGCCATTCAACGCCATAGAGCACAGGCATCACGTAATGGAGCACCACATCTGCTAACCACCACAGACCAGTCGGAGTCCATGTCTGCCTTAGGAGCAAAAAGTAAACAATCCCCGTAATGAAGATGTAGACGCTTACGCCAGTCTTCACTTTGGGATGAGTGAAGAAACTACCAGCGTCGCGTCGTTGTAACCATATTGCTGTAAAAACCGTGGCAACTAGAATGTTGCTGAGAATCGTGAAGTAATCGAAGAACTTCATCACCCCAACAATTCCAGGCAAGCCCTTTTCCATATTGCTGACAATCAGCAGGTAGAGTTGTAGTGCCAAAGCGCTCCAGCCCATAATCGCGCTAACAAAAACAAACGGTAACCTGGTCGCCATCACTGTCTCTACTATTTTCTCTGTAGATACAAATACCACGTGCAGGTCAACTTAGAATGGGTAATTTATACTGCTAAAAGGTTTTCTGGTAGTGCTTGCAAAACTCGTTGAAAGGGAGCTGTATCGCCTAAGCCTTTCGCCAAAATAAGTGCGCCTTGAATTTGCAAAATGGCATCTTCAGCACGCTGTCGGGCGATCGCTGCCTCCACGCCTGCATCCACTGCCACGCCTGCCAAAGAATCGATCCAGCGATTCAGCGCCTGTTGGATTTGGGCTTGAAACAACCCATTGGCTTCACCCAGTGCCAACATTGCTAGCAAACAGGCTTGCTGACCATGATTGTAGTAAGCATCCACACTACGAGCCATTGCCTGAAGCCGTTCAGAAGGATCGCCCTCGCTGCGTAGTGGTGCCAGCATTCCCGTTTCCAGCTTGTGCCGGAGATAGTCCAACACGGCTGCTGCCATTTCTTCTTTCCCGCCAGGAAAATGGTGATACAGGCTCGCTTTACCCAATCCCGTTGCGCTTGACAACCGCGCCAGCGTTGCCCCTTCGTAACCATACTGGCGAAAGACCTCAACCAGTTGGGCAACAGCATCCTCTCTCAACATTGCTTCAGCTTCATTGCAACTATTGACAGTATACCGAACGATCAGTACAGTAGTCATGTACCGAACGATTGGTACAGACAAGAAGGACAAAGCAACCGAATTACAAAGCAACCGCTGTTGAACGATCGCTCTATGCTGAAACTGTACGATTTTTTGCTATCTGGCAATTGCTATAAAGTGCGGCTACTGCTGTCTTTATTGGGGTTAGAGTACGAGTCGATCACCGTTGGTTTAAAGGCAGGTGAACACAAGAAACCGCCGTTCTTAGAGTTAAATCCGTTTGGACAAGTGCCTGCTTTAACCGATGGAGCGGTCGTGCTGCGCGACTCGCAAGCAATTTTGGTTTACATCGCGCGTCGCTATGGAGGCACAGATTGGCTTCCCGAAGAGGCTGCGGCGTTAGGCAGTGTGATGCAGTGGCTCTCAACCGCGTCGAAAGAGATTGCTAACACAGTGGCGACAGCACGACTGCACTATTTATTTGGTACAGCGATCGACATAACCACTGTAGAGAAACAGTCCTATGCGCTACTGCAAGTGATGGATCAGCATTTGGCAACCCGGCACTGGTTGGCAAGCGATCGCCCTACGATCGCAGACATCGCCTGTTTCCCCTACATTGGGCTAGCCGCCGATGGCAAACTTTCGCTAGACGCATATCCGCATATCGTGGCTTGGGTCGAGCGGATCAAGCAACTACCCGGTTACGTGGGGATGCCTGGTTTGTAGAACGCTGCGCCAAAGCCAGACAAGAAGTAACGCTACAAAGGAGGTTCTGATGACATCCTTTCATCCTGGAGAACAGGCAGTGCAGTCAAGGGTCGGTGTGCGGGCAGAAGCCGATCGCCTGGGTCATCTGCTGAACGCTACCATTAAGCCCGCTGCTCAGACATTTTTGCAGAGTCAGTCATGGGCGATCGCCAGCAGCGTTGATACCAATGGTCACGTGTGGGCATCACTATTGACGGGTGCACCGGGCTTCGTGCAGCCCATTACAAACCAAAGCATCCAGATTAACGCTATGCCGATCGCGGGTGATCCGCTGTGTGCTGCGTTGCAATCTGGTAACGCGATGGGGTTGCTGGTCATTGATTTAGCCACTCGACGACGCTTGAGGCTCAACGGTACCATTGCCATGCAGCCCGATGGAGCAATCCATCTCCACACCAAGCAGGTGTATTTCAACTGCCCTCAATACATTCAACTGCGCCAGCTTGAGGCTTCAGCGATCGCCCCAACCGGTCTGGCAGAGGCGATCGTCAGTTCAACACTGTCACCCTCTCAGCAGCAATGGCTTGCCCAGGTCGATACCTTTTTTATTGCCAGTAGCCATCCTGATGGTGCTGATGTATCCCATCGCGGCGGCAATCCAGGCTTTGTTCGGGTCGTAAAAGCGAACAAGTTGGTGTTTCCAGACTACGCTGGCAACAATATGTTCAACACATTAGGCAACCTGTTTCAACAGCCGCAGGCAGGCTTGTTGTTCCTTGATTTTGAGCAGGGCAACACGCTGCAACTGACTGGCAACGCTCAGATTATCTGGGACTCTGAAGCCCTTGCAGCCTTTGCAGGTGCCCAACGGCTCATTGAGTTTGAGGTCAGTCAGGCGATCGCCACCACCAACGCCCTGCCATACCGCTGGCGCTTTGTCGAATATTCACCGTATAACCCGCTCTAACATGGAACCCAGCATGGAAACGAAACCACCTCTACCACCGTTCACCTTAGAAACTGCCAAAGCAAAAGTGCAAGCAGCCGAAGATGCCTGGAATACACGTGACCCCAAGCGTGTAGCAAGTGCCTACACACCAGATTCGCAATGGCGCAATCGCTCAGAATTTTTGAGCGGTCGTGAGGAAATTGCCCTCTTCTTACAGCGCAAATGGGACAAAGAACTGGATTATCGCCTCAAGAAGGAACTATGGAGTTTCACCGAAAACCGCATCTCTGTGCGCTTTGAATATGAGTGGCATGATGAAGCGGGTCAATGGTATCGCTCTCACGGCAATGAGCAATGGGAGTTTGCCGACAACGGCTTGATGCAGCGTCGCGAAGCAAGTATTAACGATGTGCTGATTCAAGAATCAGAACGAAAGTTTCGTTGGGAACGGACGTGAAAGAGCGGTTAGCCATCAGCCATCAGCCGTCAGCGGGCAGGCTCGCATTCATTGCTACTTGATCGCTAATTCATTGCTGATTGCTGATCACTAATTGCTGATCGCTAATTCATTGCCAAATCAGCGCTGAGAAAGTCAATAAATTGACGCGCACTGCGACCTGATCGCCCATTGTGCCGTGTTGCCCACTGAAGCGCCTGGTGTTCCAATGCCGCTGCATCCAGCGTGATGTGGGCTTGCTTAGCAAGATGGTGAATCATCTGCAAATAGGTTTTTTGGTCGGCAGGCTCAAAGGTGAGCGTCAAGCCAAACCGATCGCTAAACGATAGCTTTTCTTGCACCGTATCCCAGGCGTGGATTTCATCGCCATCGCTAGGACGAGGACGATCGCCAAAAAACTCTCGAATCAAGTGTCGTCGATTGGACGTGGCGTACACAACAACATTTTGCGATCGGGCGGTCAGGTTGCCTTCCAACACGACTTTTAACGCTTTATAGGCATCTTCATCTTCCTCAAAGGACAAATCATCCACAAAAATGATGAATTTCTGGGGCAGATCCCGCAAGGTTTCTACGATCGCAGGCAAAGCAACCAGATCTGCTTTCGCAACTTCAATCAAACGCAACCCAGCCGCACCATAGCGATGCAGCAAACCCTTCACCAACGACGATTTGCCAGAGCCGCGACTGCCGTACAGCAAAACGTGTAGCGCTGGATAACCATTCAGCAAAAACGCTGTGTTCTTCAGCAAGGCTTCTTTTTGAGCCTCATAGCCAACTAAATCAGTTACCTGTATTGGATCGGGAGTGGCAATACCCACCAATTGTCCCGACTGCCACCGCAGCGCTTTGTAACGAGCCAACAAGCCCACACCATGCTGACGGTAGTGAGCAGCTAATGGCTCCAGTGCCTCGCCCCAGTGATCGACGACATCAAGGGTCGATCGTAACCAGTGCAGATGAGGTGCAGCTTCCTGACCCCAGGCGACGGGCGCAACAGTAAGATGAGCCGCCACTTTAACGGACTGGCTAAGCTGCTGGCTACTACACATATACATTTGCTGTAACACCTGAAGATCATGCCGAGCCGCCGCTATTAAAGCAGGCGCTAAGTCACTCAGATCCGTGCGCTGCACCTGCTGAGTGAAAGGGTTCTCCGCATTCAACAACTGGGTCAGCAGATAGTCCTGCCAGCTTTGCTTGCAGTCTGCCAGAGCGCTAAACCAATCACCGTATGCCCGCAAACAGTCGATATTTTCGGCTGCTGTATTCCGTTCTGCATGACGAAGGGCTTGCAACAATGTCAGAAATGCCTGCCCCACGTCGCCCTTAAGCACAGATTGATACACCAGCAGTGCGGCGGCTTGATGTAGGAGCGTTTGAACAGGGGCGATCGCAGGAGTACTCATTAAAAATAGATGAATGGAAATGTGAACATGACCCTGTTTTAGCTTTCAGCGTTCAGCCTTTAGCTCTCAGCCTTAAATCCTACAATGACCGCTGATCACCGACCGCTAATTAGCAGCCTCACTAGCAGATTCAATGGCTTGACATTGGGTGCAAAGCCCAAAAAATTCCAGCATGTGATAGTAGATCTTGAACTGATACGACTGGTTCAACTGCGCCTCCAACTCATGCACCGGGCACGCATCGATCGGAATTGAGCCTCCACACTGTAAGCACGTCAGGTGATGTTGATCTTCCTGCACTAGACTGTAAAGCGATTCACCACCCGCCATCGTCCGCGCCTGTACCGCACCCTCTAGCTTGAGAGACTCCAGGGCGCGATACACCGTTGCTAGCCCCATTGCCTGGTCACGGTTCCGCAGCTCAACAAACAAATCCTGTGCTGAAATTGCCTGATCAAGGTTTTTGAGGATGCTGATAATCCGTTCCTGGCTGCGAGTACGACTGGCTTTCATAGGGGAGGAGAGGAGAGAGGAGTCAGGGGTGAGGAGTGTGGGAAAGTTTTGAGTTTTGAGTTTTGAATCGCATGTTGTGCCGCTGCGCTAAAGAATTTGAGTCAATTCTGCTTACTGATTACTAACTCCAACTTTGAGAGAACCTCCAACTTTCACAAAGCATTCTATCCAAAAGACTCCACAGCTAATGAGTCTTTTTGCCTTCTGCCCTTTGCCTTCTGCCTTTTGCCTTTTACCTTTTTTGCCTTCTGCCTTCTCCCTGCGGTAGCATCAGTAACGTCAAGACTATGACAGGAAGCAACTGTGACTCAGACGTATCAAGCTCAAATCTATGTTACTCTGCGATCGTCAGTTCTCGATCCAGCCGGAACGGCGGTGCAGTCTGGGTTAAAGCATCTAGGGTACGAGAATGTGGCACAGATCAGAATTGGCAAATATATCGAACTAACATTAGACGCAGCGAACGAAGAAGTGGCGCGTGAACAGATCGATCGCATCTGTGACCAACTACTGGCAAACCCAGTCATTGAGAATTATCGGTTCGATTTGCAGGTATCACCTAAACCTATGAACATAAGCGCATAGATTCTGATGCTGAGTATAGCTTGCTTCTGCCGTCGGTTCGCTGAAGCAGTCACTCATTCCCACCCTGTGGGTTCGTTAGCGTTGCGCGGTTGCAAGGTAGCAGTTTCAACATTAAAGGTGTTGCCCATCGTAGCAACGCGATCGCCCAGCACGAGCTTTCGCCCACGCCGTGTTTCGACTGCGCCGTTGACTTTCACTTCGCCTGCCTGGATCAGCAGCTTTGCCTGCCCCCCAGACTGCACCATCCCCACAACCTTCAAAAATTGGTCTAGCTTGATTGTGCCTGTCGCTATCATGCGCTGTCCTGTTGAATAACCAACCATCTTCTACCGTAACCCATCACGCTTTGTTGCTGCCAACGCTTCTGTAGTGCCTTAGACAGCAGTCAGCAGATAGTCGATCGCGGCTTGGGCAATTGTTTCATTGCCGTCAGTGAGGACGGGTTGCGATCGCGCAGGCTGCAACGGCTGGTGTAGAAAATCCCAGTTGCCTTCAAAAAACTCAGACGGCGCGAGAATTTGCGAGGGCACATAGTCCTGAATGCCATCCAGCAAAATGGCGGCTTCAGCAAAATCATCACGAGTGATGGAGATGATCGGCGTACCTAACCGACACGCTTCAGCAAAAGTGCTGTAGCCCGGTTTAGAGAGCAACCGTCCACACACAGGCATCAGATCGACGGGGCGATAGTGGTTGTCAGTAATTTTGATCAAGTTTGGTAAGTCTGGAGCGTTGCGATCGAAGGTCAGGAACTGCCAGTCAGAGAACTGCTGCAAATTTTGGTAGGGAATTTCGTTTAGCCCTAAGCCGCCAAAAGTCATCAAAACCGTGCGGTCATGGCTTGCCGTTAGCCCAAACGTTTCTCGCAGTTGAGCGACACTGTAGCGCGGGGAACCACCAGTCAAGCCCACATCCTGGATCACCGGAAACGCGCTCATCGGCTCATGCAACGGTAGGCGAAACAGGCGATCGCACTTGCTGAAGCAGTCGGCAATCCAGTCAGCCATATCGACAAACTCGCCGCCCCACGGTCGATAGATAAAATCCCAACCAAAGTTGCTCATCATCCAGCAGGGCACCTGAGCCGCCTTTGCCAGCAAGGTGGCAAGCGGTGGAATATCCGCCAAAATTAGCCCCACCCGATTTTGCTTAATGAAGTTGACCTCAGAGGCAATCAGTTTGTTTTGCTGTGCCCGCAATTGCTGGAGCCGCTCTAGTGTCGCTGGTTTGTCCATCGTGACACTATCGGCTTGCAGAATACCAACATCAAAAGCCCTGGGACGATGGATGAAATCAGTTTGAATATAAGCTTCCAGCAGCCAGCGAGGTGCTGTTGTAACCAGAATCAGCAACACGTCGGGATAGAGCCGCTGAATGGCAGCCGCCACAGAAGCAGCACGAGTCGCGTGTCCAAACCCATGATTTGTGATCGCCAAGTAGAGAATCGGTCGGGGCATGAGTCAATGTTGGAGCGATCGCCCAAAAAGCGGGAACATTAAGCTGAATGGTGCAGCCATCGCTAGTTTAACGTCTCCTTAAAGGGTATTCAGCAATCTAGCCGAGAAAGTCGAGTCAACCAATAGAGTAAACACCACTTTTTCACAGGCACAATCATAATAGATAGAAGAAGCTTGCCAAGAAAAATTTACGGTTGGGTAGAGGTAGAGTTTGCCAGACCCTTCATCAAACCGCAAACTTTTTTGTAAACTCTGCCCCTAAGGGTATTTTGTTTGCTAGAAGTCTTCCAAGCTCATAGTCTCAAAAAATCTGCATCTGCTGCCTTGATAGACAACTGGCGTTGTTGAAGCTGGCTTTGATGGCATTAAATCAGGGTATTCATAACTGTCACTGCTAGCGCTAACTTTACATAAACAATGACGTATGCTAACAGAAACTTTTTATGCAGATCTGGCACCTCTGAAGCAGTTTCTAGAAATTACTAAACCTGAAAACTTTCGCTCTGTGCCAAACGATTGGTATGTTGTAGTCACAGACATTGTTGAATCTACAAAAGCGATCGAAGAAGGGCGCTATAAAGACATTAATCTTTTAGGTGCTTGCTCAATTATTGCCGTCCTGAATGTAGCGCGGAAAATTGAGATTCCCTTTGTCTTTGGTGGCGATGGCGCGTCGATTGTCATTCCACCAACGCTTTATGCAGGCACGAAGAAAGCCTTACTTTCACTCCAGCAGCTTGCCCAATTAGAGTTTGATCTCACATTACGGGTTGGCATTGTGCCTGTTGCCGATGTGACGGCTGCTAACTATGCTGTAAAAGCAACAAAACTGAAAGTTTCAGAAAATTACAGTCAAGCCGTTTTTATGGGTGGTGGTATGACTTATGCCACCGAATTAGTCAAAGCGCCTGGTGAGGCAAATATTTATCGACTGCACCAGTCTGATGCCGTTCTTGATGTAGATTTGTCAGGTCTAGAGTGCCGTTGGCAAGATATTCCCACTAAGCATGAAGAGATTCTTAGCCTCATTATTATGGAGACAGGACAGCATCTCGGTAAGGCTGGTGCTGCCTATCAAAATGTGATTAAGCAAATCGAAAAAATTTACGGAAACGATTTAAGTTATCACCCAGTTGTCGCTAATGAGCCTAACCTAACGTTTCAAACAAAGCATTTAATTAAAGAAACAAAACTGCGATCGAAGTCAAATAGTTGGTTCCATCGTACTGCCTATTTATGGAAGATCAAACTGGAGAATTTTCTAGGACTGATCTTTATGAAGTTCAAGCTTAAAATTGGTGACATGGATTGGGGCGGCTACAAAAAGGTTTTGACAGAAGCCACCGACTATCGAAAGTTTGACGATATGCTGCGGATGGTAATATCGGGCACTAAGCTTCAACGAGAACAGCTGATCAACTATCTTGAAGAGCAATACAAAGCGGGGCATTTAGTCTACGGCACCCACGTCTCCGATCGTGCACTTATGACCTGCCTAGTATTTGAACACAACGGTCCTCAAGTACATTTTATTGATGGTGCCGATGGTGGCTATACGTTAGCAGCAAAAGCCATGAAAGCCAGAATGCACCGTAAAGTGCTGAACTGGAGTTCGTATGTCTCGCTCAACAGACGGCAAAAAAGATCTGCCAGCAAAGCCCTTGATGGAAAGCTTAGGGCTGAATGACAGGAGTAGAACTCAAAACGTTACGCCCCACTTCTCTGCATAAACTGTCGAATCGCTTCTACTAGTTGATCGATTTCTGACTCCAACGTGAGGTAGTGGATACAGGCGCGCACACAGTCAGGGTTAAGGATCACGCGGAGCATGAAGCCGTTGGATTCTAAAAACGAGACTAGTTGATTGTGAGACTTACCCGGTAGCTGAAACGAAACTAACCCTGCTTCGGGTGGGGTCGATCGCAAGCAGACGACACCCAGCAAGTCAGCCAACTGTTGCCAAAGCGCGTAACTCAAGGTTTGGAGGCGCTGATAACGAGCTTCAGCAGTGCCCCATTGGTGATGGAGCGAGATCGCAGCCCGCACTCCGGCATACAACGGATAGGCTGAGGTTGCCAGCTCATAGCGTTGCCCGTTGGGTTTCCAGCCCGTTGGTTGTCCGTGGCTGTCTGCTGTAATGCCACGCCAGCCAATAAAGGTAGGGTGTAGGTTTGCCAGCGCTTCAGGGCGAATGTACAGCCCACCCAAACCTTCGGGACCACACCACCATTTATGTCCTGTAAAGGCATAAAAGTCTGCTTGAAGTTGATCAAGCTGCAATGGCAGCACGCCGACCGACTGAGCAGCATCGACCAGAACCTGAATGGGCTGATGGCTAGGGTACCGATGGCAAACCGCAGTGATCGCTGCCAGGGGAAGTACTTGTCCCGTATTCCAAAGGATGTGACTGAGGACAACGAGGCGGGTAGTGGGTCGCAGGTGTTGCTCTAACACTGCCACAGGATCGCCTACATTCAGCGTTTCTTGGAAGGGGCAGATAGAGACTTCAATGCCAAACCGGCGCTGAAGTTCTTGCACAGCGGCAATAATGCCGGGATGTTCGCAGTCAGAGAGCAAGAGGTGATCGCCCGATCGCCAGTTGATGCCCCAGAGCGCAATGTTGCAACCCGCCGACACATTCTCAGTCAGGGTAATTGTTTGAGAGGTAGTGCCGAGTTCTGCTGCGATCGCGCGTCTGGTCAGTTCTGCCTCATTTACAATCCAGGTGTTGCTCTGGTTGGAGAATGGACCCAACTGCTGAATCTGGACATAAGACTGTTGGATGGCTTCGAGCGCCACTTCTGGCAGTGGTCCTTGTCCACCATAGTTAAAATACGCTTTGTTGGCTAAACCAGGAAATTGTTGCCGATACGTGAGCAAAGATGCTTGTGAAGTAGAACTTTGAGAAGTAAAAATGCCTGTCATGGTAACGTACTGGTAGAGACAAAGCGCTAGCATTCTAGCAGGTGAATTTAGCTTTTGCTGAGCAGTCAGGAGTCGGAAGTTATCAGTAACTCAGGGCGCAAACGATTCAAAACTTAGAGTCAATTTGAACATTTCCTGTTAGCTTACAAGAATGTTACTTACTGCCGAACTGTTACTTAACTATCAGCGCTGTAGCCGACGAGCGTTCTTAGACTTGTATGGGGATCGCAGCCAACGTGATCCACCCAGCGATTATTTGCTGAAGCTGCTGCAAGACAGTCAGACGAACCAGCGATCGCTGCTTGCTGATCAGGATGCCCGTCAGCCCAGCTATGCACCGAGAGACTGGAAGGCTGGAGCAGCGGCAACCCTGGCAATGATGCAGCAGGGTGTAGAACGCATCCATCAGGGTGTCTTAATTGCAGAAGGCACGCATGGCGTAACGCTGGTAAGCAATCCTGATCTACTGGTGAAGCAACCAGGGCAGTCTCATTTTGGCGACTGGTTGTATGCACCCACCGAGATTAAATTAGGCAAACGTCCCAAGCTGGAATATCAGATTGTAACGGCGTTTCATATGCTGGTGCTGGCGCAGGTGCAAGGAGCATGGCCCGAAACAGCATGGCTGCTGCTGCGGGAACGAGGCGCTTACTCGGTCGATCTATGGGAAATGCTGCCTCGTATGCAGGCGATCGTTGATGAATGCATTCAGGTAATGCTTCAAACGGAAGCGCCAGAGGTATTCATTGCCCGAAACCGTTGCAGTCTGTGCCATTGGTTTGGGCACTGCTACGCGATCGCCAAAGCCGAACAGCACCTTTCTCTTCTACCTGGCGTGACACCCAGCCGCTACCTCCAACTTCAGGCGTTGAATGTGACAACGGTAAAAGGGGTTGCGGAAATGAATGCGGCACGCCTTGCACCACTACCAGGCTTTGGCAGTGAAACAGCCCATAAATTAGTGCGTCAGGCGCGATCGACCCTACATAATCGAGCCCTGTTGATTGAGCCGTTAGCCAGTACCATGCTAGCGGAACTGCCAACTGCACCAGTGGAACTTTATTTTGACATTGAAGCCGAGCCAGCGCTGAATTTAGTCTATCTACATGGCGTGCTGGTGGTCGATCGCCAGTCCCAAACCGAACGCTTCTACCCGTTATTGGCAGAACGCCCTGAAGATGAGGGACTTGTGTGGGAGCAGTTTCTCGATTTGGTCTGGCAATATCCCACTGCTCCCGTCTATCACTTTTGCCCGTTTGAAGTGCAGACGGTCGAGCGACTCGCCAAACTCTACGGCACTCCACCACAACGCATACGCCCCTTATTAGCCCGCTTCGTCGATCTGCACGAGCGGGTTACACGTATGGTGACGCTGCCTGTTGAAAGCTATGCGCTGAAGCCGATCGCCCGATGGCTCGGTTTTGACTGGCGTGACCCCAGCGCCAACGGTGCCCAATCGATTTACTGGTATGCTCAGTGGCTTTCAACCGGCGATCGCGCTTATCTCGACGCAATTCTTACCTATAACGAAGACGACTGCCGCGCCACTTATCATGCGAAAGCTTGGCTGGTAAACTTCTTACAGGAGAACTATCAGGCAGAGCTTGCTTAAGCCTTACTAGGCTCACAGCATTACTAAGCGATAGACAATGCAATTGCCCTCTTGAGCAAGACGATCGCCACAACACTCAATGTTAAGCGCAATACGGTTAGATGCCGCTTCACAGTATTCACGCAAAGCGCTGTATCACAGATTTTTAATGTCTTACATTCTTGCTAGAGAACTGATCTTGGCAAGCTTGTCTTGACTTAGCCCTTCTAGCTCACTCAGGTGAAGCCAGCCTTCCTTGACTAACCCAGCAAAGACAAAGGGCAAAGCGGAATATTCGTAGTCGTACTTACCCTCAACCTGGTGCCTTTTAGCGCTCAAAAAGTCATGTAAACGCCAGAGTTCACCTAGCTCTGTGAGTGTACTGGTTTCTTCTTGAACTTGTTTTAGTAGCGCCTCAACTTCTCGCTTATAAGCTTGATCAAAAGCCGTTCGAGCGATCGTTTTTTCAATGTCAGTCCACTCAGCTTCACTTGCTTGCATGACTCAATCTAAAACCTGTGTGATCGTTAAAGGGGATGGAATAATTACGTTTGTTAAGTCGGTCTCAGCACTGCTGTTTAAAGAGCGCTCTCTACAATAGTTGGAAGGATTGAAGCAAAGGAAACCTGAGGAAGGGATTTCCTCAGGTTCTTTAAGTCACGATCCTTAGGAATGAGAATTGATCGCTTGGAATGACGTAGGGCGCAAGCTTAGAGCAAAAATCCCTGAACTGGTTGCAGGAACTTACCTGCTCAAGACTACGCCCGTACAAGTCCATAGCCAATAGGCTTGCAGTCGCTCGATCGCTCACGCTTGACAGCGATCGCTCGTTTACTTAACGAACCAGATTCAAAAGTTCCTTTGGAGACGCTAACAAGTCAATCGCTACGAAGAAGATTTTACCGTCAGGGTTGAGCAAGAACCGCCAAGCCATATTCATGCCTACCGCTGCACCAAACCAGGGGGTTTGAACCTTACCGGTAACTTTCACCTGAAGATAGCCATCATCGGCGGGTTCAGCAACGCCGCGCTCTGGCAGCAGGTTGAGGTTCTGGCACTCTTCCCGGAAAAACCGCATGATCGCTTCTTTGCCAACGATCGGTCGTTGAAAGGGAGGTTGTAAAGCGCCGTCTTCGACAAAGAGCGTAATGAGTTGATCAAAGTCATTGGCATTCAAGTTATTCATGTAGCTCAACACGGTTACGTTGTCGAGACCTTGAATGGTCACTTGAGTCCGCTGAGAGGCTTCCTTAGGCACAACCACAGGTTCAGAAACTCTGGTGTAGCTGCCTAATTTACTGGCATCAAAACCCATATCTACAACAGAGTTCCGTAAGACAGTAATCTGTTGCCCTTGATCCAGGGTTTTAAGGGTTTCCAGAACAGCGGTGGCGTTGGCTGAAAGTTTGTAGCCAGCCGGAATCGGCGCGACAGTGCCTTGCTCCATCCATTCCCCAAGCTGATTCCAGAAGCCGAGCTTAATATTAGGTGACCAAGTGGCGTAGGTGCGGCAGATAGGGGTATCTGCATGATTTGCTAGATCACACATGACCTGAGTCTGTTCCTCAAAGGTCATCTGCTTAATTTGGTTCAGGGTTCCCTCAGCAAACTGCATACTGGCTGCACCGGGGGCTGCCACGGTGACGGTTTTGCCCATCTCTAGAAAAGCAAACCATGTCCATGCCAGTTGATCTTCGGCACTTAGTTGATTAAACCGTGCAGTTAAAGCAGGCACGGCATCAGCCGATAATGTACCGGGAAAAATACTACGGGCGGAATCGATCGTAATTGCCATCGGAGGTCTACCCCACTAAGTTTGTAATTGACCAAAGGTGAAGCAATAGTCTCCGGAGATACAGATTTACTCTCCACTCGTTAAATTATCACGAAATGTTACAGAAAATTAAGTTATGTTGCGATTAAGTTAAAAATTGGCTACGGCAGTGGCTGTAGTGCCTGGGGAGTAAGCACTACAGCACATAATTATTTTTGAGCTAAAAGTTCTTTAAGCGTTGATGCGTTTTCTAGGAAGCTGTTGGGCAATCGCTCCTTACCCATCTAGTTGCGATCGCCCGCTCACTTCCGACTCCACAGCACCCAGTGCTTTCAACGAGGATTTTTGGGCTTCTGTAAGTCCAGTGACGCCTGTAATATCCATGCCCTCATAGATGCGATCGAACTTAAGTTGGCGTAACCGACTACACTTCTGCACATCCCAAAGCTGCACCGAGCCATCTTCACTACCACTGACTAGCAACGTACTATCAGGGCTAAAGGCAACTGACCGAATAGCAGCGGTATGTCCCCAGCGAAGTGTATCTAAGCAAGCTCCTGTGGAAACATCCCATAGCTTTACAGTGGCATCGCCGCTGCCGCTGGCAAGCAGGCGACCATCGGGGCTAAAGGCGATCGCGTACACCTGTTTGGTATGGTCTTTGAGCGTCTGGATGCTGTTGCCAGTAGCAACGTCCCACAGTTTGATGGTCTGATCTTCGCTACCGCTAGCGATGGTGCAACCATCCGGGCTAAAGGCAACCGCCCAAACAATCTCTTCATGGTCTGCCAGCGTTTTCACACACTGTCCTGTTGCCACATCCCACAACTTTACTTTGCTATCAGCACCACCACTGGCAAGGATCTGCCCATCCAGGCTGAATGCTACTGTCCAAACCCAGTGAGTATGTCCTTCCAGTGTTTTGAGACATTGCTCAGTGGTTATATCCCACAGACGAATTGTGCGGTCTTCACTGCTGCTGGCAAGCAAGCGACCATCAGGGCTAAAGGAGACAGTCCAAATCCAGTTAGTGTGTCCCTCTAAGGTCTGACAGCGCTGGCTTTGGCGATCGCTCAGATCCCATAGCCGAATGATGTTATCGCTACCGCCCGTAGCAAGTATGGGTTCAGTGGGGTTGAAGGCGATCGATCGCAGTCGTCCTCTGCTTTTAGGTTCTTGTAGCGTGCCATGCTGATCGTGATGGATATTCCAGAGCCGCACAATATTGTCATCACCAGCACTAGCAGCGGTTTGACCATCTGCACTAAAGGCAACCGCATATACACCTCGCAAGTATCCTTGCAACACATTAAGCAGCTTGCCATTGGTGGCATCCCATAACCGTACTGCCTGATCATCGCTGCTGCTCAAAAGCGTGCGGCTATCCGGGCTAAAGGAAATCGACCAGACCTGGCTAACGTGCCCTGTTAATACTTTCAGGCATTCGCTACTTTGGCTATTCCAGAGCCTAATAGTGCGATCTTCGCCACTGCTAGCAAGAGTTTTGCCGTCAGGGCTAAACCGCACAGCGTAGACTTTTTTGCTGTGCCCTTTAAGGGTTCCAAAGCACTGCCCAGTGTGGATATCCCAGAGTTTAACGGTCTGGTCTTCGCTGCTGCTGGCAAGGATTTGCCCATTGGGACTAAAACGGACTGAGTAGACCTGGCTGGTATGACCAAGCAGCGTTTTGAGGCACTTTCCTTGGCTGTCCCATAGCTTAATGCTGCCATCAGCACTGCTGCTTACCAGGCGATGGGAATCGATCGGATTAAAGGCAACCGACCATACCCAACCAGTATGTTCTTTAAGCGTTACGCGACAGTCACCACTAGCTGCATCCCAAAGTTTAATCGTTTGATCTTCGCTGGCGCTGGCGATCGTCTTTCCGTCTGGGCTAAAGGCAACGCTATACACCTTACTGCCGTGCTGGTTGAGCGTATGCAGACAGACACCTGTTTGCACATCCCAGATTTTGATCCTGTAGTCGGCACTGCCGCTGACCAGTCGCTTACTGTCAGGGCTAAAGGCGAGTGCCCATACCCACGCTGTATGCCCTTTGTAAAGCTGAATTTGCTTGTTGTCCGCTGCCTGCCAAAGCCGAATTTCGCCATCACCAACCCCTGTGGCAAAAAAATTGCCATCGGGACTGTACTGAACAGAGACCAAACTGGCTAAGCCTAAGATTTCGGCAAAGACTGAACCGCTGAGATCGGCATTTGTAAAGCTGGTGTCCTGAAGTTTGACGTTTTTTAAGTAAGCACGCCAGATCGTTAAGGCAGAAAAATCGCGCCCGCTGAGATCAGCCTGAGGGTAACTGCTTTGGATTTGACAGAGTAAATTGATAAGATTGCCGACTGCATAGCCCTTTTTGGCAAATGACTGCCCGCGCAGGCGATCGAAACTACGACGAATCGAGGCTTCGAGATCCGCTTCATACAAATCAAGCAATTTTGTCTTGATTGGTGCAAGAATCTCTTTCTCTTGTGCTTTACGAATATGATCCAGCGCTTCTGCTTTCACGAGAGCGTAGCTGTTGAGAAAGCGCAGCTTTTTCCAGCTTAAAACTGCCTCTTCTGTTTGTTCGAGCAATTGCTCAATTTCAGTTGTAATTTGCTCTATTAGCTGTTCGGTAATGTACTCCATAATTACAGGCAGTTGACCAAGTTTGCCTGAATCAGATTGTCCCGTAATCAGCGATCGACGTGACAATGATTCCACAGCTTCTAGCAAGCGCATGGACGATTCTGGAATGGGAATATCTTGCCTTAAAGCGGCCAAGGAAACAGGGTTACGGTTGATCGCCAACCAATACATCACCCGTTTTTCTAAATTGGAGAGACGCTCAAACTGTTGATCTAGAAGGGCGCGAATGTCTCCATAAACGGCAGTCTCTTGTTTGATTTGCGCTAGAAAGTCAGCGACCGTATTGTTGAAGAGATCATAAATTGTGGTGGCGACAATTTTAAGCGCCAGGGGATTGCCAGAGTAACGATCGACCAGCTCACCAAGTTCGGCATCAGAGCCATCCAACCCTTTATCTTTAAAGATCAAACGTGCTTCTGCCTGGTTCAGTCCATCCAGTTGCAGCACCTTTACAGGAAGATTTTTTCCTTCTAACGCAGCGGCATCCTTTGGCTTTTCGCGACTAGTCAATAGCAAACAGCTTTGATGAGCAGTTTCACCCAGTTTTTTGAACAGGTAGCCATACATTTCGTACCCATCTTTGTACTCGCCTGCGCGATCGTAATCTTTGCCTTCACCACTCCGCAGAATGGATTCCACATTATCGAGAATAATCAGGCAGCGATGCTCTCGCAACACTTGCAATAAACGTAAGATGCGGCTGTTTTCGTCGTCTGGCAAGTCATCAGAGCCACTAGGTAGAAACTTCAGCAGTTCTGCCAGGGTATCGGTAAGGGGTGGCGCGTTGCGGAGCGATCGCCAGATCAAGTATTTGAAATCGTACTGCACTCGTTGGGCAATGCGGGCAGCAAGTGTAGTTTTGCCGATCCCACCAATGCCTAACACAACAACTAACCGGCAGCGATTGGCAGCGCGATTGCTACCAATGGCATCACCGACAATCCACTCATCTAACTCAGTAAGCTCTGCTTCGCGTCCACAAAAATCTTCTACATCGACCGCTTCACCCCAATCCTGATAAATTTCAGACTGAGCAGGTTGCTGCGCTTCGTACTCAACCAGTAGCTTTTGCTTGAGATGGTTCAGCTTCTTATTGCCACCGACTTCAATGCGAAATTTTTTGTAGCTCTCTCCGAGGCGCTTGCGGACTGCCGCTTCACTAATTTCAAGAGTTTTTGCAATCTCGGCACCAGGGCGATCGGCAAGCGCTAGCACAAGTGCCTCTAGCTCTGTATGGGTCACTCCATGCCGGGTTGCCACTTCGGCAATAAAGGTATCAGGGAGAGTGAGCATGAAATCGTACACTCCTAAGGCACACACTTGTCTGTCAGCTATCTCTATGTGATGTCAACTATCTTTGTGTGAGATGCCCGTTATAGCATGAGGGCTAACGTTACTTAAACCGAGGCAAAAAGGTTTTATCATTCTCTCAAAATCAGCACTGCAATCTTTATAAAACTGACACAATAAATTGTGTCAAGCTTCTTTATAGGTTGCATGGTACGCCGATTCTGCATGGATGCTTACAAAACTAGATAGATTAAAAAACGCTTACTGCTAGAAATTAGACATAAAAGCAGCCTTGCTCACTCACGTAAGAAGTTTCTGGACAATTTCAGCGCCACTTTAAGATCTTTGTAACTTTTACTACAAAATGAGTTTTATAGGTTTGTGAGAATGAAGTTATAGTAAAGAAAAATGAGTCATAATCTAAAATATCTCAGTCTGAGAAAGGCTTTTCGCATCTGAGAAATCTGGACTCTTATCTTTTTATTATAGCTTGGTTAACGTTGTGTGAGAGTGACGATGCCGTTTCAAACTTGTCTGAAGTCAGGAGCCATACCACAAACGTGGAGGTTGCTCCAGTTAACTCGATTCTGCCCTCTATCGACATTAAGGACTCTGCTATGCCCCCAACGATTGCAAAATTTTTGACTGGCGCGGATGCAATTCAACTCTTTGTCGGACTTGCGCCACAGCCTCTAACGTTGGAACAGAACGATCGCCGCTCACCAACGAAACCGACCGCGCACTCAACGCTGGTTGCCTTACCGTTTGTTTTTTCTCACACAACCTTCCGTCTGATCGAAATGTTGTCTGTAACCCAGCATGGCGAATTTTTAACCAGTAGCCGAAAGGGCAAGTTTCAAACGTTTGTAGAGGTAGGGGGACACGTTTGCCAGCGGCAATGTCTCAGCGATACGGAATTGCAGGCGGTACAGCAACTCTATCAACAGATCGAACAACAACTGGGGCACTGGCGATCTCACTAGCATCCCTCAGTGTTTGCAGTTAAGAAAACCCTTTCTGGCGCGATTGTACAGGCTAGAACCCCTGCGTGCTGAAAGACAACAACCCATTTACGCAACCATTGCGTCTGGCTCTAAGCGGCTTGAAGTCCACAGTCAGCGAAGTGACGATCACTTGCTGGCTTTTTTTGGTTTAAAAATATCGATTAGGAGAGCAACGGTCATGAATCTCGATGCCTTTCGACCCAAACCCATCCGACATTTACCACAACGAGTTGCCGCCCGACTAGAAGTCTGTGATACAGGGCTATTGCGAGTCGCCTACGGCGGTACGTCTTGGCGTTTCAAGCTTCTGGTCTCAGTCGGGCAGGTCATTCAGCTAACGCCTGGTCAGACAGTCACAATCATTGGTGTAGAAGATACCTTAACCTTGATTGTTGAGGTTTGAGGGACTTCAATGCCTCCTTTGTTTGCTTAGATCCCCGGCTTTGTTAAAAAGTCAGGGATCTGGGTAATCGAGTAAACTTTGGTGAAAGTGTCGGTTTATAAGGATAGAAGCCAGCTATGACGAAAATCTTTTTGGCAGGAGCAAGCCGAGGCGTAGGGCGGGAAATTGCAAAAAGCCTTATCACCCAAGGAAACCACGTTGTTGCACTGCTGCGATCGGAGTCTGCCCGTCCAGATTTGGAAGCAC
The DNA here is from genome assembly GCF_014695795.1 of Phormidium sp. FACHB-592. Classification (NCBI taxonomy): domain Bacteria; kingdom Bacillati; phylum Cyanobacteriota; class Cyanophyceae; order Oscillatoriales; family Oscillatoriaceae; genus Phormidium; species Phormidium sp. FACHB-592. Next base: position 96,984 of record NZ_JACJOZ010000074.1, read on the forward strand.
TGGGTATTACCGTGGCAATTGGCGATGCACTGGATGCTGACGCGATCGCGTCTCTGGTAGCTAAACAGCCTTTTGATGCGATCATCAGCACCTTGGGCGGCAAGCCAACGGACGGCGAGCGGGCTGACTTTAAAGGCAACCGCAATTTAATTGATGCCGCTGTTAAGGCTGGCGTGAAGCGGTTTATTCTAGTGTCGTCAATTGGCACAGGCGACAGTGCTGCGGCCTTACCACCACAGGCGCTCGAAACCTTGGGTGCTGTCCTGGCAGAAAAAGAACAGGCAGAAAACCACCTTACTGCCAGTGGCTTAACTTATACAATCATTCGTCCCGGTGGGTTGAAATCGGAGCCACCCAAAGGGAGTGCGGTGCTAACCGAAAATCCTAATATTGCTGGCTCCATTCATCGTGCGGATGTCGCGCATCTGGTTGTTAGTGCTCTCACATCTGATCGCGCCAACAACAAGATTTTGTCAGCCGTCGATCGTACGATGCTGTTTGGTCAGCCAGAATTTGAAGACTTTGCGCTGTAAGAGATTGAGCACTCATCTGCTTCATCGCTTGTTGGAGTTGAGTGCCCCAAAGGGCTTCAGCCACCCGTCGGCAAGGGCGCTATCTAGCACAAGACGAGTCCCTGCAAACAGTAAGAGGCTTTCTGCGCCCAGGAGAACTAGCGGCAGCAGAGCACTTGGTAAAAGGGCGATCGACTCATGCAGCGTCCCTTCCATCAGTGCCAGTCCACGCACCAGCCCAAACGCTAGCACAGCACCAGATTTGAGGTGTGGATTCTGGTCTTGTCGGATGATATAGCGGTAGGTAATACCAAAGAGGAAGCCAGAGAGAGCCGCGATCGCGCCACCAATCAGCAGCCTTAAGCTATCTGCGCTAGGCGACCATGCTGCAAACTGGGCAAAACGGAGCGACAACCACCCCTGCGCCAGTACCAGCGCACCAAAAATCACACTAGCTGTCAGCGCTCCTATCAGTCCGGCTTTGACCGATTCTAGCCGTTCAGCCAGCGGAGTTTCGGTTGACACAGAGGTAGTGGCGCTTAAGGGCGCGATCGCTGTTTCGGTTAATTCATCGCGTTCCATCCGTGCAGTCATGGGGCAGCTTTGCAAGTTCCAGAAATTTGATTCTAAAGCGAAACGTCCACCCCTGTCTGTTGCCCATCAGCTAATATCTCTCTGCTACACCGTGCCTAGAGGTACCCCTTTGCACTATGATCAGCGTTGACGTTGTTTTGTAGTGCTACGGTCATGGATATTGTGACGTTGGGTTGGGTTTCTTTGTTGGTAGTATTTACATTCTCTATCTCGCTCGTCGTCTGGGGTCGCAACGGCTTCTAGTGTGACGTTGTTAGTATGGCAGAACGATAGGTTGGTAACTCGAGCGTGGAAACTACTGCTTTTAATGTTCTCGTTCTAATAACCTTTGGGCTGCTGGTCATTATCAGTGGTGGTGTTGGTTATCTCACTTTTGCAGAATGGCGCGATCGCCGTCGTCGTGAACAGGATCTTCGTGGCGATCGACCCATTCGCAGCAGCACAAATAAAGTGGATAGTGCGCGCAGTGCTGATTCAGCTCGCAAAGTGAAAAGTAGCAAAACCAAAAGTAGCGCCAAGAAGAGTAGCGCTAAGAAGTAATTTGTGAATCCAAGTAATGACCACTAGCGATCGCTGCTTTGAAAGCGGGAGCAAGCTTTTCATAGGATTTCATAGGATACAATCCGTGGCTTAAATCTTTTCTAAACTAAGGAAACTTTGGCAGGTAACAAGTGTTCTGACATCAAGATAGAGAACGGTTACAAGTCAATTTAAGATACCTTAGAAAAACGTCAGCTCTAGTCAGACTGCATGAATACTGAATCGGAGAAACAATTTCCCTGGGTTTCCTTCGGCTTACTGCTTGTTGCCTATGCTTCGCTCGGTTGGTTGTTAGCAAGTCCAGACCTGACTAGTCCGGCATGGCTAGCCTCAGCTTGCTACCAAACGTTTGATCTTGCTAGGGGCACGCTGTCGGCAACAGTGCAGCCGCGAAGTATTTGCCGTCTAATAGTAAAGGAAAATCTTTTCGGGGCAGCACTAGCGTTTGCTTGGATTATTGTTGCGTCGATCGCGTTTCGATCGCCGTTAACCAGCTTTAGCCGTTTCATTGTTCGCTGGTTCAAATCCGACACAGTGGCTTTTTTGTCTCTATGCGTTATTGCAGGAATGCTAACGCTTATTCTATTCTGGCTGAAACTTTTTCTCCACATTACAACGATTTTAGCAAGTGAAGCGTTGGCAAGAATTGACCTGCAAACACTAGGGTTCAGCACAGCTCAAGCTTTCTGGATTCTCGTAATTCTTTCATCCATGGGCTTAGGTCTTGGATGGGTTATGCGTTTAGCTATTTGAAGTCGCGTTAACGCATAAAAAAAGCAGCCGTTTGGCTGCTTAAAGAAATGCATGAGGATACAGCAATCGTAAAATGGTTTAGCCCAAAGCCAAGTACAGTTACGGTATTTGCAACGCCTCAAGAACCAGCATGACTTGAGAGGGCATCATGTGAGGGACACTGTAGAAACCGTCACATTCAATCTCATGCTCATCCTCAAAGCCCCTGAGACTGTCCATAAGCGTTTAACTGTCTCCGTTGCCCTTCAGCACTACACCTGGGGGGCAATTTATTTTTTGCGGCAATTTTGCTTGTTGATGCTACCCGTTAAGTGTTCTAGCCAAAACTGTAAAAGTCATTAAAGCAGCCGGAAAATGAATGGATAACGGAATGCTTGGTCAGGCTTGTTGAGGCTGTGAGAGATTGCCCAGAGCGTCAAACCCCAATGCACTAGCCACCAAATGCCCCCAGCTAAACCAAGGGTAATAAACGAGAGCGGCACAAGAATCAAGCCATACAACCACACATTGAAGTGGAAGTTAATGGCTTCTTTAGCGTTGTCCTTCACCACAGGATCATCAGAGACAAACAAAACAGCGATCGGGATGGCTATAGAGATCACTAAGCCACTTAGAAAAATTGACCCATGACTTAGAGCCGACAGCAGCTTACGTTTATCGGGATCGAATACTCCAGGACTTTGCATCTTAACCGTCTCCCGCTAAAGGATATTTGCTTACAATTGACAATATACAGTGATTAAAGTCCACTGAAGTTAGTGAGAACACTACTGAGACAGATGAGATTACCGAAGTGACTGTGTCTGTACCGTTATTTTCTATCTCTTACCTCAACTGCAACCTGTGAGCGCTTTAGTGATCAAAGATGGCTGCTATGGGGCATTCTGACAAGAAGAGCTAGTTAAGCAATACGCATAACGGTAAGCGTCAGTACACACATTCTTATGCCATAGTGCCAGAATCATCCTAGATTTAGAGTGCAGATTATGCAGGCTAAAGTAGTTTTAAGGTCAACCTGCGTGACCACTACATTAGCCCTTTGACTGCGGCATTGGCACATAGTCCTTTTAGAGGCTTGTACTTGTATAGACGCTTTGACTCTCAATCCTTAGTTGGTGCTTATGAACGCTAGATCGCCGCATCTGCCTGATCCCAATCCTAGAGACATCACGATTGACGTTGCACACCGAGAGGTGGAAATTGTCTCAATGACGCCCGATGCGCTTAACAAAAGCGTCACTAGCCGTCAAGCAGGTAGCGATCGCAGCCACATTGAAGCAGCTCAGGTCGAATCAGTGTATGCCGAGCCTGCGCCGCATCGTGGCAACCATTCATTAGAGCTATTAGAAACAGGACAGAAACACTCACCAGGAGGGTCGCTTGTCACAGGTAAGCGTAGCTTTGGTGCTTTTCTAGCTCCTCTGACAAAGGACAGATTTAAAGAAGTAGTTAACGATGTCGAGCAAAAGCTCCAGGTCGTACATCAAACCCTGTCCATGCTGGACAATTTGCTTGATGCACAAGGGTTTGACGCGATTTTAGAGGAGATGCTGCGCTCTATTACGCTCAAAACGAGTGAGCTACTGAACGCTGATCGCGCCACGATTTACTTGCTCGACGAAGACAAAAACGAGCTTTGGGCGATCGTGGCAAAAGACGAACGGGGCAACAATCTAGAGCTACGACTTCCTGCCACAGTAGGGATCGCTGGTGAAGTCGCCACCAAGTTGGAAGTTGTGAATATTCCCTACGACTTCTACGACGATCATCGTTCTGAAGCAGCGCGGAGGTTTGATGAAAAGAACCACTACCGCACCTACACAATGCTAGCAATGCCGTTGTTGGATGAGACTGGTAAGCTGGTTGCGGTTGTGCAGTTGATCAACAAGCTGAAGCAAGACCTTGATCCCTATGCGTCGTTAGATGAAAAAATCGATCGCGATGGTTTTACCTACAAAGACGAGCAGGTGTTTGAAGAATTTGCGCCTTCGATTCGGCTGATTATTGAATCATCGCGCTCGTTCTACAAAGCGACACAGCAACAACGTGCAGCTTCCGCCTTAATGAAGGCAACCAAATCTCTTAGCCAGAGCAGTCTCGATCTCCAGGAAACCTTGAAAAAGGTGATGGATGAAGCGCAAGAACTGATGCAGGCAGACCGCAGTACTCTATGGCTCATAGACCGCGATCGTGACCAGCTTTGGACGAAAATCCCAATTAACGGTGTGCTTCAGGAACTCCGTATTCCTATGGGTGCAGGTTTTGCTGGACAGGTGGCAACTACAGGTGAGCCTGTCATTATCCCCTTCGACCTGTACGATGATCCCAACTCCCAAACGTCGAAAGATACTGACAAAAAAACAGGCTACCGAACGTGCAGCATCCTCTGTATGCCCGTCTTTAACGCTAACAGCGAACTAATTGGCGTAACGCAGCTTATCAACAAGAAAAAGCAGGGCGACTATCCTGCCTATGACCCTGCCAATTACCCCGAAGCACCAGACTGCTGGAGAGCAAGCTTTAACCGTAACGATCAGGAGTTTATGCAGGCATTTAACATCCAGGCGGGTGTCGCTCTGCAAAATGCCAAATTGTTTGAGACGGTCAAGCAGCAAGAGCAGATGCAGCGAGACATTCTGCGATCGCTCAGCAACGGGGTCATCTCGACCGACAAAAAGGGCAACATTATCGCCGCGAATGAAAGTGCCAAAAAACTACTTGGACTCAGCGAGGGCGACACCCTTGAAGGCAAAGTCGTTAGTGACCTTATTAAGCTCGATAAAGCTGACTTTACCAAATGGTTTGCGACGGGGTTGAGTGGCAAAGACGAAAAGAGCCGTCAGCAATACTACCCCGACCAGCTTTTGCACCCTTACAAGGGTGACGAGCAACACAGCATTAATATCTCGATCAACACGATCGCTGATGCCAAAGATGCGGCGACGGTATCGGGTGCATTGGTGGTGATGGATGACATTAGCGATGAAAAACGGCTCAAAAGCACGATGTATCGCTACATGACTCAAGAGCTAGCCGAACAGCTTCTCGAAAATCCTGATGCAGCAAAAATGGGCGGCGATCGCAAAGATGTCACTGTCCTCTTTTCCGACATCCGCAGCTACACCACTCTGACTGAAACGCTGGAAGCCGAAGCTGTCGTCGAAATGCTCAACAAGTACTTCGAGTCGATGGTGGATGCAGTCTTTCAACACAAGGGCACCCTCGACAAATACATTGGCGATGCCATTATGGCTGTGTTTGGCTCACCGCTGCCGCTGGATGACCATGCCTGGATGGCAGTACAAACCGCGATCGAAATGCGTCGTCGCCTGACACTCTTTAATGCCGATCGCCTTGCTGAGAACCAACCACCGATCAAAATCGGCATTGGTATCAATTCTGATAGCGTCATCAGTGGCAATATTGGCTCTAGTAAGCGGATGGAGTTCACCGCGATCGGCGATGGTGTTAACTTGGGATCGCGGCTTGAAAGCGCCAGTAAGCAATATGGCATTGATATTGTAATTAGCGAGAACACATTCAAACCCTGTGCCGATCGCATCTGGACGCGCGAACTTGATTACATCAAAGTCAAAGGCAAAAATCGCCCTGTCGCCGTCTACGAATTAGTAGGGCTACAATCAGAGCCTATCCCTGACGCTAAAAAACGTATTATTGAGTATTACGGCACTGGGCTAAAGCACTACCGCGATCGCAAATTCCCCCTGGCAATGGGTGCCTTTGGTATGGTGCTGGAGATCGACAAAGACGACAAATCTGCCAACCTGCATCTGGAACGCTGCCAGCACTGGCTCAAAAATCCGCCACCAGAGGAGTGGGATGGGTCGTGGATGATGACAGAGAAGTGAGGATGAGGTCTAAAGGATGAAGAATGAGGCGTGTTGAGTTTTACCCTACTCCCGATTCCTCACTCTCTACTCCCGAGGTTTTGAATGGTTTTGTCGCTGTAACTGCTAATCCCGCTAGGCGCAGGTTATGTCAGTGACCGCTACAACATTTGAGCAGGCAGATGCGATCGCTGCTCGTCTTACTGAGCGTAAGGATCGCTGGTTGCACGTTAGTATTCCTGATCGTATTCTTTGTCTGCAACGCTGCCTGGAGGATGTGAAAGCAGTAGCACCAGCGTGGGCGGCGGCGGCGTGCCGTGCCAAAGGTATTGATCCAGCAGCAATGTTAGCTGGAGAAGAATGGTTTGTTGGACCGATCGCAACGATGGCGTATCTACGCTCGTTGATGACGGCTCTAAAGGCAAACGGGCAACCGCCACCCGTACAGCAGCACTTGCGAAACGGGCAATGGGTCGCGCAGGTCTTTCCCGACAATGTGATCGATCGTTTGCTGTGGCTTGGCTTTAGGGGAGAGGTATGGCTACAACCGGGACAACTGCCAACACAAGGATTAGTGTATCGGCAAAAGCTAACTGCTGGCACCCTGGCGCTGGTACTGGGAGCAGGCAATGTATCATCAATCGCACCGCTTGATGCCCTTTACAAGCTGTTTGCTGAAGATGCTGTCGTCTTACTCAAAATGAATCCTGTGAACGAGTACATGGGAGTCATTCTAGAAACGGCGTTTCAATCATTGCGGCAGGATGGTTTCCTTGAAATTGTTTATGGAGGAGCCGAGTTGGGTTGCCATCTTTGTCAGCATCCGCTGGTTCAAACCATTCACATTACAGGGTCACACCACACCCATGACGCGATCGTCTGGGGCGCGACACCCGTTGAGCAGTCACAGCGCAAGGCAGCACAACAACCGTTACTGACGAAACCGATCACCTCTGAGCTGGGTTGTGTCACTCCGGTGATTGTTATCCCAGGTGTCTGGTCAGAGGCAGATCTGGCGTTTCAAGCACGACACATAGCCGGTATGGTGACTCACAACGCTAGCTTCAACTGTGCCGCAGCAAAGGTCGTTATCACAGCCAGTAATTGGGCACAACGAGACGCTTTTTGGTCGCAGTTGCGGCAAGAGTTAGCTCAAACGCCAACACGAGTGGCTTACTATCCCGGTGCACAAGAGCGTTATCAAGCGTTTTTAGCACAGTATCCGCAGGCGATCGTGCTTAAGCCTTCGGATGAGCCGATGGACAACGCTGTTATTCCGTGGACGGTCATTCCAGGGATACCAGCTAATGCCGGGGAGTATGCGCTTACCCAAGAGGCGTTTTGTGGAGTGCTGGCAGACGTAAGCCTGGATGCCGCCAACACAGGAGTCTTCTTGACGCAGGCAGTTGACTTTGTGAATAAGCAGGTCTGGGGCAATTTGTCCTGCACGCTGCTAGTCGATTCGCAAACGCAGGCGAAGTGGAATACTGAAGTTGAGACGGCGATCGACCGACTACGCTATGGCGCGATTGGGGTCAATGTCTGGTCAGGCGTTATTTTTTCGCTGGGTGCCTTACCGTGGGGGGCGTTTCCAGAAAACTCACTAGAGACCATTGCGTCCGGACGTGGAGTCGTACACAATGCGTACCTGTTTGAGCAACCACAAAAAGCAGTGCTACGAGCACCATTTCGGCTTAGACCACTACCACTTTGGTTTCCCCGCCACCCAAATTTATTGCGACTGGCACAGCATTTTACAAATTTACAAGCAACCCTTTCCTGGCGGCACTTTCTCAGAGTAGTACTAGCAGCAGTGCGGGCTAGGGGCTAGTAGAGACGGCTCAGAACATAGTCTGCCAGTTTTACCAAAACCTGCCGTGATTCGGATGGTGGTAGGTTAGACAAATGCTCAATCGCGCTGCGTGTATGCTGAGTTGCTAGCGCTCGCGATTGCTCAATACCCTGACTATCGCGTACCAGCAGTAACGCTTGCTCTAAGTCACCTGCTTGGGCAAATTCGCGCTCAATCAAGGCTTCTAAATAGGGTTTCTCTTTAAGAGCATAAAGGACGGGCGCTGTTAAGTTACCACTTTTCAGGTCAGAGCCGGCTGGTTTGCCTAGCGCGTCTGTCGAACCTGTAAAATCCAGAATGTCATCAATAATTTGGAAGGCTAGCCCAATATGGCGACCATAGTGAAATAAATCCTCTGCAAGCGCTGGGGGAGCCTCACTCAAAGTCGCAGCAGCTTTAGCGCTGTTGGCAAGCAAACTAGCCGTTTTGTAGTAGCTTTTCTCCAAATACTCATCGATTGACAGGCTGGTCGCAAAGCGATTCAGCCCCTGCTGAATTTCACCTTCTGCCAGATCCATAATGACCTGTGACAGCAGTTTGACCACTTCCAGGTTATCCAGATTCGCCAGATACCAGGATGATTGAGCAAATAAGAAATCGCCTGCTAGCACAGCAATCCGGTTGCCAAAGCTACTATGAACAGTTGGCACACCGCGACGCAGTTCTGATTCATCTACAACATCGTCATGAACCAGGCTTGCTGTGTGGATCATCTCAGTGATTTCAGCTAACCGCCGATGGCGAAGCGTAATCTCCTGGTCGAGCATAGTGGCACGCGAAACGAGAAACACGATCGCGGGTCTGACTCGCTTTCCCTTCGCTCCGAAGAGATGCTCGGCGGCGGCGTACAAAACCGGATGGCGTGCCCCGATGAGGTTCTTGAGGTTGTCCGTTAACGCCTGCAAATCTGCTTCGACAGGAGAAAATAAGGAAGTAGCTGAGGTCATGGATGTCCGACTCAGGCGAGATGATAAGATTACGAAACTTTAACTATTCTCCATCTATCTTAAGCTAAACTACCGACCTCTAGAACATAAAACTTCCTTTTTGTCGCGTTTGAGCAAGCTTGTCAGTATGCTCAAACGCTGCTTTCGCAAAAAGCAACCATTTGTCAAAGGGCTTGTGCAGAGAGTCCAACGTCGTGTCAGCATGGGTTATAAGCATTTTGCAGATTAAGCTTTTAGCAGTGCGGCTCAGCCAACGTTCAGTTCCATTCTGCATTACTTGCACTGGAGAAAAACTCGAAGTGCTGTCTCTAACATAGGTAGTTCTCTCATTTTTGAGGTAAGTGTGATTGCTTTGAAAGCTGTGCCTCATTCCCAATACAACGAGGCGATGACAGGTAAGCGGTTTACGGTTGCACAGCACGATCATTTATTGCGTCTACTTAGTAGAGGTTAAACACACTGCCGATGCTGTTTTGAAGCAGTCAGCATTGGCGCGGGAAGTTGCTCATTCAGCGATCGCAAAGGGTTTAATCAATGGCTTCTAAAATAGGCGCTTGAGCAATTAACTGAGCCGGAACGATTGATTCGACGATCGGCGTATAGCCTAACCAGGGTGCTGCCAGTTGGCTAAATGTCTGTGGGGAACCGCTGACACAAAAGCGAGTGGGTGTCGGCAGGCGGAGATTTCTAAGCGCGAGTAAATCTAGCTCTTGAGCCGCAGCAGCAACGACTGAAACGGCAGGATCAACTAGTTTGACGCTGGCTGGCAAGAGCTGACGCAGGATGGGCGCTAAGTAAGGATAGTGGGTACAGCCGTAGACGAGAGTGTCAATTTGCTGCTGAAGAAGTAGTTCGAGGTACGCTTGGGCGATCGCAGTCGTATACGGGTCATGCAGTCGATCAGCTTCGATCAACGGCACAAATTCAGGGCAGCCTACTTCCCACACCTCGGTGTCTGCATTAATTTCAAGAATGGCGCGGCTATAGGCTCGGCTAGCAGCAGTGGCAGGGGTAGCAATGACACCAATGCGGCGCCCCTGTTGCACGGCGGCTCTGGCTCCTGGCAAAATCAGCCCTAACACAGGGACACTAAATTCGGAACGCACCGCTTCCAGCGCCAATGCAGAACTGGTGTTGCACGCCATAATGACCATTTTGGTGCCCTGTTGCTCCATCCAGGTCAGGATTTCCCGGACGTACTGCAAGATTTCGGCGGGCGATCGCTTCCCATAGGGCAACCGCGCTGTATCGCCGAAGTAAATGACTGACTCAGAGGGCAACTGACGATACACTTCGCGCAGCACTGTTAGACCACCGACACCGCTATCAAACAACCCGATGGGGGCAGAACTTTGACCTATGCTGGCTTGGCTATCTGCGAAACGTTTACTTGACACTCCACACACCTCCTACTCATACAAACACTTTAATTGCGGCTAAGCTGGCTAGCTTTTAGTTATTATTCGAAGGCTGCGAGGTAATCCAATTACTAAAGCAGTCACTTATTACGCGCCAAGCCCCAAATTCTCACAAATTCTGTTTTTTGCAAAGTTTAGGAACTACGCCCCAGATACCGCAAGATGCCACGGGCAATCGCCCCTGCCATCTGGTTGCGAAAGTTTGGATCAGCCAGTCTAGCAGCATCATTTCGCCCGGTGACAAAGCCAACTTCTACCAGTACAGACGGCATCGAAGTGCGGCGCAGCACGTAGAAGCGAGATGATCGCACACCCCGGTCTGGGACACCTGTGCCTTCCAACACACTTTGGTGGATCGAGCGTGCTAGATCCAAACCGCTCTGATAGTAGTAGGTTTCCAGACCGTTAACATCTGGTCGACTCAAGCTAATGGCATTAGCATGGATACTCACAAACGCCGTGGCATCAACCCGTTGCGCCAGTTGCACACGAGGCTCCAAGTCAAGATCGCGATCGTCGCTGCGTGTCATGACGACTTGTATGCCCTGCTGTTCAAGAATAGTGGCGACCTTCTGACTAATATCTAGCACAACGCCTTTTTCTTGCAGCCCACCTACGCCGATCGCGCCTGGGTCAGGTCCCCCATGCCCCGGATCGATCACGATAACGGGTCGCCCATTCGTTGCTCTAGGAATGACGGGATTAGGAGGACTTGTTCGGGGCGGTAAGGGGTTAGTGCGAGGCGGCGTAGGGACAGGAATGCTGGCAGTAGAGGGATTGGGCAATGGGGCAACAGACGGGCGATTACGCTGAAGTTGTAGCGCTAACGTTTGCTGGCTCGGCTGATTCAGGTCGTTAATCTGCACGCCAGACGCAGGTGTGATTAGAATAACAGCCGTATTCGCAGTTTCCTGGCGCAGCCGCAGTTGAAGTACAGGGCTAGAAGCCTGAAGCTGCGGTCCCTTAACATTCTTGGCTAGCTGGGCGGCATTAATCGTGACGCGATACGCACCTGTGGTTCGATCCCATCCGGTGGTGTATCGCAACGGCTGATTAGCACGGACAATTAGCTGGGTGTCGTTGTTTTCTAGCGCGACGGATTCGATCGTTGCCAATGTACCCGGACGAGCCGCAGCAGGAAGATTGGCTGACGGACGACTAACGCCACCGGCTGCAACAGGACCGGACGGCAGTAGCACTAAACCACCAGCACTGCTGACGGACGCTTGCCAGTCGGGGCTGGAGCGATCGACACTGAGCGTAATGCGGGCAACAGGCGGTGAGGCTTGCTGTTGGTTAAGCGTAATGCGGTTAACGCCCAGACGGTTGACTAGCAAATCGCGTGTCGCAGCCAGGGCGATGGTTGCGCCCTCTACATCCACTGTAATTTGACCGCGATCGCTGCTCCGGCGCACATCCAGCTTTGGTGAGCCACCATTGGTACGCACGAAAATACCATCTTGCGTGACCCGTACACTCTGTATTTGAGTGCTGCCTGGTATTTGAGTGCTGCCCGTCTGGTTGGTACTGCCAGGCAAGCGGCCAATTGGGGGAGTGGCTACGCCTGTGGATACCAGTTGGGGCGTTGGTAGCTGCACTGTCCACTGACGCGCTGTAATACCTCGAAAACGTACCTGATTGGGGTCGATCGTATAACCAGGAGCCAGTTCTACTACCAGCCGTGCCGAACTACGATCGAACTGCCCCAAACGCACCGAGCGAATAGCACCGCCATAGGACTGCGTAGAGGCAGGACGACCGAGGATAACCCCTGGCAAGTCAATCACCAGACGGGTAGGATCAGAAATTAACTGTGCTTTAGGCTGCACATCTTCATCAGTCGTGAATTCCAACTGATTGTTGGTCGAGTCAAATCGCCAGGATTCTAGCCGCGAGGCTTGCGCTGGAGCCGCAAGGAGCAAGAGAGAAGTAGCAGTGAGCAGAAAATGGGGAAGATGTTTCACGGTGTATCGTCAATTTCTCAAAGAGCTGAACATCAGCCAAGGATTCTTTTCTAACCAATTCTCCTCACACGGGGACGATCGCTTAAATGGGTGCCGATCGCACCTTCAAGGCGGCTGAACAACCAGCAGTCGCGACCTAGGCATTAGGTGACAGTATCTCTACCCAATGAGAGCCAACGACTATCAGCACTGTTCTCAAGCAGTGGCTGATGTTAAGAGCCTTCTATTCAACCATTCCGCTATGCCAAACAACTAATCCGGTTGTTTTTAAGTGGAACCGCCTTACTGCCGTTAGTGGCTAAGCGACGCGTACAGATGCCTGACGCGACGGCAGCGATTTAGTTTCATGTCTAAGGTTTTTCCCATTTATGAGATCCACCAGGCATACCATGACAGTGCTTTGCCATCACACAGTGACACGATCGCCAGTCGTTAACCTCCGTTCTGAATGCTCCACGATGAACAGTTGCGTTTCAAGGCAGTGATCTAAGTTTGTCAACGAAAGTGCCAGCATTTAGCTTTGTGAGCGCGAAAAGCTGTCATCACTAAGCGTTCTGAGCGGTCAGCGATGGGTAGCGGTAACATCTACGACACGAAACGTCTGTAAGAATATAACCGATGTGTGAATTGTGCGATCGGATTTTCTACGCTACTCCGATTTTGGCTCTACATTCTCTAAATCGACCAAACCTGGATTTAAGGTGACAGACGGATTTGTTTGCACTCCCAGAGCTGTAGCAGTAGCCTGATCGGATTGGCTAAACACAACACGCAGCAACGGTGGAGCCATGAAGGTAGTCAAAATCACCATCACAATCACGGCAGCTTCTAAGGGCTTGGAGAGGACACCGCTTTCAGACCCTACTGCGGCAAACACCAGACCCACTTCACCACGAGGAATCATGCCAACGCCGATCGCCAACCGATTGATGCCTGGCATCCCAAAAACGCTGAACCCCGTGATCACCTTCCCAAAAATGGCAACCGCCAGCAAAAAGGTAGCAATGATTAACCCGGCGCGGTTTTCGGGCACCAGCGGATTCAGCACGCTCAAGTCAGTGCGAGCGCCAACAACAACAAAAAAGACGGGCACTAGCATATCGGCGATCGGGAGAACTTTTTCCTCTAGCTCTCGCTGTTTCTCCGTTTCCGCCAATACCAGTCCTGCTGCAAAGGCACCTAAAATCGCTTCTAGCTGAATGACTGCGGCAATATACGCAAGGATGAACGCAAAAATCAGGGAAACCAGTAACAAATGCCCCCGCGTCTTCATCCCATTTACTAACGCCACAAAAAACGGGCTGAGGAAGCGACCGACTAAAATTGAGCCGACTAAAAAGACACCCGCGCTAAAAATCAGGTAAGCCACATTGGCTGGCTCCACCTTGCCATCTCTTGCAAGGCTGGCGACCACTGCTAAAACAATGATGCCCAGCACATCATCCATCACTGCCGCACCGATGATGATCTGACCTTCGGGCGTACTTAGACGCTGCATTTCTGCTAGCACTTTGGCTGTAATGCCGATGCTCGTAGCTGTCAAGGCGGCTCCAGCAAAAATGGCAGGCACGGTTGGAATACCAAAGATCACGATCAGTCCAGCTGTTCCGAGAGCAAACGGAGCCGTAACGCCAACGACTGCCACAACGGTTGCCTGAGGTCCGACCCGCAGCAGTTCCTTCAAATCAGACTGCAAGCCAATCTCGAACAGCAGAATGATCACCCCTACCTCTGACAGAACGGAGATGACCTCACTCTGTGCTTCAAATACAGACGTAAGTGCGGCTGGGCTAAGGTGTGCCGTCATCTGCATCAGGCTCATAATCAGCGAGTGGCTACCGTCTTCGCCCCCCTCTGGAAACACCAGCAGATTCAGTACCGACACCCCAACCACCACACCACCTACCAGCTCTCCCAGCACAGGCGGCAGGTCAATGCGGTTGCACAGTTCCCCACCGATTTTGCTTGCCAAAAAGATAACAACCAGGCTTAACAGCACTCCAGCTAAAACCAGAGAGCCGTTACTCGCCTCCACTTCGCTGGCAACAGCACCCGCCTCCACTGCTGCCAGTAGCGATGTGCCTAACCAGCTAGCCTTGTCGGTTGCGGCTGGAACCATTAACCAAGTCATGCAATCTACCATTGGCTCTGGAAATAATTTTTCCCTCCCAATGTACAGTTTCTATGGCAGAAGGTTAAGTGGTGTAAGTGGCGAAAGGGACGTTGTTTAGTTCGTAAGCCGTTGCCTGAACGGTGGCAGACAAGCGTTTTGCGCTTACATCTTCCGCAACACGGCTAACCTCTAGAGGAAGACCCGATGCTGCAAAGAGGGCATTTGACGACGGACTTGTTCTAACCGAGAGGGTTCGATCGCCGCGATTGCCACGCCCGGTTCATTCCCAGCATCGGCTAGCACCATGCCCCAGGGGTCGATCACCATTGCATGTCCGTGGGTTTGGCGCATGGCGTAGTGTCGTCCCGTTTGAGCGGGAGCCAGAACGTAGCAAGTGTTTTCGATCGCCCGTGCTTGTAGTAGCACCTGCCAATGATCCTTGCCTGTAAACGCCGTAAAGGCAGCAGGAACAAACAACACTTCTGCACCCATTTGCGCGAGATGACGATAAAGCTCTGGAAAGCGGACATCGTAACAAACTGATAGCCCCAGGTTGCCGAGTTCCTTAGACGGATGCATAGGTGGTAGTTGTATACCTGCCAGCACAGTGCCTGATTCCTGATACGTGTTGCCGTCGGGGACGTTGACATCAAACAGATGCACTTTTTCGTATCGCGCCAATTCTGCTCCACTGGGGTCAATGAGCAACGCTGTGTTGTAAACCTTGCCGTTACCGACGGGCACTGGAAAACCGCCGCCTAGTAACGTCACCTGAAAGCGCTGCGCCATCGTTTTGAGAAATTTTTCGCTGGCAGCGGCGATCGTCTCTGCTTGAGCCAGTTTTTCGTGTTCGTCACCCAGAAACGAGAAGTTTTCTGGCAAAGCAACCAGTTCAGCGCCCCGACGCACCGCCAGGTCAATTAATTCTTCTGCCTGAATTAGATTTTTTTCGAGATTAGGCAGGCTGGTCATTTGCACAGCAGCCGCCAGATAGGACTTCATAGGCTCAACTCAAATCGCAGCTAGAAAATGATCGGTTTAAAGCTTACTGGAGTGTAACCGCGTTTGGTCGCGGACGGCTCCAACTGGCACAAAAACCCTACTACTATTTAAAACCAGGTTTGACACAGAATGCTTAGAACTGCCACCTGCACATATCTCTTTACGCGATCGCGCTCTGCCTGCGTCGGGAATTGCTCTGACACCTGTTGAAGCAGTCTGTTGCCACCACACAATGTCATCATTCTGCCAACGTCTATGTCAACGTCTATCAATCGCTTTGGGCTTTACACCGCTCTGGCTGGTCTAGCTAGTGTTATCGTCCTCAGTCAGGCAACCCAACTGGCTGCAAACACGTTACTATCAGCGCCTTGGCAGAGCCTCTTTGAGGGAGAATCGCTTATTGCCCAGCAACCCGATTGCAACAACCCTCCAACCCAGACAGTGATGAACCTCTGTACTGACTTGAGATATGAAGCAGCCGATCGCGCCTTAAATCGCGCTTATCAAGCGCTAATGCCTAATCTTTCCGCCATGCGCCGCCAAAAGCTGACCGATGCTCAACTGCGCTGGATTAAATTTCGCGATATGGAATGCACCTTTGTGGGTAGTCTGGTAGAAGGCGGCTCGATGCAACCCATGATCGTCTCAGGGTGTAAAGGGCATGTGACACAACAGCGCACCACTGATTTGAAAGCCTATCTGTCCGGACGGCAGCGTACGAGTGGTGTCAGCTATAAAATAGCCGATCGTCAGCTTAATCAGCTTTACCAAAAACTCAGGCAAGGGTTAGAACCCGATCGCAAACGCAAACTAGCAACCGCCCAATTTGCCTGGATTGCTTTTCGTGACTCTGCCTGTGGCTTTGAGGCAAGCGGCGGTGGCAACGCAGCACGTAATCAATGCTTAACGCGACTCACCAATCAACGCAATCAGCAGTTACAGACATATTTGACGGTTGATCGCTAACAGTTTAGTAAAGTAGCTAGCGGTTCCCTTCAACCAACTCTAGCTGATGTCCATCTGGATCAGAGACCACAGCCCGTAACCCCCACTGGCTCTCCTGCATTGGCGATACAATCACGCCGTTAATCGCCTGCAAACGTGCGATCGTCGTCACCAAAGATTTGACCCGAAAGCCAAGACGAACTCCTAGCGTTTTGTTTGCACTACCCTGTGGATAAATTTCTAGCACAAGCGTACCGATCGTAGCGGCTAGATGTTCTGGTCCAGAGCCATGCTGCTCACGAGACAACGCTATCCCCAATGCTGCATAGAAACGGAGTGCTCTTTCTAGATCAACAGAACGAAGCACAACCAAATTCAGGTCTATGTTTGTGCTTAGAGACTCCATACCACTTAACGCAACCTTGAAGCACTACAGCACTTTGCTGACAGCATCTTTCCAATAGGCGTAACTACGCGAATCGATTGCATCAGATGTAGTCTTATAAATCTGAGTGAGACATTGGAAAAAGGCTTGCGCGTAAGCGTCCAACCCTAGCAGTCGTAAGCTAGTCAAAATTCTAGTGATGCGAAGGTGATTGTGGTTGCCCCAGTTCAACCAGTTCTCTCGTCGCGCTGGAAACGTTTCAGCCGTTGTAACGCTAATTGCACCATTGTCTTCAGCATACTGCAAGCCGTAAAACCGCAATAGATGCTTGAATGACTTGAGCAAACGGTTTTTGAGGTCGTCACTCGCGTTAAATGTCTCAATATCGACCTTAGTTAGCACAGGAGCGTCTGGATTAAAGCGGCTCTTTTCAGTAAGCGGGAAGAGCCACTGAATATAGGTATGCTCGTGTTCCAGCCACATATCATCCCACGCCCAAATGCTCTCGATTTTGCGCCCTTCTGTATCAGGACTCTGCCCTAAGTAAAAGTTTACGAGTTGTGAGTTGGTCATTATACTCAGGTTTCGTGTAGGTCAAGGTCTGCGCGGCAGCGAAGGCTAGTGTAGGAAAGCCTGTTTACCGCCAGCAGTCCTGTTCAGCTAGCACTTTACCTGCAATTATTTCTACTCTAGCCGTCTACTAGTCTATTTGCCTGCTAAGGGTTTTTGCCATACTGCGTCGCGAACTTTTCGACAATGCCGTTCAAATGTCGATCGAGTCGAGCGATCGTTTCCTGCGCGATCGCCGCTGGGACATCGCCATAAAAGGCTTCAGCAATGCCACCCGTAATGCAGGTGAGTGTATCGGTATCGCCCCCCAAAGACACTGCATTGCGAATCGCGTCCTCAAAATCAGTAGAGTCTAGAAAGGCAACGATCGCTTCTGGTACGGTTTCCTGGCAAGACTCATTGAAGCGATACGTTGGGCGAATCGTATCGACCGTTCGATCCAGGTTATAGCCAAACTGCGTCTCAATATAGGCTTTGATGCCCGCTTTACCATGTCCAGTACGACCCAAAAAGATCGCGGCTGCCGTTGCCTGTGCCCCTTTGATGCCCTCCGGGTGGTTGTGGGTCACTTCAGCCGTGTCTTTTGCCACTTGCAACACGGTTTCCAGATCATTAAAGGCAAAGCCAACGGGGCTGACTCGCATCGCAGAACCGTTGCCCCAACTGTTATAGGGTTCTAAGGCATCTGACGCTGCCCAGGCAGAAAATCTGCCGCCATAGCTGCCCATTGGATTGGGGTAGCGGCGGACGTATGCTTGCAAGGTCTGACGATAATCGCCGTTGTGCAAAATGGCATCCGCGATCGCCACCGTCAGAATGGAATCATCTGTAAAGGCGCTGCGATCGCTAAACAGCGGAAAGTCCTTTGTCTTGACGTTCGCAAATTCGTAAATGGAACCGATGATGTCGCCTGCGATCGCCCCTAGCATAAGCTGTCCTTCTCATTGCTGCTGCGCCAATTGATATGTGATAGACAGACAGCTAAAAAGCCTCAACTGCAATCAACGGACACATGATCAAAAAGTATTGAGGGCGTGAAGCCTTATTTAGTAGGTATATCAACTTTCCGAAAAAGCTGAAACCACCTCTGTGTATAAATTTCAAGAACGGAGAGAGAGGGATTCGAACCCTCGTTAAGTTGCCCTAAACAGCATTTCCAGTGCTGCGCCTTCAACCACTCGGCCATCTCTCCACATCGCTGTGCTGTGTCATCAGTCACAGAATTATTATCCTAGCAGAACCAGGTAAACTTTAGACATGGGATTGGTAAGAGAAGGGGAACGTTCAAAGCTATGGCTTGCTTCTCCAAAAAAGTCGAGTCAAAGCTGCAAGCTAACGTGCGTTCACTCGGCTTCTAAAACCAATCGTTGATCAGCAGCAATCTTAACGCTTAAGCTATGGCGCATTTCTACACTGTCCGTATTCGCGATCGTCGCACCAATCAACTCCACAGCGTGCAGGTACCGGACGATCGCTACATTTTGCACACAGCGGAAGCACAAGGTATAGAACTGCCCTTTGCCTGCCGCAACGGTGCCTGCACTACCTGCGCGGTACGCGTCATCACTGGAGAGCTTTATCAGCCGGAAGCAATGGGTTTATCGCCCAAGCTTCAGAAACAAGGCTATGCGCTGCTGTGTGTCAGCTATGCTCGCTCTGACCTTGAGGTCGAAACTCAAGATGAAGATGAAGTTTACGAGCTTCAGTTTGGTCGCTACTTTGGCAAGGGCAAAATAAAAGCAGGACTGCCGCTAGATGAAGACTAGAGTATGGACGATGCAAAAGGGGTTGCTTGGGTACGCTGGAAAAGCTTAATTTTTAAGCTTGCCGTTTTAATCTTCCTTACTGGCTGTCAGCCTGCGGCTTCGTCACAAGGTTTTCATGCTGAAGTCAAGCAAATCTTGAATGGACGAGAGTTTGAAGTGGCAGGCGTACCGACCCAACCTGATCTGACCGAGCGCATTCGGTTAGAAGGAATCGACGTGCCTGATGTTGGGCAACAACCCTGGGGCACAGCAGCAAAAGCTCACTTAGAAAAACGCCTGTTTCACCAGACAGTGCGGTTGGAAACCGATGCTGAACCACGTGATGAGATCGGGCGGCGACTGGCTTACGTTTGGCAAGGCAGCGTACTACTCAACGAAGCGTTAGTCGCAGACGGCTATGCGTTAGCGACACCGCATCTGCCCAATAGTAAGTATGATCAACGGCTTGCCCGTGCCCAAGAGCGCGCTAGAGTTTTAGGTTTGGGCATCTGGAATGCCGATCAGTCCATGCGAGTCAGCCCAGCAGAGTTTCGCAGCCAGCGGCGGCGGTAGCGGAGAAGAGTGAGAAAGTGAGAAGCTAAAGCATCTTTATTGGTTACGAAAAGAGACAATAAGCAGTAGGCAGTTGGAAAAAAGCTGAAAGCCGAATGAACGTAACCCTCTACTCCTTATCTGCCATATGATTTCTGATTCTAACCAGCTCCAAATTTTTCTTGATGTTGCTACAGAAGCCGCGCTAGCAGCGGGTGCCATTTTGCAAGATTACTGGGGGAACCTGGAGGCGATCGAAGAGAAAGGTCGCCCCGGCGATCTAGTGACAGAAGCAGATAAAGCAGCCGAAGCCGCGATTTTGCAGATTTTGCATCGTCATGTACCTGATCACAAAATCCTGGCGGAAGAATCAGGTTCGTTGGGCAATCAAGAGAGTGCTTATCTGTGGGCGATCGACCCGCTCGATGGCACCACTAACTATGCTCACCAGTACCCTGCTTCAGCCGTTTCAGTCGGACTGCTCATTGACGGCATACCGCAAGTGGGGGCAATCTTTGATCCGTTTCGGGAGGAGTTGTTTCGTGCTGCCAAAGGGTTCGGAGCTACACGCAACCGTCGTCCCATCCGCGTGTCAGACACAGCTGCACTAGAGAAAAGTTTGCTAGTCACGGGCTTTGCCTACGATCGTCGCCAAACCACGGACAACAACTACGCTGAATTTTGTCACTTAACCCATCTCACCCAGGGCGTACGGCGTAGCGGTTCTGCTGCCCTGGATTTAGCATACATCGCCTGCGGTCGCCTCGATGGCTACTGGGAACGTGGACTATCGCCCTGGGATATGGCAGCCGGGATCGTGCTGGTCGAAGAAGCCGGGGGCACCGTGACAGCATACGATCGCAGCCCACTTAACATTAGTTCTGGACGTATCCTGGCAACCAACGGACCGCTTCATATCAGTTTGAGCCAGGCATTGCAGGATGTGCCGCCGTTAGCAGCGTGGGGAGTAAGGAGTAGGGAGTAGGGAGCAGGAATGGGTTTTACCGCCTGCCATATTTCTTATAAACAAAAAATTAAATTGGTATCAAAACAGCAGACCTAGCTTTTCTTTCTCGTCAGTTTGGTACGCTACGCTAGCATTCAGCTTGCCCAGTGGGTATTACACTAGAAGGAATTTCTCACGGCAGGCAAGCGGGTTGCACCATGTCTTTCCAAATTGAGCGCGGACTATTTCTTCTAGACTTCACAGACAATCACGCCATCTTGGGAGTAGCTGTGGATGCTGAAATTAAAGATATTCGTAAGCGATACCTCAAAATTGCTCGACGACTACACCCAGACAGCGCGGCTTCTGAAACGGAAGCAGCACGGCAGCAGGCAAGCGAGCTGTTGTCGAAGCTGGTCAACCCCGCCTGGGAAAAACTCTCGCAGGAACGCGATCGCAGTGAATACATGATCATGCTGAAGCTCAAAGGGCAGCAAGGGCTAAGACAGCAGAGCGAGCTAGAACTCGGCAACCTGGCAAAACAGCTCTCTACCACTGCTAACCCTGATCACTTCTATGCGACATCACTTAAAGATTTGGCATCCAGGCAGTATGAGGAATTAGACCAGATGCTGGAAATAACGGCTCAGTTGAGCGAGTTAAATCTGGTTTATCTGATGCGTAAAGAGTCAACAGGTGAACTCAAAACAGGGGAGAAAAAAGTACTGTACACAGGCAGCAATATCCCTGATTCCGGTGTGGGAGTACGATCGTCGCAGGCTTCTGCCCCTGCCCCACCACCACCGCGCGAATCGCAGGCTGACCAATACTATCGTCGCGCCGAGTCATATGTTGCCAAGAGTAATTTCGCTCAGGCAACCCTGGAATTACGCGATGCGCTTCAAGCTGACCCTAATAACAGTCGTTGTCATAGCTTAATGGGTATGATTTACCTGAAGCAAAATCAAGGGACAATGGCAAAGATTCACTTCAATAAAGCATTGCAGCTCGACCCGGAAGATCCAATGGCGCAGCAAGGCAAACAGCAGTTAGAGGGTGCTCAAAATCCGGCTAGCAAAGGAGCTGGCACGGCTGCAAAGGCTAAGGCATCTCCACCAAAAGCAACGTCAGCAAAGAAGGATGACAAGTCAGGTGGTGGTCTATTTGGTCTGTTTGGCGGGAAGAAAAAGTAATGGTATATCAACCCCCAGCGGGTGCCAGAGATTTACTACCTCTGGATGTAGCTCAAAAGCGTTGGATTGAAGACCGCCTCCAGCAGGTGTTTCAGCGCTGGGGCTATCACCGCATCATCACTTCGACGTTAGAACGGCTGGATACTCTCATGGCAGGCGGAGCTATCCAACGATCGACCGTTCTCCAACTCCAAGAGGCAGACGATGAGCAGCTCGGTCTGCGTCCAGAACTGACGGCATCGATCGCCCGTACCGCCGTTACCCGGATGGCAGGCTCTACCCATCCCCTGCGTCTTTACTACAATGCCAACGTGTTTCGACGAGCGTCAGAAGGCGGCTATAGTCGGCAGCAGGAGTTTTATCAGGCAGGTGTAGAGCTGGTTGGTGCGGGTGGGCTGCTGGCAGATGCAGAAGTGTTGCTGCTAGTGCTGGACTGTCTTCGCAACTTAGGCTTGCAGCAGTGGTCAGTGATTTTGGGCGAAGCTGGACTCACCCGATCGCTCCTTTCGATCTTTCCTACCGCCCTACGCGATAAGGTCAGGCAGGCAATTGCCAGGCTCGATCGACTCACGCTAGAAGCACTCCCTATGTCGCCAGCACTGCGCGAACGGGCAATGCTGCTGCTCGACCTACGTGGACGACCTGCTGACGTGCTGCAACGCCTCGCTACAATCGACTTAGATGCCTCTCAACAGGAAGCCGTCAACAACTTAAAATCATTGGTGGACTTGCTTCAAACGAGCGATCGTCCCGATCCTGCCGTTCCCCCAGCCGACAACCTTATCCTCGACCTCAGCCTCATCCGTACCCTGGACTATTACACAGGCGTTGTCTTTGAAGTTGTCAGCACCAGCACAACAGGACAACAAGTGCTAGGGCAAGGCGGTCGCTACGATCAGCTTTTGGGTCTGTATCATCCTGAAGGACAGACTCATCCTGGTATTGGTTTTGCCCTACAGATTGAGCATCTGCATCAAGTTCTGTTGCCGACAGGGCAGTTACCCCAGCAAACTACCACCAGTGACTGGCTCATTGTGCCCGATAGCCCACAGGCTTACACGGCGGCTCTCGCCCATGCTCAAACGTTGCGCGACTCTCCCACTGCTCCGACCGTCGAATTAGACCTGGGCGGTCGCGATGCCGCTGCTATTCACGAGTATGCCCGTCGTCGTCGCATCGCTCAGGTTGCCTGGGTGAAGCCCGATGGCAAAACTGTGACTGAACCCGTCAGCCAGCAATTGCAGAGTGACTAACTACTGGTTGTGAATATCTTTCTTTCCCACAATCAACGACCGAAAAACCCCAACTTTTAGAGAGAACACTGTGTCGCATACGATCGTTACAAATATCTGCGAGGGCGTTGCCGACTGCGTGGATGCCTGCCCTGTTGCCTGCATCCATCCTGGTCCTAGTAAAAATACTAAAGGCACTGATTGGTACTGGATTGACTTTGCAACCTGCATTGATTGCGGCATTTGTTTGCAGGTCTGTCCTGTGGAGGGAGCGATCGTCCCCGAAGAACGCCCTAGCTTGCAAGAAACACCAGAATAAAGTTTTGAGTTTTGAGTTTTGGTCAACAGCCAAAACTCTCTTCGCTTCCCCTACTCCCCCTACTCCCCCTGCTTCCCCTACGCCTCCCTCACCCTCTCATGCCTGACTCTCATCCCTTGCTCGAAGTTCAAAATGTCTTTGCTGGCTACATCAAAGATCTGGACATCTTGCAAGGGGTAAATTTCAAGCTTTATCCTGGTGAATTGGTTGCTGTCATTGGTCCGAATGGCGCAGGCAAATCGACTCTGGCAAAAACGATTTTTGGGCTACTGGCTCCGCATACGGGTAGCCTGATCTT
The DNA here is from genome assembly GCF_014695795.1 of Phormidium sp. FACHB-592. Taxonomy (NCBI): domain Bacteria; kingdom Bacillati; phylum Cyanobacteriota; class Cyanophyceae; order Oscillatoriales; family Oscillatoriaceae; genus Phormidium; species Phormidium sp. FACHB-592. The sequence goes on from NZ_JACJOZ010000074.1 coordinate 120,712, forward strand.
CAAAGGCAAAAGCATTGCAGGGCTGAAGCCTGACCAAATTGTGCAGCTTGGCATGGGCTACATTCCCCAGATCGCCAACGTGTTTCGATCGCTCACGGTAGAAGAAAACCTGGAAATGGGGGCTTTTGTACATAAGGTGCCGCTGCAAACCCTCAAAGATGAAATTTTCACCACGTTTCCAGCGCTGGCAAGTCGTCGTCGTCAGCGGGCAGGCACGCTTTCAGGTGGTGAACGGCAAATGCTAGCAATGGGCAAAGCGCTCATGCTCAAACCAAGCCTGCTGTTGCTGGATGAACCATCGGCAGCATTGTCACCGATTCTGGTTAACAGTGTCTTTGAGCAGATTAAACGCATTAATCAGAGCGGTACCGCGATCGTCCTTGTAGAGCAAAACGCCCGTAAGGCGTTGGAGATGGCAGACCGGGGCTACGTTTTAGAAGCAGGGCGAGATCGCTTTGAGGGACGCGGTATCGACCTGCTGAATGACCCGAAAGTTGGCGAACTCTACTTGGGCGCAACAACTGCACACTAAGAACGAGCCAAGCTTGGATGTCATTAACAGCCTTTACTGCTTATGACATCGCAACGGGTTGATAATCAGTGCAGCCATCGCACGGTCCACTAGGCTTAACAGCACACCGAAGCAGTGCCGAGTGAGCGTTATACCGACAAGAGCGATCGCCGATCCCCCCTTGCCCATCGTTAAAGCTTTCCTCTGCTAATGCCTCAAACGTCTGGACATAAAGCGCGATTTTATGCAGATGGTAGCGCCCCGACTGCAGTTGATAGCGATGTCTACGCTCTAGGATCAAGTAGGTCTGCCCCTCCCATTCCAGACAGGCTCCGGGTTGAGGATTACAGTCTAAATACAAATGCCCTAGCGTTGAGCAGGAGTGGCTCAAAATAACTTCTGTGGGCAGAGAAGACAAACCCATAGCAAACCTATAGCGACAAACTGCCGAAAAATTGGATCATCACACACCAAAAAGTCCTGCGCGATGTCGGGCTGATAGCAAAACTGCTAGGTAGAGTAAATTGAAAGCGTTGCAAGACTATCCCCCGTTTTCATCACCCTGATTTAGAGCGAACGAACGGGGGAAGTAATACTGAGAGAATGGATTAAGGCTACTGGTACATGCGGTCGCGCAAACGGCGCACAAGACTCTAGACGCACCCGGTTAAAACAAAAACAGCATTAAGGAACCAGAAGCTAGATAGGTTCAATCACCTTGACCTCTAGCTTCTGATTCCTGCTTATCCCTCTTACATCAAAGGTATACCTTCAACACTACGAAGCGGCAGCTTGACGTTCTTTTGCCTCCTTAATGACCACTTCAGCAATGTTGCTTGGGCATGGAGAGTAATGAGAGAACGACATAGAGAACTGACCTCGCCCAGAGGTCATCGTACGCAGGTCACCAATGTAGCCAAACATTTCGCTCAACGGCACATCCGCTTTAATACGGGCACCCGTTGCGCCAGTTTCCTGCGATTTCATCATGCCACGACGACGATTGAGATCGCCAATGACATCACCCATGTAGGTATCTGGCGTAAACACATCCACATTCATAATCGGCTCAAGCAACTGCGGGGCAGCCTTAGGAATAGATTGCCGATACGCAGCTTTGGCAGCGATTTCAAACGCCATTGCTGACGAGTCAACTGGGTGGAACCCACCTTCTGTCAGCGTGAACTTCAAGTCTAGGCAGGGGAAGCCAGCCAGAACACCTTTTTCGATACAGCTTTCAAAGCCTTTTTCAACAGCGGGCCAGTATTCTCTTGGAACGCTGCCTCCTGTCACCTTTGACTCAAACTGAAAGCCACTGCCCGGTTCGCCAGGTTCAATGATGTAGTTAATCTTGGCATACTGACCTGAACCACCAGACTGCTTCTTGTGGATGTAGCCATCTTCGAGACGCTTGGTAATCGACTCGCGGTAGGCAACCTGTGGTTTACCCACTTCGACTTCGACGCCATGAGTGCGCTTAAGAATGTCAACTTTGATGTCTAAATGCAGTTCACCCATACCTTTAAGGATGGTTTCGCCGCTTTCTTCATCCGTCATCATGTGAAACGAAGGATCTTCCTGCACCATCTTGCTGAGGGCAATCCCCATTTTTTCTTCGCCACCTTTGGTCTTAGGTTTGACCGCGATCGAAATCACAGGTTCAGGGAAGACCATTGGCTCTAGAGTCGCAGGATTTTTGGGATCGCAGAGAGTGTGACCAGTTTGGACATTCTTCATACCGACGATCGCAATAATGTCGCCCGCTTGAGCCGAGTCGATTTCTTCACGCGAATTAGCGTGCATCTCCACCAGTCGGCTGACCCGCTCGGTTTTACCCGTAAAGGTATTGAGGATAGTGTCACCCTTAGTGATCTTGCCGGAGTAGAGCCGCGTGAAGGTCAGGGCACCAAAGCGATCGTCCATAATTTTGAACGCAAGTGCGCGCAGCGGCTTCTCTGGATCGACAACAGCAAACGTGCCTGTTTCATTACCTTCTAGATCGACCTCAGGCTGCGGCTTAACTTCCATTGGGTTGGGCAGATAGTCCACAACAGCGTCCAGCACCAACTGCACGCCCTTATTCTTAAAGGACGAGCCGCAGTAGGTGGGGAAGAACGCTCGATCGCGGGTGCCCTTGCGGATACAGCGCTTCAAGGTATCAATGTCAGGCTCTTCCCCTTCCAGGTACTTTTCCATGACCTCATCGTCTTGCTCAACAGCAAGTTCAATGAGCTGTTCGCGGTACATTTCGACCTGATCGACCATATCCGCAGGTACATCTTTGATCACGTAGTTCATCGGATCGCCGGATTCATCCCAGATCCAGGCTTTGCGGGTCAGCAGATCGACTACGCCCGAAAACTTCTCTTCCACGCCAACTGGTAGCACCATAACCAGCGGTTTGGCAGCCAGAACGTCATTCACTTGCTTGACAACACGGAAGAAATCGGCACCCGTGCGATCGAGCTTATTGATGTAGATAATGCGGGCGACTTCAGAGTCGTTTGCATAGCGCCAGTTCGTTTCAGACTGCGGCTCGACTCCACCTGATCCACAAAACACGCCAACGCCACCATCCAACACCTTGAGCGAGCGATAAACTTCAATAGTGAAGTCAACGTGTCCAGGAGTGTCAATGATGTTCAGTTGGTGGTCGTTCCAAAAGCAGCTTGTTGCAGCAGACTGAATGGTGATACCACGCTCTTGTTCTTGTTCCATGAAGTCTGTCGTTGCCGCACCTTCATGTACTTCACCAATTTTGTGGATCTTGCCTGTCAGTTTCAGGATGCGTTCAGTTGTGGTCGTTTTACCAGCATCAACGTGAGCGAAAATGCCAATATTGCGATAACGAGTGAGGTCTTTCATGGTTACTCTCTAAATTAAATGCGACACGCTAATGGTGACCACCTGCAAGCGTTACTTAAGAAAATCGGTGTTGTCGTAGCCAGTATGAGCTGGATCTCAATCACTCGGAACCGTAAGGAATCCTTTTCTACGCTCACAGCGCCATTTCTAATTGTAAAGTGTTGCGATGTAAATTGTAGACGAAGGCTTGGTACGGATTTACAGATAAACAGTGGACGGGCGATCGTCGTCTCCCAAAACACCAGTCGCAGCTAAAACAGCATCCCATTGACCGTGATTGTCTTGACCATGATCATCCTGACCGCTATTGCCCTGACTGATCGCACGTATTGTTAGGTGACGACCCCTATTCACATCATAAATCAGGTGGATCGCCAAATAGTTGGCAGGCTTATAGGGTAAGCGTTCTGCCCATTCGATCGCTACGATGCCTAGTTCAGCCTCGGTGCCATCCCAATAGGTTTCTAGAGAAAGTTCAGCCGTTGCCGTTTTGTTCAAACGATACAAATCGAGATGGTAGAGCGGTAAACGTCCCTCGAAGTATTCATTAATCAGCGTAAAGGTGGGGCTGTCGATCGTGTCTTGAATGCCCAACCCTTCCCCAAGGCCCTGCACCAACGTCGTTTTACCGCTGCCCAGTTCACCCTCTAGCAACAACACACTTCCTGCTGGCAACGTCTGTCCCAGCGCAACGCCCAGCGATCGCGTCGCCGCTGCATCTGACAGAAAAATAGTGGTCGCTTGATCCTGCATTGGCTGCTTTATAAGTTGGAGCAGAGGGTTCGTTAGTTGTTGGTTGTAGATAGAAGCAGGTAACAGAGGGACAAGTGAGGCTAAGGCGGCAAGGGAAGCAGAGGAAGCAGGGCAAACCTCAAAACTTCATCCCTTGTATTTCATCCCTCATCCCTTATACTTCATCCCTCATCTCTCCTCAAAGCCCCTCTACCCGACTGTACCAGCGTAACAGGACCCGGGCTAGCTGTTGGGGATCGTGGCGGATGAGTCCCGTTTGTTCGTCTTCGTCCATCACATTTGCCAGTACGATCCGACGCCCCATGCGGACAACGACATCACGATCGAGGGGTACAGGATTGGAGTTTTCTTGAGCATAACGAATGTGTGCCCTTGCAGAAGGGATCTTCTTTTGCACCAGTACGGCTCCAAACAAGGATCGACCACATGCCTGATCGATCGCTCGAATATGGTCACCGACGCTGTAGCCCTGGGTTTCACCTTCCTGAGTCATGATATTGCAGACATAGATGCGGGGCACATCGCGCTGAGCGATCGCGGCAGTAATCTCTGGCACTAACAAGTTGGGAATAATGCTGGTGTACAAACTACCCGGACCAATAATAATGTAATCGGCTTCCTCAATGGCTCTCAGCGCTTTGGGCAACGCGGGTGGATTCGCAGGTATACAGCCGATTTTGACGATCGCGCCATTCGCTTCGGTAATGCTCGATTCGCCCTCAATGTAGCGACCATCTGCTAACTCTGCCCACAGCCGCACATCGCTTAAGGTAGCAGGCAGTACTTGTCCACGCACTGCCAACACACGAGAACTCGCGGCGATCGCCTGTTCTAGATCACCTGTCACCTCACTCATTGCTGTCAGGAATAGATTGCCGAAGCTATGTCCCATCAGCCCATCACCCGCCTTAAAGCGGTACTGAAAAAGCTCAGTCAGCAGCTTTTCTTCGTCTGCTAGCGCTGCCAGACAGTTACGAATGTCGCCTGGAGGCAGCACGCCAATTTCGCGCCGTAGCCGCCCAGACGAACCACCATCATCCGCCACAGTCACAATCGCCGTGATGTTAGCGCTGTAGCGCTTCAAGCCCCGCAGCAGATTCGATAACCCAGTGCCACCGCCAACCACGACAATGCGTGGACCACGATGCAAGCGTCGGTGCGTTAGTAGGACATCAATCAACTCCTCGTCACCGTCAGGCATCAGCACTTCGGTAATCGACCCAAGTGTGCGTGTCTGCCCCCACCAGACCAGCAAAAAGCCCAACAGCATCGCCAGCGGACCACTAATGTAGCTGGGAATCACATCAGTGATTTCGTCAAGAATTTGCCCTAAAATCTGAGTCGTATAAAAAACTGGTGTTAACTTGAGCCAGACCGCGAACCCAAGGGTTGTTAGCAGTACGCCGCTTGCGCTTAACAGCAACCAGCGCTTCACAAATAAACCAGGAGCCAACCATTTAAACCATTGGTTCACACGATTGGGCGTACGGTGACGTGATTCGTGCCGCAGCACATGGAGCGCCTGTTTGAGTAAACCAAAGGTCATGGCAGATTACGCATGGGAAAGAAAAAACAGGTCGATGAAGCGAAAGTGGCACTGTGCCTAGCAGCAGAATAGCGTAACTTCATTACCTTCTATGGACTGTTATGGACTCTTCGTTTTGCTTGACGGTTCCATCTGTTTAGCATCGTCTGGGTGAGTGCGATCGCTCTCCATGCCACACGAACCACTCTTCACTCCCTGTAGCTGCCTCTGCAAGCACCAAAGCCGTAGGGTTAACCAACGCGCTAACATAATAGCCAATACTTTATTGATTACTCTCCGGCAACAAGTCTTGTCTGATAAAGTCTTAAAAGCAGTGCTCTGAACAATCTGAATTACCTGGACTGCGCTAAAGTCGAATGTCTTACTTAATCTGGACTGATTCAGCTTTCACCGATACTAATGGGGCATCAGCAATTTACAGCCTTAGATTGCCAAGGATTGTCTGGCGCACATCCTAATGGCTGAACCACTGATTGAGCTAAAACAAGTTTCAAAGGCATTTGGCAAAAATGTCGTGCTGGATGCGGTCGATCTAACGATTTACCGTGGCGAAGCCGTAGCCATCATTGGTCCTTCAGGAACGGGCAAATCGACTATTCTGCGCTTGATTGCTGGTCTGCTCGCGCCAGATGCCGGCGAAATTTATGTGCAGGGGCAGCTACGTAAAGGGTTGATTGAAGATGCACAAGACCCGATCGGCATTGGGATGGTGTTTCAACAGGCGGCACTTTTCGATTCGCTGACAGTAGATCAAAATGTCGGGTTTTTACTGTACGAGCATTCTCGCCTCTCACGACGGCGGATTCGAGAGTTGGTCATCAAGCGGCTGGAGATGGTGGGCTTGGCAAACGTCAGCGATCGCTACCCATCCGAGCTTTCCGGCGGAATGCGAAAACGGGTCAGTTTTGCGCGAGCCATCATGGCAAACCCAGATAACCCCAGAGATTCACCAGAAGTACTGCTATATGACGAACCCACCGCAGGACTTGATCCAGTTGCTTCTACCGTAATTGAAGATTTGGTGCGGCAGCTTCAGTGTGTAGAAGGGGGATGTGGCACTTATGTTATGGTGACTCACCAGGAGAGTACCATTCGTCGCACCGCTGATCGGGTTGTCTTTTTGTATCACGGCAGAGTGCAATGGCAGGGCACTGTGCAAGCTGTGAGTACAACCGACAATCCTCTCATTCGTCAGTTTTTTAGTGGCAGTATAGATGGACCGATACAGGTAACTGGGTAATAGAAGGCAAAAGGCAGAAGGTAGAAGGCAAAAGGAAAAGGAGAAAGGGAAAATGATTGGTTGAGCTAGCTTTTGCAGGCTGTAGGCTCGGTCTAAAGTCACTCTTTCTCCAATGTTTCCCTACTTAGTGAGGACTCATCATGCGATCGCGAACCGTTCGGGAAGGCTCTGTTGGCTTATTTATCCTTGCAGGATTAGGGCTCTTTGTTGGCTTAATCTTCTGGATACGGGGTATCAGCGTAGGCAATCGTGGCTATAAAGTAGTCATTGACTTTGCCAATGTCGCTGGGATGGAAGTGGGCACAGTTGTCCGCTATCGTGGCGTAACGGTGGGCAAGATCAGTAAAACGCGACCTGGACCCAATGGGGTCGAAGTTGAAGTGGAGATTTCTCCGGCGGATCTACTCATTCCTAGTGATGTGACGGTCGAGGCAAACCAGTCTGGTTTATTAGGCAGCACGGCTATCGACATTACACCCCGTAGGCAATTGACTGCTGAGGTAGACGCAAAACCGTTGGATGCTCAATGTAATAACGCTCTCATTCTCTGCGACGACACTCGTTTATCGGGTCGAGTAGGAGTCAGCGTCGATGAATTGATTCGCTCCTCCATGATGTTTGCCAACGCTTACAGTAATCCTGCGTTTGTGGCAGATGTGCAAGCTGTCACCAGAAACAGCGCCCGAGCCGCCGCCGAAATTGCCGCCTTGAGCCGCGAGTTTAAGGGAGTTGCGACAGTGGTGAAGCAGCAGGTATCTACACTATCAACTTCGACGCGCAACGTCGATCGCACAGTGACAAAACTGGGTCTCACTGCTGATCAGGTCAATGGGCTGCTGTCAACTAACCGCTCAAATCTAGTCAGCACGTTGGATAACATTAACGTGATTACAACGCAGCTTCGGACAACAGTGACTAATCTAGATCCGATCGTTACCCAGGTTCAGCAGGGGCAGCTATTGCGAAATCTAGAAATCCTGTCTGCTAATTCGGCTCAAGCTTCTGCAAATCTTCGCGATGTGTCTACGGCTCTCAACAGCCCTTCTAATCTGACGGTGCTTCAACAAACGCTCGACTCTGCAAGAGCTACATTCCAAAACGTGCAAAAAATCACGTCTGACATGGATGAATTGACAGGTGATCCAGCATTTCGCCTCAACTTGCGGAATCTGGTTAATAACCTGAGCGGTCTAGTATCATCATCGCAACAGCTTCAGCAACAGGCTCAGTTGGCACAAATCCTGACGCCGATCGCTCAAGCCACTGCTGACAGTAGCAACTCAACCTCCACTAATCAGACCCGCAGTCCTAGCGACTTGGTAGAACCAAGTCTTCCTGCTACACAGAAAGCAGCGATTACCAAAGAGTTGTCACGCCAAGAGCCGTTAAGCAAAGAAGCATTGAGCAACTAGCGGTCAGCCCTACCAGGCAGACGCAAGTAACGGGGATAAATCATAAGGGTGAGCTAGCGGCGAGCAGCAGACAGCGCACAAACGCTGTGCGTATCCGTCGCAGCACTAAGACAGACACTCATACTTAACTCCAATCATCCCGCTTACTCCCCCGCCCTTTGTACACTTGAGCAGCAGCATGAATTTGACGAGTTTTAGCATTGAGGGCATCGTCAGTCAGGTTCCATTGTTGCAGCACCTTCTCCAGATCTGCCTGAATATCGCGCGCGCCCGGAAAACTACAATAACGAAGCCGCAGGCGAGCGAGTTCTGCCAGGTTATAGTCAGTAGGCGCTTCAGAAAGCAAGGTGTTAACGATCTGGCGATCGCTGCTCCATTGGGGGTGCTGCTGATCTTTTTGCGGTTGAGCCATAAGCGGGTTGCAGGTAATTGGGTAGGCAAGTCTTAGCGTGCAAAGCGATCGCCATCTTAAGATAACAGCGTGGTTATCATTCTACTGCGGTAGCAGCACACAGAGCGATCGACAGCAAAATGCTACCTTCCTATCGCTACATTTTGAACACTACCTGAATGTCTTATCTGATCTACAAGTCTCCTACTATCTGCAAATCATTCATGTAGTGCCTTGTTTCAGGTTATTGATTACTGCAACAGATGGTTTAGGCTGCTGCATCGTCTCACGCATAATCTCAAGAATGCGATCGGTTTTAGAATCCCAATCGAAATAGCTTTCTGTCACCCGTTTTGCACTGCCTCTTCCAAGCTTGTGCCTGAGTTCCGGTGATTCAGCCAACCGCAGCATTGCCTCAGCTAAACCATCAACAAACCCCTGACGTGAACTGGGTTCAACTAAAAGACCACAGGAGTCATTCACAAACAGCCCCGGACCTGCCCAGTTCGTTGCGATAAGCGGCAACCCCATTGCCATGACTTCTAAAATGGCATTCCCACCACACTCGCGCAGAGATGGAACTACGTAGACCTGGCAGTTACTAATTAACTTAATGCTATTTTCTAGCGTTAAGCGTCCATGAAAGTTAACTTTATCTTGCAACCCAAGCGCTGCTACTTGCGCTTTCGTTGCCTCTAACAGCACTCCATCACCAATTAACTCCAGCACCGCATTGGCTTTGGGCGCAACTTGCTTAAAAGCTTCCACTAAAAACTGTACCCCTTTCCAATCCACGAAACGGGCAAAGAAAACAAAGCGTACGGGTTGATCAGGCGCAAGGTCGGTTTGTGTGACGGGTTGACAAAGCGATAAATCAACTCCGCTTTCTTCCACTCTATAGACTTTGCCTCGATAGCCTTTTGGCAAGGCTGCTGCCGTCAAATCGTTGCCAACAATCAACGCATTCGCCTGCAGTTTACCCGGCACTAGAAGATGACCAAGCTGAGATAAAGCACGTCCCACTTGAATTGATAAGCGAGTACTTGGTGAATCCATGTAGCGAAAAGCTGGTGGAAACTCTAAGCCACCACACATTGGTCCGATCACAACCGGCACGCCTAGACCGTACATACAACTAAGCCCTTTTGGCGTAATGGGAGTGGGCTCAAAGACCAGATCAATGTCGTGTTCTTTCACTAGTTGCTGTACTACCGCTCTTGCATGGCGTTGCGACAGCAGATTGATCATTTGCCCGAAAATCAAGTCTTCAATGCGATACGGAAAAAAACTACCCAATTTATAGGTCAGACGTTGCGATCGCGTATCTTCAATAAAGTGAAATTTCTGGAAATCGTCATTATTAGGAAAAATGCTCCGAACTTCCTCGCGGCAGCGGGCATGAGTGACAACCCAAACCTGTACACCACGCTCCCGCAAACGGTTGAAATAATATAGTGGCAAGACCGACTCGCCACTCATGCGCTGTGAAACGTTCGGAGCAGTAATAATTACACGCATTGTTTTTATAAACCAATCAACTTAGGGGCGCAAAAGACAGAGCCGTATCTCGGACAGCTAATGCTTGCAAGACTAAAGCAATTACGTGATCGACTTCACTCGTGGTCAGTGCCGCACTAAGCGGTAGCCTCACAATGCGATCACAGATATCGTCCGTAACGCTAAGTTCACCTTGCGCTCGACCATACTTGCGTCCTGCAGGAGCACTATGGAGAGGTACATAGTGAAAGGTTGCTTGAACACCATACTGTTTGAGCGCAGCCAATACCTGTGTTCGTGTTTCGAGGTTATCGACTAGTAGGTAGTAGATATGAGCATTATGTTGGCATTCTAAAGGCACTGTTGGACGACGCACTTTACCCTGTAGCTCTAGTGGAGCGAATGCTCTGTCGTAGCGCTGCCAAAGCCCTAGACGTTGCTGTTTAATCTCATCTGCTTGCCCTAGCTGCGCCCATAGGAAAGCTGCCAGTAAATCGCTTGGCAGATAGGACGACCCCACATCAACCCAAGTATATTTATCTACCGCTCCTCTGAAAAACTGGCTCCGGTTTGTGCCTTTTTCCCAAATGATTTCGGCTCGTTCCATAAGTGCAGGATCATTGATAGCAAGCGCTCCACCTTCACCAGAGACGATGTTTTTGGTAGCATGAAAGCTAAAAGCTGCCATCTTCCCTAGACTACCTAGAGGCTGACTTTTATACATAGAGCCAAAGCCCTGAGCTGCATCTTCAATAATAGCGAGACCATGCTTTGTCGCTAATGCCTGAATAGCACTCATCTCACAACTGATGCCAGCATAGTGCACAGGCATAATCGCTTTAGTTTTAGACGTGATTGCGGCTTCTATAAGTGTTTCATCCAAGTTAAGAGTGTCTGGACGAATATCAACGAAAACTGGAATACCACCCCGTAAAACAACAGCATTAGCCGTTGAGACAAACGTATAGGATGGCATAATCACTTCATCACCAGGCTGAATATCAGCTAGGATGACTGCCATCTCTAGGGCAGCGGTGCATGAATGAGTCAATAAAACCTTTTGACTACCCAGTACTTGCTGTAACCAGTGCTGACACTTTTTGGTAAAAGCTCCATCACCAGCAATTTGTCTACTAGCAATCGCTTGAGCAATGTACTCCAACTCATGCTCAGTTGTATAGAGCTTACTGAATGGAATGCTGTTTAAGCTATCTTTGAGAGCAAGATTGATAGCAAGGTTATCCATAGGCAAAGGATTGCTTATAGTCTCGCTGTCATCAACGTATGCTGCCATATCAATTGTTTTCACTGTAACCTCTACAAGATGAATGGACATTGGTTTGCAATGCTCACACAAACCGTTATTAGGATGAAGCAGTTGCCACTCGTTTGCGCTAAAAGTAATAGTTTTCGATGCTAAGGCGGTTAGGAGACTGTGGATAGTGCAATCGAGCACTCATACTATTGATGCCTCAAGAGCAAAGAGCTGCTTTACGGAAATATCAAAGCAGCATTGGCTTTAAGACTGACGACATTTATACAAATGCCTCTTCTGCTTATTTGCTTATCTTCTATAGATTACCCTTTAGGAGAAAGTTACTATACTTACTAGCCCCTAACTTCATATTAATTTCGCTAGAGCTTTATCAGCTTCATCAGAGCTTTTTGAGCTTCATCTATCTTCTGCGATGGAAGTGGCATATTTAGAAATATAACTTTATGAAGGACCTAATGTAGCTAGGGAAAGTACGTACCTGAGGCGATGCCAAAGGTCACAGTATCTCAGCTTGGTAATGAGATACGAAAAGCTTAGGCATCAACTAATCTTGTAGAACTATTTTGGCGAAGCAGTTGGGTATTCTTTACAGACTATTTTTCAGTCTTTGAGCAACCTGTAAAATATAGTGGTTATACGCAGCTGAAGTAAACTAGATATCCAGTGATATTACTTAGACTAATAAAACTAAACCTAAATAGGCAGTCTAGTATTGTAGAGTTCTGATTGGGTATAAGTATGGTTAAACCTGATAGTGCTACAAAAGTAATGATGCTTTGTAGCGATAGATGAAAGACTCAATGGCACCAATATGATCTCTGCTGATTTTGAGAAAAAGTTTTGCGGACTGAGCGAGATACTTGTTGCCTCAATATACTGTTGAAGCGATAAATCTAGCTAGTTTTGCCTGTTCCTTTACCAACGGTTTGCTATCGTTTGCTGAGTAGAACGACTCCATAGGCGACCCAAAAACCTGTATGAGTTTTGGAAATTAGCAATTTAATTGCAGATGCTTTTCTGTTGCTCTGAATTTCTGATAGGAATGGATTTTGGTGCACTGGATTCAACAGAAAATATTTCTCATAGGGTTTTGCTGTTTCGTCAAAGCTTTGAAAGCTGTCTGCTATCAGAACGTAATTAATCTCTATAGAACAGGCTTATAAGCTCCGGTCTAAAGGTTATAGACATACTCTATTAATCTCAAGATTTGCTATCGAAACAGCTTTCGACATTTACATTAAATTCATCCAGCTAGAATTCCACTTTCCCAGCTGAATAACAGGCTTTGCAGACGCAATAGGACTACAATTGAAAATTTACGTCGCGAGCACGTATGAAGGTAGTATTTTCACCCTCTCCTCATAACGGTGTATACAGACCGACTTTAATTAAAGAAACGAGACAACCTAATTTACTTCTTTTGTAAATTTCTTCTCTATACACAATAAAGCAAAGTTGTACTTAATATCTCAAAAAGGAAAATTTTTACCGTATTTTTACATACTGTTCATCTAAGCAAGGGCAGAAAGCATACGTTAGTGGAAATAGCGAGAAGCGGCATTGCAATTTTAGAAGTACTCTGTACTGGTTTTTCAACGGTTCTCTATACCATGCATTGGTGCTTGCTAGTGATGCTTTGCTAATAGATGACCAAGGCGTAGCGGTATAAGTACTGAAAAGCCACGTTGACTTAGAATTACTCTTGCGTTGACCGATCGCCGTCTTAATAGTCTGCGGCTAGCGGGACGTAAGCTTGAAGACACCTCCATTGAACCGATCGCCGCACCCTGCTTGCCTCTAACGTGGCAGATATGGAAGTGAAAAACCTGGTCGTAGCACTCGTGCGCATACATCACAAAACTTTGTGCGACTCCAAGCCCAGGGAAATATTGAAAGATGCGGTTCGAGTGCTGCTGCCCTAGCTCAAGTTTGGGGATGCTCCTGTCCCGGCTTGCTTCAGCCTGCTATTCAATAAGGCTTAAGAAATTTAACCGTCAAGCTCAACGTGTTCGTCTTAGCCCATTTTATTTTTGTTTGAAAATCGAACGGTTGGAGTAGACTGACTGGTATTCTTGGTGCAGATCATGACTCTAGAAGCACTAGCGATAACGAAATGGGCTGCGATCGACGCATCATGCTCAAAGGTTGTCTCTGCACAAAGGATGGGGAACCTCAACCTTAATCTGGGTACGTTGAGTAGTACAGCGTGGCTCGCAACGAGGATAAGCTGTACGTGTGTTAAAGGAGTGATGAAGAGCTAATGTCTACTGCGTTTCGATCTGCCCCCCAAACTCGACGAACCCCTTCGACTCGTCGATCGCCTCTTTATCCAATGACAGCGAAGCAAAACCTTGGCACAAAAAGTGTTGGCAAGCCTAGCCCTCAGCAACGCTCATTGCATAGCGCCCCTCCAGCCTCTAGATTACCCCTGAGAGCAGTCTCGGCTCCAGCATCAGGAATGTCAGCGGTCAAACGGTTTCCGGCAACAGAGACTATGCCATTGTGGCTGCGCTTGCTGATTCAGGCGCAGCGTAGCTCTGTGGTCGTTGCGTTTGTACTGGTAACAGCAACGCTGTTTGTCTACAGCAGCACCGTTTATACTCAGCAGCTCTGGAGCAAGGAGTATCGCAAGCTCAAGACACTGACGCGGAACGAACGGGAGATGATTGCAACGAACGAAAGTTTGAAGAATCAATTAGCGCTCCAGGCAGGGCAACTAGGTTCAGGTTTAGTACCACAAACCCCTGACAGCACAATTTTTCTTCAGCCCGCTCTGCAACGCTCAGCAGCCAGTCCGAGCACTAACCTACCGCAAGCAGAAGCAGTTCCAAAAACGCCTTTGGGATATTAGTTGGTGCTGTTGTGGCGGTTCTCACCCAGCAAACATACACCGAAGTCCTACGCGCTGGCTTCACAGGCTATACCGCCAGTGCCTAAAAAAGTTTACACGACGATTCTCATTTGGATGCAGTATATCCTATACCTACATCCTGCCTTCACAAGCAACACCTCTACTTGATCAAGCAAGGCTCTATGAGTAATCCTCCTCGTTCTCTATCACCGCAGCGTGTGCGTCGCCTACCCATCGGCAGCCGCCCTAAACGGATCGACCGCACAGCGTTAGTGAATCAGCCAACGTTCCGACTGGTGCTAGTTTGGGGTGCGCTAACGGTAGGGTGCGGGCTGCTACTGCTGAACCTGGGTCGTCTTCAAATTGCGGAGGCTCCTGCATTGCAAAAGCTGGCACAAGAGCAGCAGATGCTTTATATGCGCCCCTTCGTGCCACGTCGTCAGATCATCGATCGCACCGGGACAGTTTTAGCGTTAGATCGTCCGGTCTATACCTTGTTTGCCCATCCCAAACTCTTTAAGGAATCCAAACAGGCGATCGCTGAGAAACTGGCTCCCCTTTTACAAAAATCGGCGGCTGACCTGACCAAAAAGCTTGATCAGGGTGAAACAGGCATTCGGGTAGAATATGCCCTTTCTGAAAGTGTAGCGGATCAGGTTGCGAACCTAAAAGCTGATGGATTGGAGCTACTGCAAAGCCAACAGCGGCTCTATCCTCACAAAGACATGGCAGCCGACGTGCTGGGCTATGTCAACGATGAGCATAAAGGGCAAGCAGGGCTGGAGTTGAGCCAACAACGCTTGCTAGAACGTATTGTTAGCCCAGTGCGGCTACGGCGTATGGGCGACGGTTCGCTGATGCCCGACCAAGTGCCCGGTGGGTTTCTAAATGTGGATGATTGGCAACTGCAACTCACATTAGATAGCCGACTGCAACGAGTGGCGATCGCAGCGTTACAGCAGCAGGTGACAAAGTTTGATGCCAAACGCGGCACTGTCATCGTGATGGATGTGCGTGATGGCTCACTTCTGACGCTGGCATCAACTCCGTCCTACGACCCCAACCAATACTTTAAATATCCCCTGGATCGCTTCAAAAATTGGGCGCTTTCTGACCTGTACGAACCGGGATCAACTTTTAAGCCGATCAATGTGGCGATCGCACTAGAAACTGGCTCTGTCAAACCTGACACCCCCTTTTATGACGAAGGGCAGATTCAGGTCAGCGGTTGGCCTATCCAAAACTTTGATTACTCAAGCTCAGGTGGTAGGGGAAACATTACTCTCTCAGAAATTTTGGAATACTCCAGCAACGTTGGTATGGTTCACGTCGTGCAGGAGATTAAACCCAGCGTGTATTACACCTGGCTGAAGCGTCTTGGGATGGGCGAACTTGTTGGCATCGACTTACCATCCGAGACAGCAGGACAGTTCAAAGACAAAAAGACCTTTCTAGAATCCCCGATCGAACGAGCAACAACTTCCTTTGGTCAAGGCTTTTCACTGACCCCCATTCACCTGGCTCAAATGCACGCTGTGCTAGCAAATGGCGGCAGGCTGGTCACGCCTCATGTCGTTCGAGGGCTGTTTGACAGCAAAGGGCAACCCTATTGGCAGCCCAACTTTCCCACGAAGCGCCCTGTCTTCTCTAAAGCAACGTCTCAAACTGTGATGGCGATGATGGAAGCCGTGGTTAGCAAAGGTACAGGCAAAAGTGCCCAGATTCCTGGCTACCGCATTGGTGGTAAGACTGGTACAGCACAAAAAGCTAATCCCAATGGCGGCTACCTCGATCGCGCTAAAATCACCAGCTTTGTAGGAGTTTTTCCCATTGAGTCACCGCGCTATGTTGTCCTTGCTGTGGTCGATGAACCTAAAGGTGGCGATGCGTTTGGCTCGACCGTCGCTGCGCCTATAGTCAAAGCCGTGATGGGAGCAATCATTAGCCTTGAGAAAATTCCTCCCAGCGTTTCAGTCACGAGTGAGGTGGGCAGGTAAGGAGTTAGGGAAGCAGAGAGAGCTAGGGAAGCAGGGGTATTGTAAAGGGGCTGTTCACGGTTGACTCCACTTTTTAGCGTTCAGCCTTCAAGTCTTCAGCCCTTCCCTCTGCATTTCTCTCAAAAACTCCAGCGGCAGCCCATCTGTATCAGCAATAAACGCGACTTCGTAAACCCGATCGCCAATCATTTGCTGTTCTGGCTTTAGCAGCACGTTCAGCGGTCGAAACTGGTCAGGTTGTGTCTCGGCAGCTTGTGCAACGCGATCGCTCAAGGCATCTAGCCATTGCGTCAAATCGTCTGTAACGGCAGTTAAGTCAAACGAGAGATGGTAGTAACCGACATAATGCTCGTCACCAAAGGCATCGGGTGCTGGTTTTGGTTGAGGGATTTGAATGAGTTCAATTCGTCCGCCTAAGCCCTCCATCCAGCAAGCCAACGTGTAACCTGTGGTAAAGCGCTCTTGTACTTGAAAGCCAAGCTGCTCATAAAAGGCGATTGCCCGAAAAATATGTGCCGTCCGAATCGAAACGTGATGCATAGCGTTTAAGCTGGAGAGTCTGGATCATGACTGTCAGAAGCTTAGAGGATAGCTTAAGAGGTAAAACTGTCATCCTGAGTGGCGAACGGCGATCAAACGAGTGCTGTTACCCTTTGCCCTCTTTATTGTTGGCACTACTACCGCCTTCTAATTTACTAATTGTGTCTTGCGCTAGCCGTTCACTAAAGCCAACGATAAACGCAACCGAGAAAAGAAAGAAACCAGCCTTTGTTTCAGGATTGTCAGACATTTCCACAGTCAACGCTGAACTAGCAGGTTTACTCGCATCAGGGATGAGCGGTGTGCTTACCACCCCAGCCTTAATAAAGGCTAGAAACAGAACACCAAACGATGCACCAATGACAGGTTTGAAGAAGCCAATGAAGATGGGCGTGAGCCGATCAGAGTATGCTTCTTGATCATACGATTTTCCAATGACACGAATTAAAATGCTAACAATACTACCCAATGTTCCTGCGGCAGCAACCCAAAGTATTTGACTAAGATTTTTTGAAAATCCAGTATCAAAGTTAGATAAAACATTTTGGAAAAATGAGTTTCGCTTCATAATTTCAGCCTGTTGAGATTTAAAAACGTCCGCATTTTTTTGCGCTTCTTCAACTCTTTTATGAAGACCAGTAATAACCAGAACTTTTTCAGCTGGTGTATAATCCTTTTCAGCTGGCGTATAATCCAATGCTGCTTCTTGTTGGGTTACAGTTGCTGTCTCATTGGGGGTTCTTGTTGTATTTGCTCTGACTCGTTCAAGTTGAGCCTTTAGATCCTCCACCTTTTGATACTGCTCATCAATCGAAGCTTCCACTTTGCTAGCAGCTGCATTAGAGTTATAAGCCGCGTACTGCATGAGCGCTAGTGAAGAAAGCCCTCCAAACATAATGACAAATGACCAGGACAGTCCATAAATGACACTAAGGCGGACTGACTTTGTGTGCCAGATGTATGAGAAATGGCTAACGAACAATCCTAAGATGGGTGGTTGTTCGTATCCAATCACCTCTTGTTCAACATCAAGCCGAATTTGCCGAGTGAATTCTTTAGTGAGTTTCTTCTGGAATAAAGACGACAGTGCAACTTCAAGTGAGCAGGTTAAGCTGTTTAGCGCGCCCAACTTTTTGGCTTGATTCGTATTTAATACTAAGCGTTCAATTCTTTGCAGCAGGACAGCAAGCTTGGGGATTTCGGTTTGTAAATCCTCAGGTAAGTCTTTTTGATCAAATTCTCTAACGTCTTTAGCAATCCGTTCTCTTAATTGCTTAATATTTTCTAAAACAAATTTTTGAGTATGTACTGCCGGAAGAACGGTTACTTTAAGCTCTGGACGGCTGTTGTTTTGATGATCAGAAGCAGTAGTCTGGTTTTGTTGCACGGTTTCTTCTTGGTGAGAAGTCATCAAAATCCTCTATATTTTTGGTTGAAAAATTTTTAAGCTTAAACACCCCGCACCTAGTTACCAGGGTTTTCTACAAGAATTCGGTTTATTCTTTGAGAAGATTTCGACGTATAAAGTGCCGCTAGGAGAGGTTTTTAGTCTCAGCATGCTTTCAAGTTTCAAGTCGGAACGCTATACGATCTGCTTAGATCACCTTTATTCTGTTTCAAAATTAAAAAGCTAGTAGTACCCCTTTGGGTTATTTAAGCGTTTGCTTCTTGTCTATGTTCATGCCTGCTTGAGCTTGGCGATCGTCTTGGACATTATTGTTGTGCCAGGCGATCGCTTCCTCCCTGATTGCCTGCAACTCCTCCGGTGCTATTTTGCCCAAGTTTTGGAGAATAAAGCTCATGCGTCCCTGAGAGGTAAGTTTGGCGCGGTGGCGATCGAGAAAATCCCAGTAAAAGAAATTGAAGGGACAAGCCTTTTCACCTGTGCGGGCTTTGGGGTTGTAGGTACACTTGCCGCAGTAGTCACTCATCTTGTTGATGTAGTTGGCAGAAGCAGCGTAGGGTTTGGATGCTAGCACGCCACCATCGGCAAATTGCCCCATACCGATGACATTGGTTTGCATGACCCAATCATAGGCATCGACAAACGCAGCATGGAACCAGTTTTCAATGGCTTGGGGAGAAATACCGGCAATCAGCGCAAAGTTATTCAGCACCATCAGGCGTTGAATGTGGTGTGCATAACCAGTTTCCTTCACTTGTGTGAGGATCTGATGCAGACAATTCATTGATGTTTCGCCTGTCCAGTAAAAGTTGGGGAGCGGCTGAGTGTGGTTGAACCAATTGCGGTCTGGGTAGTCATCACTCATGAAGTTGTAAACGCCGTGCATATATTCGCGCCAGCCTAAAACCTGGCGGATAAAGCCTTCAACGCTGCTAAGGCTCCAGGTGTCTTGATGGTCAAGATATGCCTGCTCGGCTGCCTCCACAACTTCCAGCGGATGCAGGAGTCCGAGGTTGAGATAAGGCGACAACATAGCGTGCCACATGGTTATTTCGCCCGTCACCATTGCATCTTGGTAGGGACCAAAATCAGATAGGCGCATCGTCAGGAAAAAGTGCAGCACCTGGAGCGCCTGATCACGAGTGACTGCCCATTGAAACGGCTCACTTTGCCAATACTGCTGACTGGCTTTGAAGCGGTCATCCTGCTTAACCCAAGCAATCACATCCTGCGTGATTGCATCCGGTGCAAACCAGAGGGCTTCGGGCAGCGTCAGTTTGCCTTTGGGCGGCTTGCGATTGTCCTGGTCAAAGTTCCAACGACCACCGAAAGGCTGCTTCCCTGCCATGAGGATGTTGCAGCGACGACGACCTTCGCGGTAGAAGTCTTCCATCACCAGTCGTTTGCGATCGCCAGCCCACTCCCTGAAGTCGGCTTCGCTCCAAATAAAGTGATTATTAGAAACCAGAGTGACCGTGCAAGGCAGGGGTAGTGATTGAATGAGGCGGGCAAAGGGGCGATCGTTCGGCATCATCACCCGCAGTTCTGTAATCTGATGAGCCTCAATCCATGCCTTGAGCGGCGTTAGAAAATCATCCGCTTGCTCATACGCGACTAACCAACCCGCCTGCCGCAGAGCCTCAGCAAAGTGACGCATTGCTGACCACACCAGCACTAGCTTTTGCAAATGGTACGGTCGCTCTTGCACATGATCCAGCGACTCAATAAAGATGACCGGAGTTGATTTTTGCTGATCAAAACAGCTTTGCAACGCTGCCTGCTCCGCCCAAAGCTGATCACCCAAAACCCAAACGCCGATCGTCATTGTTAGCCCCCAGCTTTAGCTTTTAGCTTTTTCCTCTACACCCTACACTCCTCACACTATTTCCTTCACCCATCTCGCGTGATAATGAGCTAACAGCAAACTCCGCCACGCCACCTATGACGACCCAACCCAGAATCATTGTTCTAGACGACGATCCCACAGGATCGCAAACGGTTCACAGTTGTCTGTTACTGATGCAGTGGGATGTGGAAACACTCCGGTTGGGCTTGGCAGACGACGCTCCTATTTTTTTCGTGCTGACGAATACACGGGCACTGACACCAGAAAAAGCGACAGCAGTAACGCGAGAGGTTTGCCAGAACTTGAAGGCAGCGATCGAACTTGAAGCTATTCATGATTTTCTAGTCGTGAGTCGATCGGACTCGACTCTGCGCGGACACTACCCGATCGAAACAGATGTCATTGCCGAGGAACTGGGTCCCTTCGATGCCCATTTCCTCACGCCTGCTTTTTTTGAAGGTGGACGCACCACGAAAGACAGCATCCATTACCTCAAGGTCAACGGGATCGATACACCCGTGCATGAAACCGAGTTTGCGCGTGACTCGGTGTTTGGCTATCACCACAGCTATTTGCCTGCCTATGTCGAGGAGAAAACTAGCGGCAAGGTGGCTGCTGATCGCGTAGAGCGTTTTTTGCTCGAAGACCTTCGCGCTGGCGTACTCGATCGCTTGCTGCAACTCCACGACAATCAGTGCGGCGTGGTAGATGCAGCAACCCAGGATGACCTGAATCGTTTTGCTGCCGATGTTCTCACCGCAGCATCCCAGGGCAAACGGTTTCTCTTTCGCAGTGCGGCAAGCCTGTTGACGGCATTAGCAGCCTTACCACCTCAGCCGATCGCCCCAGAAGCGATGGCAAACTACGTCCGTCACGGGAAGCCAGGAGCCATCATTGTTGGCTCTCACGTTAAGAAGACGACTGAGCAACTAGAACAGCTTTTGGCGCAACCAGGGATCGTTGGTGTCGAGCTAGAAGTGGCTCGGTTGTTAGAGAAAACGGAGGAGGCGCGATCGTCCCTGCTTGCCGAAGCGATGCAGCAGATCAACACCGCTCAGGCTGCGGGCAAAACCCCTGTTGTTTACACCAGTCGTCAAGAACTCACCTTTGACGACACACAGACCCGGCTAGACTTTGGTGAAGCTGTTTCTGCCTTGCTTATGGACATCATTCGTCACCTACCCAACGACATCGGCTTTCTTATCAGCAAAGGCGGCATCACTTCCAACGACACACTCAGCAACGGTCTAGCACTAAGGACGGCTCGTTTATTAGGGCAAGTGCTTGCAGGTGTTTCAATGGTACGAACCCCCTCTAATCATTCCCAGTTTCCCGATCTGCCCGTCGTTCTCTTCCCTGGCAACGTGGGTGACGCCAATGCCCTAGCAACGGTCTATCAGCGCTTGAGCAAACACGACCAGTAACGTTGTTGTCTCCTCTCATCGACTGCAAAGCAGAAACAGACTTGTTCTTTGACAATTAAGTCCTCACCGCTCTCTTGCAACCCAAAACTCGCTAGCAACGCGGCGCGTTCACGCAGTGGCTAAGCTGGAGCAGACATTCAGAACGCCTCTCTTCTCCCTCCACTCCCCCTGCTCTTTACCCCTCACTCCTTACCCCGCACTTCTTATGCAACCCATTGGCTTTATCGGACTCGGCATCATGGGCAAGCCGATGGCGCGAAACTTACTCAAGGCGGGTCATCCGCTAGTGGTTTATAACCGTAGTCTTCCTGCGATGGAAGCGCTAGCGGCAGAAGGGGCAGTGCTAGCAGATTCACCCAAAGCGGTTGCCGAACAGGTGGATGTAGTGATTAGCTGCGTGTCGGATTCACCCGACGTGGAAGCAGTAACGCTGGGCAGCAACGGCATTATTGAGGGAGCAAAACCAGGTTTGCTGTATATCGATATGTCTACGATCGCCCCTGCAACCGCCCGCAAGGTCTACATAGCCCTGAAGGCAAAGGGAATTGATGCACTGGATGCCCCAGTTTCAGGGGGGGACATTGGGGCACAGCAGGGAACGCTGTCGATTATGGTCGGTGGGGATGAACCTGCATTTCAGCGATCGCTGCCAATTTTGCAGGTGATGGGCAAGAATATTGTCTATATCGGGGAAGCAGGCGCAGGGCAGGTGACGAAAGCCTGTAACCAGATCGTTGTTGCGCTGACCGTTCAAGCTGTTGCCGAAGCACTCACGCTGGCAAAGAAGTCAGGTGTGGATGTCGCCAGAGTCCGTGAAGCGCTGATGGGTGGGTTTGCCCAAAGCCGTGTTTTAGACGTTCACGGCAAACGTATCCTGGAAGGCGATTTTCAACCGGGCTTTAAGCTCGATCTCCACCGCAAAGACATGAATATTGTTTTGCAAACGGGACGAGAAACGGGTGTGCCGCTGTTTGGCTCTGCCCAGGTGACAAGCATGATGGATGCCTTGCTCGCTCAAGGTAAAGGCGACCTGGATAATGCTGCCCTGATGACGCTGTATGAGTTGTTAGCCGCGATAGATTAACACACCCTCAACTAGAGCGTTCACAGGTTGGAACCAGCGTCAAGGCGACCAGCCTTATAGGGGCGTGAGCAATTGCCGTGCCCCCAAGTTAATGACAGCAAGAGTGACGCTAGACAAGAAAGAGTTTGCCTTACTTAACTGCTAGTCAACTGCTCAACCAGCGCGATGACTTTCATGCGACTGAGTTTAGCTTCGCCATGAGCCATCGCATCCAGTGTGGCGTGCGCCAGAGCCAGGGGAATCTGACAGAAATCGAGTGCTGGACCTAGCGGCAGGGCATGGGTATAGGCATCGGCAAGCGACAGATTGCCCTGCGCGTAAGCATACATTCTTTCATAATCCCAGCCTTCGGGGAAAAAGCTGACACCACGCTCCAGGTCTTCAGCCTGGTTGCGTAAAATGTTGACAGCCTGTAAACCGCGTCCAAAGCCGATCGCGTGAGTTCGATTGGTTGTAGTGCCATCATGCCAAGCCCACAAGTCAGACAGCAATAGCCCTACGGTGCCTGCCACGCTAAACGTATAGCAATCGAGATCTGCGGTCGTTTCAATCGCCCAGTTGCGATCGACCCAGTATGCCATCCGGTCTGCCATCGCTGCAGACGCATCCCATACCCGTGGTGCGATCGCGCCAGGTGCCAGCATTGCCCACTCACCAATACGGATGCTTACTTCTTCTAACAGGCTCGTCTGTTGACACAGTTCTGCCGCTAGTGCTTCTGCATCGATCGTATCGGTGGCCGCCTGAAACGCGAGACTAATCGTTTGCAGGAGCTTGACCTTCAGTGCATTATCCAGATCAGGGTGATCTTCGATTTGGTCGATCGCCCGCATACAGAGATAGGCAGAACTGACTGCTTCTTGAAGCCCCGACGGCAAGCGGATAATCGGGATATAAAATGTCCGACTGGTTTCCTGCAAAACCTCTAAAGCGCTTTTACGTAACTCCATTCTTTTACTCCTCTAACCACCACACCGAGTTCGCTCTAAATATATAGCAAAAAACTTAATTTTTACTTAGAAGTGATCTGGGCAATGCTCAAGTTTTCAAGACATAAGGCAGCATGACGATAAGAGTGCCTTAATAAGCGTTAAGAACGCATGTCTAAAACATCTACTGATGCTGTTTCAAAGCAAGGCTTTGAGGCAACGAGTAGGACAAACAAAAAAGCAGCCGAACGATCCTTTCACTAGGTTTTATGAAACGTCAAAGATACCGTAGATGCCTGATAACAAAGGGTTTCGATCGCGCGCTTTTACGCTAGCTTGAATGACATTTTGCCAACAGCTTTGTTCCTGACTTTACGCTTACGGTTGACAAAAAAGCTTGTCTAACGTAGAAGCTCACCTCAAACAGCAATAGCTTGCCTAAAAGAGTGAGCCAGTCAGAATGAGCAAAAAATCTGTCAGTAGAACCTTCAGTAACGGATACAAAACACATTGGCACATTTTCGTAGATACGCCATCACCCAACTGTTTGAATTACTCCCTTCTCCTGACAAAACGCTAATTAGTTCGATCGCGTCGTTTTAAGAAATGTAAAGCTAACTCCCTGTACTTTCCTTGCTGTAGGGAACGCCCAGTGCTGCCGGAGGAGTTGTTTTGCCTGCCAGACCTACCATCGCTAGCAGCGCAATGACATAGGGCAGCATCACCAAAAACTGATAGGGAATATTGAGATTAAACGCTTGAATCCGCAGTTGCAACGCCTCCGTCGCACCAAAGAGCAGGCAAGCTAGCACCGTATATACAGGATGCCAACGCCCAAAGATCAATGCTGCCAGCGCAATAAAGCCCTTACCCGCACTAATATCCTCTGTAAAAAATTTGACGTGTACCAGCACTAAATAGGCACCTCCCAACGCTGCCAAACAGCCACTTAACACCACACTGAGATAACGAACCTGAGACACTCGAATGCCTGCTGTATCAGCAGCACGGGGATATTCTCCCACTGCTCGCAGGGTCAAGCCAAGGCTAGTGTGAAAGAGGATATACGTGCTCAATGGCAACAAAAACAACAGTAGGTAGACCAGAGGATCTTGATTAAACAGAAGCGAACCCACGATCGGAATCTGGCTCAAGCCGGGAAGGGCGATCGTCGGCAACCCTGGCAAGGTTTGATTGGTGGTGCTGTTGAACACAAGCCGCGACATAAACGCCGTTAGCCCTGCTGCTGATAAATTAATTGCCAAGCCCGACACCAACTGATTGACCTTCAAGGTGACACACAGGTAGGCATGGAGTAGCCCTACCAGCCCACCGCTAAGGACCGCTGCAAAAATGCCCAGCCAGACATTCTGATTGCTATAAAACGTTGCTGCCGCTCCAACAAAAGCGCCCGTCAGCAACATTCCTTCTAACCCGATGTTAAGTACACCCGATCGCTCAGACCACAGCCCACCCAGTGCCGCAAACGCCAATGGCATTGTTAGCCGCAGACTGGCAGACAGGTAATCAGACAGGAAGGCGAAATCGTTCATGAAAAAGGTGAGAAGTGAGGGATAAGAGAACGTTTTGAGTTCAGCCTTTAGCCTTCTGCTTTTATGCTCCTTTAATTTACTGTCAAAGCATCCTTCACTTCTGTTCACTATGGAACTTACGTTAACAACGCCTGCTCTACTGTTTCCTGCTATTTCGCTGCTGCTGCTGGCTTACACCAATCGCTTTCTGACCTTGGCAACGCTGATCCGCAGTTTGCACTCTGAGTACAAGGTCACACCGAATCCGCTTACTCTGGTCGAAATTCGTAGCCTTCGTTATCGAGTGCGCTTGGTGCGTGATATGCAGTTTTTAGGCGTGAGCAGCTTTCTGCTTTGTGTGGTCTGTATGTCTGTTTTATTTGTAGGGCAGGTTTGGCTTGGCAGCATACTTTTTGGGGTGAGTTTGCTGTTGATGATTTGCTCCCTTGCGCTTTCGGTACGTGAGATTCAGGTTTCGATCGATGCCCTTGATCTTCACTTGCGCGACCTTGAGAACCAACGTTAGGTTTCAGTTGTGGTAGCAGCAAGTGGGGCAGGAGGCTGTGGCGGCGCAACCACTTTTCGCTCCAAAACCAGACTGATAGCAATAAAGAGAACGGTCAGACCTTGAATGGCATAAACAACGGTGACAGGTACGCCAGCACTGCGCTGCATTACATTGGCACCCCCGCGTAAGGCTCCAAAAAAGAGCGATGTAAGCAGTACGCCTGCCAGGTTGCCACGACTGAGAAAGGCGATCGCGATCGCGTCAAACCCATAACCGGGCGAAAAGTTCTCAAACAGACGATACTTTAAACCCATGACTTCACCAGAACCTGCCAAACCTGCCAACCCCCCAGACAGTGCCATGACCAGCATAATGGTGCGTTCCACCGAGATACCGGCATAGCGAGCAGCAATTGGATTTTGCCCCACGGTTTCGATCTGGTAGCCGAGGGGCGATCGGGCAAAGACAACCCACAGGATGATGGTTGCCAGCACTCCCAGTAAAATTCCAGCATGGGTCTGCGTTTGCGGCAAAATTATTGGTAACTGGGCAGACGCATCAATCAGAGCGCTGTAGGGTGTAGGAGCATCTGGGTCTTTCATGGGACCACTCACCAGATAACTCACCAGATTTTGTGCAATGTAGTTAAGCAAGAGAGTCGTGATCACCTCATTCACACCCCGTATTGCCTTCAAGTAGCCAGGGATAAGACCCCATAAACCGCCTAAGCAAAAGCCGCCCAGCAGTGCTAGCGGTACGTAAAGGACAAGGGGCAAGCCATGCACATACAACCCTACTAGAGCGCTGCCCAAGCCACCCATATAGATTTGACCTTCCCCACCAATGTTGAACTGTCCCGCTTTGAGGGCAACCAAAATGCCCAAGCTCGTCAGCAAAAGTGGTGCCGTTTTAGTAAGTGTGTTGCTAAAACCGTAGTAGTTAGCGAGGGATTCTGTAAAAAGAACAGAGTAGGCTTTGAGGGGACTGACACCCGCGATCGCAATTAGCCCTGCACCAACCAGCAAGGCGGCAGCGATCGCCAAAAACGGCGATAAAACAGGCAAAAGCCAACGAGCGCGATCGTTCACAAGCAGTTAGGAGACGCGAGAGGAAGCAATGACACGTATCCTACCCTAAGTTACCTGTTTCGCACTGTATCAGGCGATCGCTCACTCAGTCTCCAGCTTGCTGAACCAGAACGCTTTGCAGAAGCCAACGAACGCTTATAAATAATTACGCCCAGCTACTTAGCCTGATTGAAAGAAGCTAACAACTAACAATCTCACTCCAACGTTTCAACCATTGCCTGAACGCCCTGACTACTGAGCGTTTGCATCAACTGATCGGCTTTAGTGCGATCGCCAAAGGCACCCACCTGCATTAAAGCCCGTCCCTTCACAAAGGTGCGAAAGGCATTGGGAAAGGTAGTCCGTAGCAGCGCTTGCTGGCTATCGTCCGCAGGTGCAACCACCACACGATAGCGCAAGCCCGATGCAGCACGAGAGGCAAAGCCCTCGCTAGATGCAGTTTGCTGAGTACGGTAAACGATCGATGCATTGCCCACATTGCCAATGGGTGCGTTCGGGCTGGGTACTGGCAGCAAGCCTGGACTCGTTAACGGGGTAGAGGCACTCGCGATCGCACGTTCTGGTGCCACAGCTCGCACAGGGGAGGGAGTCGATCGCCGTTCTGGTGCTGGGACGGGAATTTCGATCGAGCCTGTACGTGGAATTGCGCTCGGTTGCGCAACTGGTGGTGGAGCAAGTTTAGTGGGGCTAGTAATGACGCTGGTGGGGCTAGCAACCGACACAATCGATGGCGAACTAAGCTGTTGCCGCGATGGACGCACTACCACCGTTGGCAAGGCTCTACTACTTGGTACTGGCTCTGCCAACGGCACTTGCGGCACAATTTGTGGGGCAGTGGCAAGCCTCACAACTGGAATAGAACGAGGCGTTGAAGCCTGTGTTCCCCCTCTGGATGATGCTAGGGGTTTAGGAAAGGTCGGCTGTGCGGCAGCGTTGGCAGGAGCTATCAGTGGCAACGCCGGACGCTTCGCTACCACCGAAGTTTGCGGTACCGGAAAGGATGAGGCTGAAATGCCACCCGTTGCTCCTTTCTCTAACGTTGGCGCGGGAGACTGCAAGGATGAGGACGCTGGCTGTTCAGCTCTAGCAGGTCGGTCGCTACCTAAACTCTGCCCAAACGAAATCGTATTTGTATCAGTGGCAGCGATCGATCGTCTCGGGGCAAAGACTGGCTTTTGGTTACGCGCTGTGGCTTTATTCCCAGCAGTGGCGTTGTCAGCGCTGCCGGACGATCGCAATGCGGTCGCTGACACTAGGGTAGGGCTTCCCGATGCTGACGAGCTTGACCACGGCATGGGCGACCCAGCGGGAGTAGACGCTACCGCGCTGGTGCCAGCCAAATCGAGCGTGCCGCTAGTTTTATCTAAATCATTGCCAAAGGCGGGAATCTGTTGGTCAGACTGTTTCGCATTCACATCAAGCTGACCATTACTACGAAATGAGTTACCACCCGGTTCGGTTGCCGTTCCCAAATCGGGGCGTGACTGGGCGATCGCCACCAGTCCATCGCGCGTATTACCCTCCACCGAGTTGTTTCGTAGGATGGGCTGCGCTTTTGCCTGCACCACAATCCCATCTTTATTTTGGGTAATGCGGTTGCCGACTAGCAGTGGAGCAGCTTTCTGGTTCACATTGATGGCAAAACCAGTCTGCTCAAAAATGTTCTCCCGCACTTCTGCCCGCGAGGTGCCATAGATGGTAATGCCATTCGCACCATTTTGGTAGAAAAAGTTGTTGCGAATTAACGGCGACCCATTGCCCGTTACCGAAATGCCGTCATGCCCGCTCTCAGTAAAGGTGCTGTCGATCACGGCTGGGCTGGTAGACTCAATCCACACACCATAGCCCTGAGGATCTGGGTTTGTAACTGTTACTCCAGCGAGGATCGCGCGATCGGCACCGACGATCGTCACCTTCTGCCGCGCAAAGGTTGGACTGAGAAAAAAGCCGTTGCCCTGAATCACAATATCCTGACCGCGCGTTTCTGTATTGCCCTGGATTGCCACATCCGGCTTCAGACGCAGTGGAAAGGTTTCGCCCGTCTCCTGGCTGTAGGTGCCTGATGTCAAAAGAATGACGGTTCCGCTTGGAGCCACTTGCAGCGCCCGTGTAATGGTTTTGAACGGTGCTCGATCGCTCCCATCTGCCACCGCATCATCACCACTCATTGGATTAACTAGAAGAGTAACCGCTGTAGCACCCATTATTGGTGCGGATGCCACAGGTACCTGCGCGGCAACTTGAGCGTGCCCACGGTCAAGACTGGCTAAAAGCGCATAGCCAACCAACGTAGAAAGACAGAAGCAGGAACACCGTTGCCAGAGCCGATGTTGGGGAAGCGAGTAAACCATGTTCGTAGCAGCAAATTTTGGTAGCAGCAAGCAAAGGAGCGATCGCCCAGTAGAAACGAGAACGAAAAGGTGTCTCGTTCTAGACACAGCGATTGATAACAACAAAAACTCAGCCCAAACAACCGATGATTGTTGAGCTTGAAGGGAAGCTGTAATGAACTCTGGTCAACTTTACTCCATACATTCAACTTTGAAACACATAGTTTTGTTTACAATTTCCAGCTTCTTGAGGCTGTTGGAAATTTATTAAAGTTGGCTTCCTGTCCCGTAACTCGATAGCCTAGACAGAGCAATCGATCGGTACTTCCTATGGGCAATACAGACAGTCAAGCTCGGTTTGTGCAGCTTGCACTCTGCCGCATTTTAGATGCCAACTTAGACCGTGCCCGTGAAGGCTTGAGAACGATCGAAGAATGGTGCCGCTTTGGGCTGGATAATGCGCTGTTAACGGAGGAGTGCAAACAGCTACGGCAAGAACTGGCACATTGGCATACACCTGCTTTACGAGCGGCGCGCGATACACCGGGTGATGCTGGAACGGTGCTCACACATCCGAAGGAGGCAGAGCGATCGAGCGTTCAGGCGGTGCTGCAAGCCAATCTGTGTCGTGTTCAGGAAGCACTGCGAGTGCTAGAAGAATACGGCAAAGTTTACAGTCCAGAGATGGGAGCCGCATGTAAGCAAATGCGCTATCGGGTATACACGTTGGAAAGCCAGTTGACGGCAGATCAGCGGCATCAGCTTTTGGAGCGATCGTCCCTTTACCTCGTTACGTCCCCTACTGAAAACCTGTTCGCTACGGTGGAAGCAGCACTCAAAGGCGGACTGACGCTAGTGCAGTATCGGGATAAGACCGCTGATGATGACGTGCGGCTTCGCAATGCCCAAAAGCTGGCTCACATCTGTCGGCACTATGGGGCGCTGTTTATTGTGAACGATCGCGTCGATCTGGCGATCGCGGTGGATGCAGATGGCGTGCATCTGGGTCAGCAGGATATCCCGATCGCCCTTGCTAGACAACTGCTGGGTTCTCAGCGGCTGATTGGGCGATCGACCCACTGCCCCGAAGACCTCCATCGCGCTATTGATGAAGGAGCCGACTACATTGGTGTTGGACCCGTTTACGAAACACCGACTAAAGCCGGTAGACCTGCCGCTGGGTTTGACTACGTGCGCTATGCGGCTGCCCATGCGACGGTTCCCTGGTTTGCGATCGGGGGCATTGATACCAGCAATCTGCCTGACGTTCTCGCTGCCAACGTTAAACGGGTCGCGATCGTGCGAGCCATCATGCATGCTGACCAGCCAACCCTAACAACGCAATATTTTCTTTCTCAACTGACCCAACAGCCCTTACTGGGCACGTCATATGATCACTGATAAGGATACAGCCGATGGTTCTATCGCTTGAGGATTACTGACGAGATACTGGCACCGTTGGTTAACTGGACAAGCCTTGTACTCAAAGCCCCCTGCAGGCTTACACTAGGTAGCAGCAACCGTGTGAACCCGACTGCGCTGATGGCTGACCCAATTCCACCGATTACTTTACCGCCTGCCCAAAACCCAGAGCAGGAAGGTGAATGGCTGCGGCTAGCCTTGCTGCAATGGCTCAATCAAGAGTTCATTCCAGAAGACGCTAACCAGCAAATAGCAAAACGCGCTGCCCAGATCTTTGTCCGGCAGCGCATGGAAGGAGAAAACGATCTCGGTTCGCTCGTAATGGCGATCGTCACCGAGATGGAATCCTTTGATTTTTCTAACAGCTTTTTTGGCGAATTCACCGTTGCCAATGCCGTCAGCGATCTATTGCTCGACAGCCTGGGCATTGATCGCTGTTGCGGACAGTGAGATAGTCATTAGTTTTTAGTGGTTAGTTTTTAGACGGATCAAGCGGCTTCAACTAACAACCAAAAACTAACAACTAAAAATTCTAGTTACCAGCTTGATTTCACCACACCAGGCAATAACCCTTGATGCGCCATTTCACGCAGGACGTGACGAGACAAACCAAAGTCACCGTAGAAACCTCTAGAGCGACCAGTGACCCAGCAACGATTACGAATGCGGGTGGGAGCGCTATTGCGGGGAAGCTGCTGAATCTGACGGTGGATAATTAGCTTTTGCTGCTGTGATGTTGCTGCTGCAAACTGCTCTTGCAAAGTTGCACGCTTCTCAGCATACTGTTCCACCATTCTCTTGCGCTTCTTTTCGCGCTCAATCATGCTCTTTTTAGCCATGAGTCATTCCGATGCTCTTTAAGTTAAGACACAGCTTACCATTGTACTGAATTAAGCGGGCTATTTGTCAACGCAATTAAAATTGTTGAAATAGAAGTTTGTGCAGAAGTTAGGGTTCTAAGCCGATGGTGCGATAAGACAACCGTTTCTTTTGAAGAACCCAGACTTCTCAGATAGCAGGCGTTGGATGCTCACGTGTAATTGCTAGATCATCCGGCTCAGGCGTTGACAGCGGCTTTAGAGGTAGGCTAGCAGACGGGCAGAGGTCAGCAAGCTCACAGCGATCGCACTGGGGTTTACGTGCCATACAAACCGCACGACCATGATAGATCAGTCGGATTGACCAGTTTTCCCAATCGGGCTGCGGCAACAGCTTCATCAGGTCGCGCTCAACACGAATCGGATCGGTGTGCTTTGTCAAGCCCAGTCGATAGCTCAACCGTTTGACATGCGTATCAACCGTTACGCCCATGTTGATGCCAAACGCATTTGCCAGCACCACGTTTGCGGTCTTTCGCGCTACACCTGGCAGCTTCAGCAAGTCTTCCATTACTTGCGGCACGTCACCACCAAACTCCGTCATAATCATCCGACAGGCAGCCTGGATATTCTTTGCCTTGTTCCGGTAGAAGCCTGTCGATCGCACCAGTGCCTCAATTTCCGACACTTCTGCACCTGCCATTGCTGCCGCATCAGGAAAGCGCCGAAAGAGTTCTGGCGTCACCATATTGACTCGCACATCAGTACATTGGGCAGACAGAATGGTCGCTACCAAAAGCTGCATCGGGGTTTCGTAGTCCAGCGAACAAGTTGCGTCTGGGTAGAAGCGCTTCAAACGCAGCAGAATTTCGATCGCCCGTTGCTGCTTGGCTGGCAATTTGCGAGAGGCGCACATTGAGAAGGATAAGGGATGAAGGGTAAAGGATAAAAACGGCGGGAATAAGAGCTAGAAGACAGACGGCATAGAGGCAATAGGAACGTAAGGGAAGCAGAGACAGGAGAAGGAAGCGAGTTTGAATTAGCTCAAAATTCATCCTTCAGACTTTATCCTTTTATCCCTTAGCCTTCTTTATCCCTTAGCCTTCATGCTCTACCGAAACAGCTTCTGCACCGACTCTAGCTGGGTGGTATCGCGGACAATCAGAAAAATGCCCAATCCCAGCAACAGCATTAGACCTGTTTGCATCACGCCATCTTGCAGCTTGGATGGTAAAGGCTTACCGCGCAAGCCTTCCACTAACAAGAATGCCAGATGACCGCCATCTAGCGCCGGTAAAGGCAGGATGTTAATAATTGCCAGGTTGATGCTGATGAGGGCACCGAAGGTAAAGAGATTGAAGGCATCTGAGCGCGCCAGTTTCGCCCCTTCATCAACAATTCGCACGGGTCCCGAAATCTGGTCGGCAACTTGTCCAAAATTGGTGATGAGTTGACCAAAGCCCTGCACAGTGAGGACTGTAATGCGCTGAAACTCGCTGGCTGCTAGCGTGAAAACTTCAATCGGGTTGCTGAGGCGACGACGCTCGATCGTGACGTTAGGCGCAAGCTGGACACCAATTTTGGCATTCGCATCGGGCGTAACGACGAGTGGTGTTGGAAGCACCTTACCTTCTCGCTGTACTGTTAGCGCGACCGGCTGATTCGGACGGTTTTGAATCGCCTCCATCAACGTCTTAATGGATTCTCTAGAAGCTCCTAGCTCCTTTCCGTCTACTGCCAGCACGATATCGCCTGGCTTCATACCTGCTTTGGCAGCCGCTGAGCTAATCTCCGTTTTTACATCGGGCACCAAAACGCCTGGCTGAAAGTTCACGTCTTGCGTGCCAGCGATCCCAATCTGCGTCACAAGCAGGAAGTAAGCAAAGACCAGATTTGCAATGACTCCAGCACTAATTACGATCGCCCGATCCAGCACAGGGCGATTCTTCAGCAAATTAGGGTCATTCTGTGGAATCGTGCTCTCGGGGTCATCATCAGGAAAGCCGACGAAACCGCCGAGGGGAAACGCCCGCAGTGCATACTCCGTCTCGGGACCTTGATACTTCCACAGAATCGGACCAAACCCAATGGAGAAGCGGTTGGCATAAATGCCCTGAGCGCGGGCAGCCGTAAAGTGCCCCAGTTCGTGAACCACAATGAGGATTGCTAAAACGGCGATCGCAGCCAAAACTGACATACCAAACTTCCAATAAAACGGTGATTTCGCGGTTGCTACAGTTGCAACGCACTTCCAACTATTCTAGAAGCTACAACTCAGTAAATGTTGCTTGCTACAAAATCCTCAGTGGCAATTCACTACTATCTGTAAAATCGCCGTTGCCAAGGCTGCCTGTAAAAAAGTTTCGTCAATACCCAAAACTTGCTGTATACCAGTATCCAGTTGTGGGTCACTTAAGAGCAAGCATCACCTGTGCGCCAATTACTGAAACTGAAACCAGAAACAATACAACGGCAGAATATCGAGCTAAAGGCGAAGCTTGCTAGAGCGGAGCGCCTGGTTGCACAGCTTAGAGCAGAAGCGTCACAGCTTCGGGCACAGATTGCAGAATGGCAACGAGCGCCTGTACCGCCTCAAATAGAGCGACGACCTAGGGCAGTACAGCGATCGCGATCGACAAGACAGGAACCTAGCGTGTTAGCCAGCACGACTACCCAGACTACACGTCAGGCTACGTTTGCACAGCGCCAATCCCGTCGCCATCAGGTGCCTGAGCATCGTTCACCTTTTGTACGTCTGCTGTTACGAAAGCGCTTAGATGTCGCTCTTTTAGCCATCGCTGGGCTGACAGTGGCAGCGCTGTTTAGCTTGCAGCACACCCGTCAGCGTAGTGTTGCGCGAGTCGAGCTACCACCAAGCCAGCCAACCCCACCAACAGTAGTGGCTCCAAAGCCACAGACGTTCGCCGAATTAGTTTATAACGTTCCCCAGCCACCGCAGCTAGTGCCTAGCGAAGCACTACAGGCGATCGTGGATGGAGCCACTGCCCTTGCCGCCAGCAAAGGCTTACCCACAGAGCCACTATCGATCACACTGATCGATCTCAAAACGAACCAGACAGCAGGCTACCAAAACCAGACACCCCGCTATCCGGCTAGCGTCGTCAAGCTGTTCTGGCTAGTTGCTTGCGAAGCAATGCTAGAGCAAGGTCTCCTACAGCCTGATTCTGAATTGACTAGCGATCTGACCGCTATGATCGTCCACTCCGACAATGATGCTGCCAGCCGCATTTTTGATCGCATTACGCAAACAACCTCTGGCGCGACACTTAGTGGGACCGAGTACGAAACTTGGCTGAAGCGTCGCTTGCAACTGAACCGCTTCTTTCAGGCAGCGAGCTATAACGGTCTTAGCATCAGCCAAAAGAACTATCCTATCCATTCGCTTCAACTTGAAGCGCCGGATGGACGAGAGCTACAGATGCTCGACGAACAGCAGCAGCCAATTCGTAGCCTGACAACTACCGATCAAGCCGCCAGACTGATGTATGAGCTTTACGCCGGTAAGGCAGTATCAACCAGCCGCAGTCAAGAAATGATGACGCTGTTGACGCGAGACTTGCAGCCGGAAAAGTGGAAAAAACAACCCAATAATCCGATCGCGGGTTTTCTGGGCGCAGCACTGCCAGCAGACGTGCGCTTTGCTTCTAAAGTTGGCATGACGAGCAAAGCGCGTCACGAAGTCGCTTTCGTTGCATCTCCAGATGGCAAAATTTCATACATTCTCGCTGTCTTTGGGACTGATGAAGCCTATAGCCAGAATGCGGAGATTTTGCCAGCTATATCCAACACCATCTTTACCCAGATGACTGAACGGTAGGCTCGATTAGCAGCATGTTTAAGATAGCGGCATGTAGGAAGCGCGGTGTTAAGAACACAGCACTGCATAAAACCAGAAAAGTGAAATTTACGGACCCGCAAACACCGCATCTTCAATATCCTGCCGACTCAGGGAGTATTTGAACGATCGCTGAACGGCATAATCACTCTCAGGCGGCTGACGATAGCGGACTGTCAGTTGGTCAATCTCCAGGCACAGTTCTGCTTTCCAATCCGAGTGCTGTACATACCAGCAGTGCCGCTCAGCTCGGTCTTGTTCGCACCCCTTAGCAATAAGCCATTGCTCAATGTCAGGAAGGGGATGATTGTAAAGGGGAGTATCAGCAGAAGGAAGTGGCATTGAAGAATTTCGAGGGATGAAGAATCTCTAGTATCGCCTGTGTTGAAGCAGTATAGGGTCAGGTACCCAGTTTCGCACTGGATGGCTCTAAGGCAGAATCAACAACAGGCTTTTCCAACTGTTTTGTCGAAGGCTGGCTTATTGGAGGTTGGCTGCCCGTGCTGGTGGTTTCAACCGTCCTAATTTCCTGCGGCAAGATATCAGGATGGACAACACTTGGCTGTAAAACAGCTTCGCCTCTGGTGATACCAATCGCGATCGCCAGCACCAGACAACCCACAAAGGTCAACCCTAAGATGAATAAGGCAAAGATTTCTCCCGGTGACAACGGACGATTGGTTGCATCAAGATAAGCCGATGACGATTGCACAGTACGGGCTGACACCTTTGGCTGCGCAAAAGCCTGCGAGGGCTGAATCACAGGTACATTTGAATAACCAATCTTACGATCATAAGCACTGCGCCGCTCTGGGCTACTAAGCGTTGCATACGCTTCGTTGAGTTGTTGAAACTTAGCAGTTGCGATCGCGGCTGACAGCGCAGTCGTATCGGGGTGGTAAAGCTTACTTAAATCTCGATATGACTGACGAATTTCACGCACTGATGCTGAAGGATGTAACCCCAGCAAGCCGTAATAACTTGCAGACACCACTTGTTGCTGTGATGCCTTTTCTTCATTACCGTGTGGAGTCGCCCGATCATGAGTCACGCGAGAATCCTGCTCTCTTAAATGTCTGACTTAATTAGCTTCCGCCTATTGTAACTGGGTTGGTAGATTCAGAGCCAGGGTGACAATAAGCAGTCAACAGGAGGAAACGATCGACCTTACTTCCTACTTGCCACTCCGACTGCTTGCCCTCGGTAGATGATTCCCGCAATGGCTGACAACAAAAGCCAGCCGAGTAAATTGATGCGGACATCAAACAGCGTGACATCCAGAAAGCTAAAGAGGGTACAGCCAACAAAAGCAACGAGATAGCTGAAGTAAAGCAGGCGATCGCGGGTTTCAGTTCGCCCCTCTGCATCGCTTAAAGGCATTTTGGTATACAGTATCCAACTGCCCTGTGCCACGATCCAGCCAACTAAACCAAAAAACAATAGGGCGGCAGGTATGCCAGTTTCCGCTGCCAGCATCAGCAACAAATTATGAGGATGCCCAATGAAGTATTGCATTTCTGCCTGGTAAAGGGGAGTGAAGTTGCGTAAACCCCATCCATTCAGTGGGTGCTGCTGAGCCAGCGACCAGGCAAAACGCCATTGTGTACTGCGGAGTTGAGCAAGGGGACGATCGGTATAACGCTGATCGGTCAACCGTGCCCAAAAGAACTCAGGCACAACCACCCGTAGCCAGTCGCGTCCTGGAGCAGGAGCAAACGCGGCACCAAGCGCACTACTTACAACAACGCCAACACCGACTAACAGCCAACGCCAGCCCAAATAAAGCGCATAGGCAAGACACGCAAAGACTGCGATCGCCCAAGCATTGCGAGAGTTGGTTAGCACCAAGGCGATCGCGTTACCCAGCACAGCAACCATCAGGAAGATCTGGGGGCGTGGGGAGTTTTGAGCAAAGGCTTCGCCCTCTACATCCTCCTGACCAATAGTCACTGACCACTGACCGCCATCCGCAGACCACTGATCACTGACCACTGACTGCTGATCGCTCAAAAATGTCTCAAGCCATAGACCGAGACTCAACGTCAGCGTCACGGACAGATAGCTTGCCAGCACGTTAGCGTAAGAAAAGATTGACGCCATACGACCAGGAGGATTACCAGTGAGAGCGATCGACCAGTCAGCGACAATCCACAGTATTTGCATCTGCCCTGACAACCCGAAAAACTGTTGCCCCAGCCCGATCGCCACGACAGGCACCGAGCCAATCACCAACAGCCACGCTATTCGCCGCAGTTTAGCAGGCGTTTGGAACCACTCGCTTAACCCTGCAAACACAAAAAAGAACGGCAGAAAGTTAAACAGACCGAGCAGCGCATCCATCCGGTTAAACGCTAGAGCAGTGCTGATCAACATAAGCACACTTAGCACTGCAAAGCCCCAGTTAACGGGACGACGTACAAGGCTGGGAAAGCGCTGTAACCAGAGACCAAACGCCACCAGTAAAATGCCCAGACTACTCAAGAGAGAACTGAACGGCAGCAACAGCACTGCCAGTTGGGTGACAGTCCAGAGGGGAAGTCGGGGTTTGAAGCCAGGTCGGAACGGCACCCAAGCGTTTAACTGGTGCTTGAAAGTCATAATTGCCTAGCCTGAAGCACGTGACCGCCTCGTTGCAAGGGATTGTGGCGCTCGTCGTTATGCAAGTTCAAAGCATTCAGCACGGGTAAGGCGAATCTGGGCAAGGGCGTAAATGGTAGGAATAATGCGACCGTAATTTGTAGCGATCGTCCGCCATCCCAGGTCTGCCAGAAACCAAGCCCACATCGCTGGACCCACAACTGCAAACACGCTGCGAACGGCAGTCAAGCGTGCTGCACTCAACGCCATCCCACGACGAGCAGTTTGTACCGCCAGATAATTTTGAAACTGTGTCGCTGCTATAGCTCCACCAGCCGACACCGCCTGCTGCGCAACCTGATAAGTCGCAAAATGAAGCGCAAACTGGCGTGCAATCTGCTGTAGCAAAAGCGGGCGCAACACTGAGCTAATTGCGATCGCGCTACTGCCTTTCATCAGCAGGCTCAGTGGATCTTGCTGCAAGGCTAAAGGGAGTTGGGGCAGCAGTTGAGAGTGGGTCAGCGATCGCTGTAGCTGAATCGTTAACGCACCCCGTTCGTTAGAAGGCAACTGCTTCCAGGCACGCGACAGCAGCGAAAGAAAAACCTCTGCTTCCAAATCCACCGTAGACATTGATTCTTGATATGGCAGTTTAAGATGCCGACAGACCTGAATTAAGATTTGGCGGTAGGTCAGTCGCTGCGTTTTGCGACTCAGTACCGTCATACCATCAGCAGCAAGAAACTGAAATCGTTCTTCCAAAGCACTGAGCCAGTCAGCGCGATTTTGGCTTTGCACCGCGATCGGGTCAGCAGCAGTCACATAGTCAAGCGGGTTAAACTTGGGGCGAAATAGAATTTCCGTCAAATCTTGCAACTCTTCTTCTGTTGCCAACTCCAACACGGCTCTCAGTTCATTCACCCCTTATCCCTCCCCATCGATAAATTTGATTAGCTGCAATTATTCTACTCAATGAGCAGAGGATGTGAGGGTGAAGAAAAAAGTAGGAAGGATCAGTTACACGGAGATAAAAAATTACCCTCTGTTGCCTACCACTTGCCCGTTAGTTAACTACGTGCAGCCCATCAAAACAGAATGCCTGTACTAGCTTGCTTTAAATTGATCGTTACTAAGGTGCCCTGCCCTTCTGCCCACGTTGCAATCAGTAACCCATGTGGTTCAAGCACTGCGATCGCTGTTGGGTTAGCCGGTCCTACCATACGTCCAACAACCAGACCGTAGCGGTCTAGCACCACAATGTTTCCATCCGCCGCCATCAAAATGTCGCCCCAAGAAGCAGATGCTATCAGGATCGGCACAATGTCTAACCCTACACGCAGCAGTTTAAAGGGTTTCAGATCAATCAGCAAGACGGAATGCGGCTGCCCTGGCTCCAGCGCGATCATGCGGTAAGGCGTAGCGCTCCCCGAAAGATGACGCAACGGCACAGGTAGACTCAGAGTAATCACTGGATGCCCGCGACGCGTGAAAATTTCTAGCAGCACGCCAGTAATGGAAGAATGCGTACCCTTGTCTAAAAGGTGGGAAAAAGCAACAACATAGCGTGCATCAACCATTGCCAGGTGAAACAGATTGCTAGCTAGACGAGGGGCAGCACTAGTACCACCGTTACAACTGACGGGTTTAGACGACTGGATGGGTAACAACGACCAAACGTCTAAAAGACTAGTTACTTTGTCTGCTTCTACTGCGGCTACTGCCATCCAGCGACCTTTTGTCTCGATCGCAGCCAAAAAGTCTCCACTAAATTCAGCTACCAGTTCAGGTAACAAATGTACTAGAGAGCCGCTGGTACTAACTATAGGTGGCAACGGCTTTTGGCTGGGCAGGGCAACGCCAGTTTGAAAAAGCTCAACGGGGACACGATAAATTGAGCGCTGCATGATTGCAAAGCAACCTTGTGGGCGCACCAGCAATTCTTTCACCGCTTGGGGCAACCGTACACAGGAAAACAGCGATCGCCCGTCAACCTCAACTGGGCTTACCGCATTCCCAGCCAAAAGCCCTCCTGCATAACTCCGGCAGCTAATGTCGTTTTTGTGAATCTGATAGACTCGATCACCTGTAGCGTCAAACGGAGAATTAACTACAGTCTTTGCTATAGCAGTTCCATTGAGATCACCCTGTGATGATGCATCTCCTGCCACTGTTACTAGCTGCTGCACCCTCGATCGTAGGGTTTCCTGCTGCACGTAGTGACACTCACTAATAGGTTGCCCACCAGAAGCTCGCAACAACATCGTGTCTGCCCAAGCGCGATCGAATTCAACATTTGTTGCTGCCGTCTGTACGGCTTTCAGCATTTCTGTGGCGGACTGAAAGCGTCGCGCTGGTAGCTTTTGCAATGCCGTCAAAATGACTGTTTGCAACACTGCTGGCACTGTATTTGGGATACTTACAGGACGGTTCAGATGCGCTGACATCATCTCAATCGGCACACCAGAAAACGGTCGGTAGCCTACCAGTAATTCAAACAGCAGCACTCCTACGGCATATAGATCCGATGTAATCGAGTACTGCCCATAAAACCGCTCCGGAGCCATATAAGCAGGCGATCCAGTATTGCCGCTCCCATCGCTAATGATGTCTTGATGCAGACGGGCAATGCCAAAATCAGAGATACGCGCCCTCCAGCCATCTGCTTGCAGCGTCAGCAGAATATTTTCTGGTTTGATGTCGCAATGCACAATGCCTCGATGATGGGCATGATCAAGTCCAGCCAATATATCGATCACCAGCTTCAAACACTGGCTTGGATGCAGGCGCACATCATCTTCCATCAAACCGCGCAAGGTGCCCCCTTCGCAGTAGTCCATCACCAGATAACGCCCAGTGGAAGTATGCTCCAACGCATGGCACGTCACGATGTTGTCATGTTGCAAACTCAGCAGAAACCGCAATTCGCGTAAGAATTTGTGGGTTGGAAACCGTTTTTTATCCAGCTCTTTTAAGGCAACAAGGCGACCCGTTTTTCGATGACTGGCACAGTACACCTGTCCAAACTGCCCCTGACCCACTAAGCCCAATAGTCGATATTTAGAGCGCTTTAGCTCTTTTGCAAGGAGGTACGACACATCGGCAAGTGTAGTTAATTATTAATTGTTAGTTATTGATTGCTGTGTGATCGCTGAGAGACTACTGAGCGAAGGCAACCTTGTTCACTCTTAGTATTTGCTAAGTAGCTAGGCGTAGTTTTATAAGATGCATTTCGACTTCGCAGTCAACTGAGCGCTTACGCCGAAGTCTCAATGCTCTCAGTCCTATGTGTCAGCGAGTTGAGCGCAGTCAAAACCCGGTCTCTCAGTAGTGCTTTATTTAACCATCCTACTTATTGCTTTAAACAGTACCTCTCACTATTTCATTCATGATAGCTACGGTGTTGTCTCCTGTCTAAAAACCAACAACGAAAACCTGCCTACTTAGTGCAGAGTTTTTGCATAATCACGTCATGCTCTAGACGACTTTCGACCATTACTTCAGCGGGCTGTAAGCGATTAGCTAGCCCCAAAACAAACTGATTCTGTTGTGCGCCCATTGACTCACACTCAGTTTGGATACAGTGCAGCTCACGACCTGTCAGTTGGGTAAAGAACGAACTCAAGACACCAGCCTCCAAGAAGCAGACGGGCAACTCGCCTTGAGGTGCTTGACGGGCAAAGGGCGAACCTAATGTTTTAAGGATCAAAAAGCCACGCTGCTGGTAGGACTGATCTAACTCAATTTTGCCCCAGCCATAAGCGACCCAGCAAGACTGCAAACTGTTAAGAAACTCCAGCATTGGCATATCTGCTAAAGCTGTGCCGTAGTAGTCCGTTAGCTCTTCACGAAAGCGTGTATAAAAGTTTTTGCCCCACCAGCGACCGCAGTTGAAAAGCACCAATCGCGATGCTTGACCCGTTTCTTTTTGCAGTCCACTATAGATCGCTTGAATAAGCGTTTCGGGCAG
Source organism: Phormidium sp. FACHB-592 (assembly GCF_014695795.1). Lineage (NCBI taxonomy): Bacteria > Bacillati > Cyanobacteriota > Cyanophyceae > Oscillatoriales > Oscillatoriaceae > Phormidium > Phormidium sp. FACHB-592. The sequence continues at coordinate 162,377 of NZ_JACJOZ010000074.1, forward strand.
TGCTAGCAGGCGATCGCCTCGGCGGTTTTCCAACAAGCCCAGCTCTAAATCGCCCTTTACATAGGCATCGATCGCAAAGTAGTCACCGGGAACGCGGTTATTTGTTAATAGGTCAGCAACAGAAATCATAGAGCGACACCAGAGATTTAGATTGGACTAGAAATGCCTCTGTTGATGAGGGCAAAAAATAAAGGGAGCGAGGCAGAACTCGTTCTAATGTCCAGCACTGGAAAGTGTTGGTGCTTGCAGCATAGCCGTCTGCACTTTCGCGATATATGGACCCACTAGATTGATTTGCTTGGGGGTAAGTGCTTGTGTCAAGCGTTGGTTAAGTAGCCGGAAGAGTGCTGTATCGATCGCTTGGGTGTTATAAATACTGATTGTTTTTGTGAGCCAATTCAGTAAGCGTTCCTGCACAAACATCTCATCATTAAGCAACATTCCCATTGCTGAGTAGCGCAACAACAGCAACGCATTTTTAAGACTCCGCTCCAAATTCTCTACCGTTTCGTTGGGCAGTGCTGCTTCCAACTGATCTGCGACCTGCTGCATGATTTCGAGTTCGCGATCACGCAGCGCCCGATACACATCGATCCGCTCTGGGAGGGAATGCACGTACTGATTAATCAACCCAAGCTCTTCAGATTTAAGGTAACGATGTTCAGCTTCATCAAAGATCGTTTCGATTTGTGGGTGCATATGCTTTAGAGGAGAAAAGGCGAGGGATGAAGAATAAGTTGATTGAGCGATGAGCTTTTAGTCTTGAAAATCTAACCTTTAGAACAATTAGAACAATCCAGAAAAGTCATCCAGGGTAAGTTCATCATTGGCGGGTAGTGGAGGCGCTTGGACAACAGTAGGTGCTGCGATCGCGGTGTCTGCCCAGTTGACTGTGGCGAAAAACTGACAAACGCTCATTTTTAGACTTAGAGGAGCATTACTGTCTGCAGAAGAACTCAGTTTCATTTCCTGCATTGCAGGCGGATGATCGTCCCAGTTCACACTTGTAAAGAAAGCCTTTACAGAGTCTCGCTGCCACGATGCAACGTCAGGACGTGACTTGGCACCATTGGTCTGGGGTAGGGTAAGGGTACTCATCGCAACAGATCTCCTGTCCGTAAACGCTTCTCAATATCTCTGGCAGTTGCCCCCTCATTGAGCCAGAAGGAGGCAGCATCAATCCGATCTTGACCGCCTAAGAGAAACTTACAGTAAGTTTCGCCCATGGAGTAGCACTGAATCTCAATGCAGCTCAACTGTTTTTTAACCATCTCGGTGAAAAAGCCAGCGAATAGTCCGGCATAGAGATAACAGACGGGTTTACCGACATCGCCTAACGTGCGTGCAACGGCAGAGTCAAACACGTTGATAAACATGAAGCCTTGCTTGCGATCGCCCATGTCTACTTCCCAACGCCCCCAGCCTTGCGAGGTAAAGGGCCACCACCAGGTTTCAAGCAAAAACAGGAGGTTGGTCTGGCGCAGGTTGCGATCGAATTCTTTTTCAAACCACCTTTCAAAGAAGAAAGCGTCTTTTTGCCCCCACTCACAACCAATCGTGTACATGGTTGCGGCTGAAGCATCGCCCACTTCTTCTTCTAGTCCCTCGACCAAACCGATGATGAAATCCTCGGTTGTCAGCATATTTCTGCTGCCGTTCCAATCGACGATCGTGCCCTTCTCCTGGTCGAACTGGAAGAAGTCTCGAAACCCATAGTGATTGTGCTTCTTGGGGTTTCTCAATTTGATGGAGCTTTCTTGAGGCGTTGCAATCACCATGGTCTTTTCTCGGCAAAATCTAAGGGGTCTGAAGCAGTCACGCAGATAGTCAAAAGAGCGATGCAGGGTGGGAAAACGAGCACTGAATGTGAAAGGCAAGCAGGGGGATAGAAATGCAGCATCACTTTTGCAGAAAGGTCGTTAGCAATAACCCCAAAAGGCTGCTGCATCATTTGTAGAGCTGCTTCTGCTTTAATATTCCCGACGTTGCAAAGATCTAACTCATCATCAGGAGATAGTTAAAGATCTTCATAAAGGTTTCTTACCAGCGTCTTGTTTAAGACAACCCTGCCCTCGCTGGCACAACACTAGCAATGTTAGAAAAGCAATATAATCTGTGCAACGAATTTTACAGGCAAGGCTTTTGCCTTCAGCAAGCGATCGTGGGATACAGTTTTTTAAAGGGTTGATCAATGAAGATAATGATGTCCTAGAGTCAAATCACCATAATTGAGCCTCTCCTCGGAGGGGCTTTTACTTTAGCAACGAGAAACTAAAACTTGAGAAAATGCAGTGGAGCGAAACGCGTGGCTGTTGCCAAAACTTTTTAACGATATAGGGATTGCTGCCAATCGCCTTGCCGTTAGTATCAATGCCGAAGCGTTTTTTGCTCAACTACACTTGAAACGCACTATCTTCGTTGGCGCTTTCACTAACCTGTCCTTGATGCGCGGTGCCTCGAGCTACGCTCTTCTCCTTGCGCTCTCGATCGCGCTTAAAAAGCTGCGAGAAGTCGATTGGGCAGTAGTGTTGCTACTAATCGCCAGCTTTCCAGAGGGTAATAGGGATAAAGCACTTTTAAAAGCAAGAGCAGAGCGAACTAAGCCCTTCCACTCGCACAGTTTGGCGACAGAATCCGCTTAATTAGAGGTTGACATCTTCACCATTTTTGCAGGGCGTACAGTAGATTAGAAGCGACTTACTTTCACAGTAAACGAGGGAGCGATAGAGCATGGTAGATCCGACTGAACAGCCAGCCGCACATCGAGTGGTTGTCATTGGGGGTGGCTTTGGTGGGCTGTATGCGGCAAAGGCATTAGGTCGCACGGCGGCAGATGTAACGCTGATTGACAAGCGCAACTTTCATTTGTTTCAGCCGCTACTCTATCAGGTTGCAACGGGAACGCTCTCTCCGGCAGACATTTCTTCACCTCTGCGTGGCATCCTGAGCGACAGCAAAAATACTCAGGTGCTGATGGATGAGGTCATCGATTTGGACCCGCACCAACAACAAATCGTCTTACAGCAGGGCGAGTCGCTCTCTTATGACACGCTGATTGTAGCGACAGGTGTCAGTCATCACTATTTCGGCAATGACCAGTGGAAGCAGACGGCTCCTGGTTTGAAGACCATTGAGGATGCGTTAGAAATGCGGCGGCGGATCTTTGTAGCCTTTGAAGCAGCAGAGAAAGAAACGGATCCAGAGCAGCGACGCGCCTGGTTAACATTCGTTGTTGTTGGCGGCGGTCCGACCGGAGTGGAACTTGCAGGCGCGATCGCGGAACTTGCTTTCAAAACGCTGAAACGTGATTTTCGCAACATTGATACCAATGAGGCACAGGTTCTTTTACTAGAAGGTTTGGATCGGGTCTTGCCGCCTTATCCACCAGAGTTATCGGCGAAGGCAGAAGCGTCCTTAACGAAACTGGGCGTAACGGTAGAAACGAAAGTACTTGTGACAAATATTCAGGACAATACTGTTACCGTAAAGCGGGATGGTCAGGAGGAATACATTCCGGCGCGTACCGTCTTGTGGGCGGCAGGGGTCAAAGCGTCTGCGATGGGACAAGTGCTAGCCGATCGGGCGGGTGCGGCACTCGATCGCGTGGGACGGGTCATGGTTGAACCTGATCTGAGTCTGGCAAATCATCCCAATATTTTTGTGATTGGCGATCTAGCAAACTTTTCACATCAGGGCGAACGTCCCTTGCCGGGTGTCGCACCCGTTGCCATGCAAGAAGGTGAGTATGTTGCCAAATTACTCAAGCAGCGCTGGCTGGGCAACACAGTAACACCTTTTGTCTACAAAGACTTTGGCAGCCTGGCTGTTATTGGTCAAAACGAGGCAGTAGCTGACCTGGGCTTTGTGCGGTTCGATGGGGTATTAGCCTGGTTGCTGTGGATTTTTGCCCACATCTACTTCTTGATTGAGTTCGATAATAAACTCATTGTTATGCTGCAATGGGGCTGGAATTACTTCACTCGCAAGCGTGGCGCTCGTATTATTACGGGTGAACTTATGCCGGAGGAAGATAACGCTTACGGTGTGCAAAGTAGTCAAGCGCCAGTCAAAGTGTAGGTGAAGCGTAGGGTCGCGGTTGATTAAGTTTAAACGGATAGATCAGCGATTATCGCAGGTCTCGTCTACTGCTATTAGGGCAGGCACTTTTAGCCACTGTAAGTTGAGCACTCGTACGAGTGCTCAACTTGCACCAGTTTCTATAAGCCAGTTTATACAAACCAGTTTTACGAGTCAGAATGTTGCTCTCGCGTCAAAATGCCGGCTCTCACCTTAGCGCGATTGCACCCAAGCACATCAACGTAGTAGCGTTCTGGAGATGCTGCGACCTGGATCTTTCGCTGCTCGCACAGCCAGGAAAAATACTTCAATGCTTCTTCGCGGCGTTCGGCTTTAGGGAGCGCTTCAGCTCGCTTCAATTTTGTCTGCCAATCAACTTGTGCAGCATCGCTGTCACTATGCCACTCAGTCAACGGCTGAAACACGAGTGAATCAAGCAAGCCTTGAAAGCCCAGGAACGCCAAGCGATAAATCAGTAAATTGCTTAAACGACCGTAGAAATAGCCACCGTGAACATCTACTCCAACACCTTTCCCAGGATCGCTAGAGAAATCAACATAGGCTTTGAGCAGTTTGGCGTAATTGAAGAACTTAAGGGGCGATCGCTGTCCTTCGCAGATTAAAACATTAATTTCTTTCTGATGACGTTTTTCGTAGGTAGTGAAATCTCGGTACTCGGTGCAATCGAGATATGTAAACAAATCTGCGATTGATTCAGGATCTTGTTTCGTTGCAGCAAGTGATTCTTCGTTAACCTTATCATCTTGCTTTCGGGACGGGTCTCGCTGTAAGCTCCGAGTGTTCTGCTCCAAGGTTTGCACGCTAATATAATTTAAAAGGTGGTCAACCTTTCCACTAATTAACTGTTTGAAGTTAACAATCCCGTAGACATTTTGTTGAGGCAGATTCACGCTTACATTACCTAACCGAAAGCCATGAGAACGAGTGCTTGCGGGGAACGAAAAATAGTTAGCTGTTGTTGAAGCTAGGCGTAAAGCTAGATCGCCTTCACTGCTAAAAAGATACGCTTCTTCAAAGCGCCGAAGGGCGGAACGCAAAAAATTTGTACGACCAGAGATAATGGTTGTGAGCGGAATATCGGGCGAAATCAGAATTAAACGCCCCAACAAAAAAGTGCGACCTATATGAGACGGTGGCAGTTTTTCTAAACTTTGGCTGTCGCCAATAGCTGCTGGATCAAACACATCAGAAAGAATGCGGATCACTTGTGCAGTGACAAAGCCGCCCATACTATGACCAATAAATGTTAGTCGGATACGCGGCTTTTCTCGATTCCAATATTTGGCTGCGCTTTGAAATTCTGCTGCGGTATATGCTGGCTTCTTTGCACGCACTAAACTGTCATAGATGCCTAGAAAAACGGCATCATCTACTGTTGATAGACTACCTTGTTTCAGAGCTGGTAAGAGTGAACAAAAGTCATCCTGGTACTGGCTCAGATACTTCGGTTCAGTCTCGATCGCTTCCCAAGTTTTTCTGACTGCTTTTGATAGCACATCAAGTGGCAGTTTGAAGCGTTCACCCACTTCTTGTATCACTGTTTCAAAAAGTGAGTCATTAATGTGACGCTTCACCAAGCCTAAGTCAAGTTGTCGAATAAATTCAACTAAATCAGGAACCCCAAAGTTAGTAGCGCGGTAGGAGTCTCGGAAATAAACAATAATACGCAAGATAAATAAGGTGCCAACGAGCATTGCTGTTGCAACACCCAGAATGATAAGTATGGCAGCAAGGAAATCAACGATCGGTGTTGGGAAAATAAGGAGCAAGAGCAATCCGATCGCAGCCAAGATTACCCCACCCCGGAATAGCAGGGTCAAAATTACAGGTAAAGCTTTACCAGCATTCTTAAGGTTAGAAGGAACACTTTCTGACGGCCAGCGATAGCCCAGATAAACAAAACTATTAAGCTTACTAGAAATGGCTAGATCTTGTTGATTAAGATATTCCCAGGTCTTCTGCCAGCCTTCCCGCACATAGTCTCTACCTTCAACCTGTTTCCCACCTTGGGTAATTTTTTCGATGCCTGTGTTGTAACCATGAATTTGAATGACAAGCCCTGTGTAGCTTTCGTTCTGTCGCGTGTTTTGATAAAGGCTTTCAACAACATCACTAACGGTTGGCACAAGATCATCTGGTCTGCATTCGTCTTCTTCCATATCAATGGGTGCCGTGCTACGCACAAAAAAACCAGGCAACGGCTGCGGCTTCCCTTCAATCAGTTGCCCTTGACTAAACTCATCAACCCAAAGATCCATTCTGCACCCTCACTACAAAACCCAATTAATCGGTAGCCCTAATTATTTGTAAAAAAGGGGGCTTTGCCACCAGAAGGTTTTACCCCCTACACCCGCTAGAAACAGCCGTGGTTGATTGCACCCAGCTATTGATCAGCGTGCCACTACTGCTCTTAATGACAGTGCTAACGCTCCGTAACAGGGTTGAACCAGTATAAAAGGCTGGAGTGTTTGTACGGAGATCGGTGGCGAAACCTGTCGGATTTTAGCCTAGTTCATTCGCAAACCTTTTCTTTAGCAAGAATAATTAAGGCGATGTTCATTGATCTTCACTGAGTCATACGTTACTGTGGGTTGGTTTAATTGGTATGAGGCTACAACGATGGAGGTTATTCCGGCGATCGACTTATTAGAAGGACGCTGTGTGCGGCTGTATCAGGGCGATTACGAGCAGGCGCAAACATTTGACGAGAACCCGGTCGCTGTAGCACGGCAATGGGCAGACCAGGGCGCAACCCGCTTGCACATTGTCGATTTAGATGGGGCGAAAGCAGGGCATCCCGTTAATGTGGCAGCGATCGAGGCGATCGTGCGTGCCGTTGATGTGCCGATTCAAGTGGGTGGTGGTTTGCGCGATCGTGCTAATGCAGCAGCGTTGTTGAAGCTAGGCGTGCAGCGAGTGATTTTGGGCACTGTTGCAGTTGAGCAGCCCGACCTTGTGCGTGAACTGTGCCAGGAGTTTCCCGATCAGATCGTAGTAGGGATCGATGCGCGTAATGGGCGCGTAGCGACCAGAGGTTGGCTAGAAACATCCGAAGTGCTGGCAACTGAGTTGGCGCAACAGATGGCAGACTTGGGCACTGCTGCCATTATTTACACTGACATTCATCGTGATGGCACACTGCAAGGACCCAATTTGGCAGCGCTCAGAGAACTGGCAGATGGCGTGACGGTGCCAGTGATTGCATCCGGTGGTATGAGCACTGTGACCGATTTGTTGAGCTTGCTGGCACTAGAACCGTTGGGTGTAAGCGGGGCGATCGTCGGTCGAGCCCTTTACACCGGGGACATTGTGCTGCAAGAGGCATTACGAGCAGTGGGGCAAGGTCGTTGGCAGGATGTTCCACCTGACTTTGGTACGTCAGCGCTAGCGTAAACGCATAGATGAAGCCACAGAAGCTCTTAAAGATGAAGCATCGTTCGGCTGCCAGCCAAATCGCGGATGAGGGGCAATTTAGAGTGAATGTAGTGAGTGTAGGCGTTGGCTTCGTCGTGGTCGAGCGATCGCTGAGTTTTAAGCTGCTTGAGCAACCATTGCACTAAGCTGCCGTCGTCTAGATTGAGCAACAGCTGAGACTGGCTAGTTTCCACAACGGACCAAAGCTGACGCAGCATGGATGGGGACATACAACTTTTTCCAAATTAGGACTAGAAAGGTATTGTTCAGAAGTTGATGCCATTTGGCTGAGTGAGCGCATGATCTTCTGGTTAGCCCTGTCTACGCTCACAATAGCGAACCAACCGGAAGCAGTTGTGGGATCACATAAGACGATACAAGAGTTACAAGTCGCTTCATCATCCGATTTATATCTTGACCTTCGCACTCATAAAGCGATCGCCTCAGTTGCCAAATGTAGACACAAGGTTAAGCGCAAAGGCTGAGAGGTAAACCTTCAAACCTGAGTGCGAATGTCCTATTGTTCTTCTTACTTAACGTATTCTTCTTACTTAACGTCCGGCATACACTTGCCTCGGCTCTTTGATCCAGCGAATGTAAAGATGACGGAAGGTTGATTTGATAACGCGGGGCATCCCGAAGTCGATCGGCATCAGAGCGTCTGGCAGTTTCCAGTCTGTGATGTGGAGTGCCTGCGGCTGTAGTAAGGGAAAGTCAATCGCCTCTACTGTAGAACATAGCCCCAACCGTTGCGACGCTGCGACAGTTGGCACAGAAGCAGGATCGACATTGAGAATGTCCACGATCGCTCGATCCAGCGCAAAGACATTGCTAGAGGCAGCGAGCAGATTCAGACGACGGGGTTCACCACCGCTTGGTCCGTTACCCTCATGTCCAAGAATGCCATCCAGAATGGTGAGGTCAGGGGCAATCGCCCGTGCTGTTTCGACCAGCATGGCGCCAAAGCGATCGCAATCTTTGCCCGCTTCCATATGCCACCAAGCTTTCATCTTGCCAGGAACACAGCCAAACAGGTTTTTCACACCCATCGTCATGGTTAGCTGGACGTGCGACTTCACCTTGGGCAGGTTGATCACAACATCCGCATCGATCGCTTCCTTAGAAAGCAGCAAATGATTAAACTCTGCGCTTACCGTTTCATAGCGCTTGCCGTGAAACTCTATAATCGGTAGGTTCAGTGCATCGATCAGCGGCAAATAACCATTCGCTTTTGCAACTCCCTTCGCGCTGCCAAAAGCCGGACCATCGCCCAAAAAAGGCTTGCCACCTGCTGCCTGCACCATTTGAGCAACGCAGTAAACCACCTCAGGTCGCGTGACACATTCCTTGCTGGGACGCGACCCCGTTAGCAAATTGGGCTTCAGTAGGACGCGATCGCCCGGTTTGACAAAGGCTGCCATACCACCCAACGGCTCTAGTAACGATTCGAGCGACTGACGCAGTTGATCAAGATCGTACGACTGAGCGCGAATCAAGCTAACCGATGGCTGCACGTCCATAGAAGTTCTAGCAAGGGTAAAGTTGTCTTTGAAATTACAGAGAGTTCTATGAGAAACCGTTACTCGTGAGCGCGGCTAAGAGCAGTGACACGTTGAGCATTAGCAAACACTCCTTCACCATGAATTTGTGCGATCGAGGGCTTCAGTTCAATTTTCAGCACGTTAGCGCGGCTCACGCACACCGTTTGATCGGCTAGATGAAAGAACCACCATTCTTTATCAAGAATTCGTCGAATTTCTTGCTGCAATTCCTGTTCCAGCGCTGCCGGATCGGCTAGTTGCGAAAACTTAAACGACTCTACCTGTCCATTCAGATAGTAAATGGTAATTTGCATCTCGTTATTATATTGGCTGTGCATGTCCGTTTCTCCTCATTCAATTGGGTACTGGGCTAAAGGTCGCAAATAGTGGCATTGTAACGGCAACCATCACGATCGCAAACCTGACAGTTTAAACCGTCTCGTATTTAGAGTCTAAGGCTTAGATATAGCAGTCGACGAGAGCGTTAGGACAGACATACACCTTGAAACTTCCTTTGAACAAGGGCTTCTATTCATCTTTCATCCTTTTGCTATACCGCCTCATCCCAATTTCAAGCAGCGTGACGCTTCAGCAAAGTCTAGAAGAACTTTCTACAGAAAAATTACGGCTTGTAAGGGCAGTTTGTTGTCAGAGCGCACTCACACACTCCAAGTCAGCAGGAAGGAACCTGCAATGTAGGCAAAGGCTTCAATCAGTCCTGCACCGAGATTGGGTATCGACTGGTTAACGATCTCATCCGAAATTTTCACACCGGGCACCAAAACCAAGTCAGCCAGCCAGCGGATCAACGCCAGGGCAAGCAAGCAAAAGCCCAGCACGATGAAATATTGGGTAAAGCTCTCCGTCCAATTTTGAAACTCTGGTGTAAACGCAACTCGTACAACGTTACCAGTGGCAATCAATAAGCCAGCCAGTGCCACGCCAGTCGCCGGATTATTGCGTTTGCAGATTTCTCGAAACACATTGTAGTGAACCACGCGAGGATAAAGGGCGCTCACTAGCACCAGGACGCCTAACCCCACAGCCCAGCAAACTAACCCAACAATCCAGGTGCCACTTTGCCCGCCGAGCGCTGCGCTTAAAACAAGTCCGTTGGCAATATGTACACCCGCTTCGGCTGAGGCAGCACCAACGTTTTGCTCCTCGACTATTTCGCGGGCACAGTCACAGCGGCGGAGAATGAGTCGATCGCCTACCCATGCGCCCACTAGCATCAGTAAAATGACTCCTGCACCGTAGCTTGCCAGGTAAAGCAACTGGTCGAGCCATGTTTCTCCTTCTTTATCCAATACGCCCGCCAGTGCTAGGATGATGCCGAAGTTGTAGCCGACCAGCGCGATCGCCACTGCCGGATTATCCCGCACAAACAACTCCAGGTTTAAATCCATGCGCCGGAACAGCTTTTGATACGCCAACTGTCCCAGCCAAAAAATACCAAAGCCAACCGCTAGCTCAGTGATTACAAACCCAATGCGGGTCATGCCGTCAAGAAAGAAAGGGTTCATATAGTTGTTGGTTATTAGTTGTTAGTTGTTAGAGGCGGAAGAACGGGGAGTAGGGAATGGGGAGTAGGGAGTAGGGAATGGGGAGTAACTTAAAACTTTCTTTTTTAGCTTTCATCCCTCATCCCTCTCTTTTCACTCGCTTTAGTAACCCAATTAATGTACCTGCTAGCTGATTGTAGAAAAAATAATCGTGAGCGCCGATTGTGGTTACAGACGTGCCACCAAATTGGCGCTTGAACTGCGAAAACTTGGCATAGTTGTGGTTTGGATTGCAGGTATAACCGTAGAAATCGTAGTGTTTGCAGCCTCTAGCTTTAGCACGCTGCATGGCTGCCCAATGAAGCCCATAGCTTGCCATCACGTGTGGATAATCAGTGCTGCGTCCACCGTAAAGATATGTCGCTCGATCGCCCCAGTACAGGACTAAAACGGCTGTTAACACTTCACCACGCCAGGTTGCCAAGCCGATTTCTGCCATTTGAGCAGCAAAGAGCGTCTGACAAAGGTTGATGAAAAAGCGATAGGGTTCACCAAAGAAATGCTGCCGTTTTACGGTTTCCCAAAACAAATTGTAGAACAGCGGCAGTGCTTGCATATCTGTTGTAAATTGCGTTTGCACGCCATAGCGCTGGCTCAAACGAATGTTGTAACGTCCTTTCGGCTTCATTGCCGCTAGAATTGCCGCTGTTTGAGGCTGGAGATCAATCAGCAGCGTTTCTGATGGCAAAAGCTCGACTGGTGCAGGGACAAAGCGATCGAGATACGTCGGCTTTTGTGCTAACAATGGCTCGATTCGGAGAGCGATCGCCCCTAGCTTTTCTGCCAAAACGCTTGCTTGTTCCAGGAGCAGTGTCATCCCTTCCTGCTCAAAGCCTGGCATGAAGCAAGGAGCACCAGGAGCGAACAATAAATTGGCTGTGTATCCGCACGGATAATAGTAGAAAAAGCAGCCACCCACTAAGACTTGCTCAGCTAAGTTTTTGTCAGCCAACGGGTTTTCGGCAGATGTTTTTTCGGCAAAAAGACCATAACGAAAGGCTTGATAGCCTTCTAACACTTTGAAGTCTGCCCATGCCCACGACTGCATGAAGCAACCAGTGGGTAATGTTTGAATGAGCGTATCCCATTGAGTGCGATCGTCTAGTGTCAGCAGACGCATCGTAAGCTGACCAGATGGTTTGACTGATTCCAGCAGTTTAGTCAACATGGTCACGCAAGGTGGAGAAAGCTAAGGACGAGTGCATTAATCATCGGGGTTGCTATACAAATTCCAAAGCCAGAAACCACCAATGATCATCGTCCACATGCCAAATATACCAAGATCCGATTCGCTACCATTGCCGCTATAGCTGGAACCGCCTGAGGAACTGGAGTATCCCTTTGCAAAGACAACATCTGGACTTGTCAAGTTTGCCATCAATAACGTTACAGAAAGGAGTGTGATGACTTCAGCTGTATGCTCAGAAACGTAGGTTAATGGTTGCCCTGTACGAATCTTTTCTGCTAATTGCTTAAGTTCACGTACAAGTTGCGGGGGTAATTCTTGGGCGCGTTCCAGTAGGCTAGCAATCAGTTGATTGAGGTTTACTTCTTCTAAGAGCGCTTTGAGATAGCCCATCCATTCACTCGTCATTTGAGCGCTGTGGTAGCGATGCTGCACAGGCATTAGTTGATCGAGAGCTTGAGGCGTTTGAAGGTTGTCTGATCGATACAACTCCTCTAGCCAGACGGAAGCAATGGAGTCTAATTGCAGCAAGTCGCGCGTACCAAGGCAACCTGTTCCGGCTTCTTGAAGATCTAAAAAATCAGTTGTTTGTAGTTCTGCATCTGAGGGGGCGATTGCCGTTGTTTCTAACGGTAACCGAGGATTGAGCAGGTAGTAAAAAAGCTGAGGACAAGTCAGCGTGTGAATATTGACGGCGTGTCGATGTTGGGCGATCGTCGTTGGAAGCTGAAAGGCAGCCATCCAATCCTGGGGCTGTAACGCGCTCAGGGTTGGAGGGAAGGAAAGCGCTTCGACCTCCGATCGCGTGATGGGCATTGCTGACGCAAGCAAGAAACCCCAAGCGCCATAGCCATGTGCCTGAAACGACGGAATAGCAACCTGGAGGGGTTTTGCCTGTAGCCCAGCGGCTAATAACGTTTGGTAAAGACACCAAAAGCCCAATGTGCGTTGTTCGGGCGAAACGCCATTAGTACTCATAACCCCGCTTGGACAAAGTATGCGCTCTACTTGCTGAAACCATTCGCGGCTGTAAATTTGTGCGTCTTCTGCTCGCGTTGGAAACGTGAAGTCGCAAATGACCACGTGATAGCAAGCATCAGGCAAGCGAGAAACAAACTCAAACGCTTCCTGAGTATGTACTGTCAGGCGGGTTTCCCCCAATGCGGCACCAGGCTCATCTAGCAAGCTACCCTGGTTGTAGGGCACAAAGACTGTGCGACCTAACGCCAAAACCTCTGAGTCGTAGTCTACTAGCGTCACGTCGCTGACTTGCGAAAACCGTAGTGCATCCCGTGCGGCTAAACCATCGCCACCACCACAGATTAAGACACGCAAGGGCGTTTGTGGAAAGCGCTGAGCAGCAAGAGCGATCGCCGGCAGCACCAGATATTCGTGATAAATGGTTTCATCTGCCGTATCAAACTGCAAGTCGCCGTTGATATAAAAGGCAAGACCGTTGGGGTGCTGTTCGATGAAGAGGGATGTGGGCATTAGGAGCGGTGAGGGAAAAGGGAGGAGAGAGGCGTGAGGCGTAAAGTGTGAGGTGCATACCTCACTGCTGCTGGGCAGTGAAGTAAGGGGTTAAAAGGCTCAGGGTTAAACGCTGACATCAATTCAACACCCAACACGATGGTTAAATGCCAGAAATCATTAAAAGGAAGCCGACGATCGTGATGATCCAGGCAATCACAAATTCGCGACTGCGTGCCTTACGGTTATCAGAGGTCAGAGAAGAGCTAAAGCTTTGTCCTGGGGCGAGCGCTGCACGGTTGCTTGACTGCATTTCAGTAAAGTCGCTGGGCTGCACTTCACGGGTGGAGTAGACAACTAACGTGCCATCGCTCCAGGCTTCTAGCGCCAAATTCCAGAGATGGGCGGCATCCCAGTAGTCCCAAGTAATCCGATGGCGGGTTTCTCCGTCCGATTCGTAATCGCCCTCGGTTTGAGATTCAAAGGCATAAACGCGATTGAATAGTTGCAGTTCTGGGTAAGGAGAGACGTGTGATCGCATATCTCCACCGATCGTTGTCAGCCGATCACGGGACGTTTTTGGGTCGATCAGCGTAGGATACCGTAGCTCTTCGGCAAGATACCAATGAACTTGCGCTTGGGCATGCTGCGGATCGATCTCACGCATTAAGTAATACTCTTTGCCACTGCTCGATCGGAGCAGCCATTCTTCTGTTTTGTAGCCGTTGTCATCTGTATAGGTGCTGTAGTCTTGAATCTCCCACTGCACACCGTGATATTTCAGACGACTGCCTTCCCGTAATTGCCGCAATTGGGTTTCGGTTAGCCCTGCTGTCATGGGATATTGCTTAAAGAGAGAGTATTGTCCTGGAAGCCTGAACTCTAAATTAAATTGCTACATCCAAAACTCAGCTCTGAGCACGCAAAACTTTACTTTTAGCCTGTCTCTAACCCGTTATTTCTAAGTAATGCCACTGGGCACGATCACTATCTGTGAGAGCGCTTGCTAATAACACCGCTAATTTTTGTGCTTTGGCATAGTTGTCTTGCTGATAATCGCAGACGTGAATATCGACGGTTGCTTTGCAGTATTCAGTCCAAACATGGAGCGCAACGTGAGATTCTTCTAGCAGCAGCACTACCGAAACGCCCTGAGGGGAAAAAGTTGCCGTTGCTTCTGCTACAGCGGTTAAGCCAGCAGTCTGGACAGTAGTTTGGAGCAACTGCAACAGCGTGGGCGCGGTGCTGCTGGCAATCGCGTCTGTTGTTGTCAAAATAGCCGAGAAATGGTGCGATCGCATCACGCCAGAACAGCATCTAATAATAGTTTCGCACCCAGACGTACAGGGTCAGTGCAGGGTAAGTTGGTTTCGTGCTGTACCCGATCGATCGCCTGTTGAGCCTCTTGAGCGGATAGGTGCGCTGTGTTGAGGGCAATCGCAGCTACCCGTGTTAAGGCAAATGCTCCTGCTGCCACTGCCACTGCTTCGTAAAGCCGCACGACTTCAGGCAAGGGTGGAATATGCACATGGGGAGCATTGCGAATATGAGTCTGCCCAGCTCGATGCACCAAGATCAAATGAGTAGGCTGACTGCCTCGGAGCAAGGGAAGCGTCGCTGTAGAGGATGGATGCAGCAAAGAACCCTGCCCTTCAATGTGTAAAATGTCGCGATCGCTGCCCGCCTTCATCACCAGTTGTTCGACCGCACCCGCCGCAAAATCGACCCGAATGGCATCCAGAGGTATACCGCTGCCAGCAATCATTATCCCCGTCTGCCCAGAGGCAAGAAAGTGCGATCGTAGTCCTCGTTGTAGAGAAGCACGATGGAGTTCTAGACTGGTAGACATTTTGCCCACGCTCATATCAGTGCCCACAGTCAGAACCCGTAAACAGGAGAGTGAGCGAGCTTGCCCAGTACCTACGCTTAAGCCAGGTGGTTCTTGCCGCACGTCCCAGATCCATTGTCCCGGTTTAAGGAGCGCCTGAAGTGCTGGATCACGGTTTAAGGGTGTGTGCAACCCATTGACGATCGATAGTCCAGCCATGATCGCTTGCCGTATGTCTTGATACCAATCCTCAGGCAAAATGCCCCCCAGCAGCGCAATACCAATGACCAGCACATTCGGTTTGTACGTGAGCGACTCCTCTACCGAAGCAACAATGGGCACCGATCGCGGAATGCCTGTTAATTCAGGTAAAGAGCCACCAGCAGTCGCACGATCAATCACTGCCACAATGCTGGCTTCGCTGTAACGCAAGAGAGTCAAGCCCGTTTTGCCCTGTGTCCCACAAACACCGTTATGCAGTAGGATTACCACCTCATCGTTAGGACTGATCATCAAGCCTTACTCCACCTAGTGATACTGTCTTAAGCCCATTGGTTTTGAGCCAGTTGGTCTTGCGCTGATTAGTCTTACAGCGGTCTTTAGACGAGTGCTACACAAGTAACGCCTCTGGATTAAGGCAAACCAGACAATTCGTATGGCATACATAAATAAAAATTGCTGTAAACCAATTTAAATGAAAAAGGGGCGCGATTGCCGCACCCCTCTATCAACAGAGCTTTATACCCCTTAGATGTTACTCGTCGTCAAGATCAACATCGACATCCACGTCAACATCAACGTCTATATCGTCAACATCATCGCTGATTAAATCGTCATCTTCCAGAATGGGCGACAACGGTTCGACTTCAGCCGCCGCACCAACTACACCGAAGTTGTCGAAGGTATAGCTAGGACGCTCATCGAAACTGTCTAACCCGTAGGAACGAGCGGTGCGATCGTCCAGCACCACATCCTTAAGATCAGCATCATCGTCAAAGACACCGATGCCGTCGTAGGAGAGATCTACATCTGGGCTACCCTGCTCCTCGTACGCATTAAACCCTGTCCCCGCAGGAATCAAGCGTCCAATGATCACGTTTTCCTTCAAGCCGCGCAACCAGTCAGACTTACCTTCGATCGCGGCTTCCGTCAACACCCGTGTGGTTTCCTGGAAGCTAGCTGCCGAGATAAAGCTGTCGGTATTTAGCGAGGCTTTTGTGATGCCTAGCAGCACGGGAGTATACTCTGCGGGTGCACCACCTGTAATCGCCATGGCTTCGTTGACCTGCTCTACCTGGTAAAGCTCTACAAGCTCACCGGGCAGCATAGTCGTGTCACCACCGTCGTCCACACGTGCTTTGGAGGTCATCTGACGTACCACAACCTCGATGTGCTTGTCTGAAATATCAACCCCTTGAGATTGATACACCGACTGCACCTCGTTCACCAGGAATGTCTGCACCATCTGCAAACTCACCAGTGCCGCATCATGGACACCATCACTTTCCCGACGATATTTGAAGAAGACCTCCAAAATTTCGTGAGGATTAGCCGGTCCATCGGTAAGCGGTTCGGCTGCAAGGACTTCTTGCCCATCCGAGACAATGACGTTTTGCCCAGGACCAATGAGGTATTCGGCAATCACACCATCGTTTTCAATCACCTTCACCTTCACCGAGTCGTCATCACCGTATACAACCTGTGCGACCCCCGGTCGTGCTGCCAACACACACGCCTCTTTAGGTTTCCGCGCTTCCAACAGTTCTTCAATCCGGGGCAAACCCTGGATAATGTCCCCTGTCTTCGTGCGCTCAAACACCAGAATGACTAGGTTGTCACCCCGTTGCACCAGATCACCATCATCAATGTGCAGAACGGCTCCCGGCGAAACGCGGTAAGGGCGAGCATACCTCAGCGTCACCTCAGCCTCTCCAACGCTAACGACCTGCCCCGACTCTTGTAGAGGAACACCTGGAGCCAGGTCAGAACCTGCCACTAGGAGATCACCTACTTTAACGGTCGGGGGCTTGCCTTTCGTTGGCACTGTCACCATATCGGCAGGACGTACAACTAGAATCCGGCGAATAGCTTCAGCCGCCTCGCGAATCCCTTGCACTTCCCCTGCTTCTTTACACAGAATTTCAGTGCGGGCAACAACAGCGCCAGGGGCAATTTGGTCGCCATCTTTAACTAGCACACGTGTTCTTGTGGGACCCTGGGTTGGATCAGCGGCAATATCGCGGCGGATCACCAGCGACTCTAGAATCACAAGTTGGAGGCGCATAGTGTCTGCATCGGTTTCGTCTGGCACTAGTTCAATGTCAGCCGCAAGCTGGGGAGCATCCTGACCGATTTCCAGCACAAGCTGAATCTTCAGGAGTTCCAGACCTTCAACCGATTTGACACGCTCACCATCTTTGTACGGTAAACGCTGCACTGCCCGCAGACGAATAGCACGTCCCGATTCCTCGTTCGTCGATTCTTGGCTGGGTACAGAAGGCTCGTCAGGCACAGCAAATTCCGTCACAGGACGCAGCAACATGGCTGGACCTTCAGGCGTTTCAACATACTCGGCATAGCGTAATTCTTCAGAGACCAATCCTGGCATGACCGTTTGACCAGGATTCACCAGCACGCTTTCTTTGGTGATGATGTCGTCTAAACTATCAATCATGTGCAGATCGCCTGGTTTAATCACGATTTCGCGCAAAATGTCATTTTTCTGCGTGACTTCGATGACACCATTACTTTGGCAAAAGATGTCTTTCACCACTTCGGTTCCCGCTTCGACATACTGACCATCTTCGACCAGCAAAAGCGAAATGTCTTTGTTGACTTCGTGTGCTTCTTCAGGAATCCACAACAAGGTACCGCCTTTAACGACTTCGTACCCTTGCTTTGCTTTGCCACGTTTGGCAACTTCAACGCCTGAGTACTTGATGATGCCGCCTGTCTGCGTCCGGTAGTGATCATCAATCAGTTCAGCGACAACCTGATTATTGGTGACTTTAGTCCCTGGAGTCGCTTTAAGCGAGAAGAGCTGGTTGTAGTTAGTTTCAACCAGATAATGATCGCGCCCTTGATAGCTCTCTGCTCGTACTTTCGCTTCATCTAAGAAGACAGAAGCAGTGATGATTTCCACTTCTCGTCCGCCTTTGCCCTCTGTTTCTTGGGGCAAGCGAACGACCCCACCATGCTCGGTGACCAGCTTGGTTTCGGCGATTACACTTTCGACATCAATACGATCGCCGTTCTTGACGGTCGGCTCGGCACCTGGCGGTAAGTTATACACCTCACCCGATCGAATCCAGACCAGACCACCCCGCTGTGCAATGCGGGTTGTATTGCCCTGACGGTCTTTTTTCTCTTCAGGTACAAGATCAGCGAATTGGACTTCGCCTGCCATGTCAGAGGCAACGTCTTTCGCCGCTTTTTCAGTCGTTTTGCGTGCGCGCCCCGTCAAAGGCACTTCTGCTAAGATTTGACCTTCTTTGACCTTTTGACCATCTTTAACCAGCAGCGTTGCACCCTGTAGAACAGAGAAGGTTTGCTGCCGTCCGTCCTTGTTTTCCAGAGTCAACTTAGAACTCGCTTCCACCGATTCGACCGTGTAGGCATCTTCACCATGGCGGGTACGATAGGGGCGGGTACGCAGTTTTTTGGGGAATTTCAGAGTGCCATCGAACTGTGCCTTTTCTTGACGCGCCATTTCACCTGTGAACACACCACCTGTGTGAAAGGTTCGCATCGTGAGCTGTGTACCAGGTTCACCAATGGATTGGGCAGCAATGATCCCTACTGCTTCACCAATATCAACCATGTGAGCGTGTGCCAGACTCCAGCCATAGCAATGCTGACAGACAGATCGAGTGGCTTCGCAGGTAAGGGGCGATCGCACAATTACTTCTTGTAGCTTTGCTCTGCCGATGTGATCTGCCATTTCGTCCGTAATGGACTGATTGCGAGCCACAATGACTTCACCTGTTTCGGGATCAACCATTGGTTCAGCCGCAACACGACCCAGCAAGCGATTTTTCAGCGGAATGAGGACGCGATCGCCATCCATCATGCTTTGAACCGGAATGCCGCGTTGGGTGCCGCAGTCTAGTTCCCGAATGATCACATCTTGAGAGACATCGACCAGACGGCGGGTGAGGTAGCCAGAGTCGGCAGTACGAAGTGCCGTATCTACCAACCCTTTGCGCGCACCATAGGATGAGATGATGTACTCAGTAACGGTCAGCCCTTCACGAAAGTTAGTCTTAATCGGCAAGTCAATAATTTCGCCCTGCGGATCTGCCATCAAACCTCGCATACCAACCAACTGCCGCACCTGCGAGATGTTTCCCCGTGCGCCAGAAAAGGCCATCATATAAACCGAGTTAAGGGGGTTGTTCGCTCTAAAGTGGCGTACCACCTCATCTTTTAACTCTTCACTTGCACCGTTCCAGGTATCAATTACTTTTTGGAAGCGCTCTACTTCAGTGATCTCGCCCCGCGTATAGCGTTCTTCCGTTACCCGGATTGTTTCTTCAGCGGCATCCAGCAATTTTCGCTTAGTCGGGGGGATTTGCAGATCGTCCACACTAATTGAAACGCCTGCTCGAGTCGCGTAGCGGAAGCCCAGCTCTTTAAGCTGATCTGCCATCTGGGCTGTGCGAGCTGAACCGTGGGTGGTAAAGGCCCAAGAGATCAACTTCCGAAGCTGCCCTTTGTCTACCACACGGTTACGAAAAACTGGTTGGTTCTGTTGCTGCTCTACCATGAGTTGTCCCGCTTATCCCATGAATGAATGTCAATTTTGGCTTTTAGCGTTTGGTCTCACTCTCAAAGACAAAACGCTAAAAGCCCGAAGCTAAAATTGCCTAGACCGCCAACGCATCTTGGATGGCTTTGTTGTAGATAATCCGTCCTGGAGTCGTTTGGATATATTGCGAAATCAGCTTTCCGTCAGCATCATGCCGCGATCGCCGAAACTTATAGATGCGGGTAACCACTCCGTCGCTCGACGTTAGCTCTTCTACTACGTCATGGTCCGGCTCATCCGTCTCAACTTCGCCGTCAAAGCGCACCCACACATGAGCATGGAGGTCTACTTGCTGCTGCTCGTAAGCCGTGATGGCATCCTCTAGGCTAGAGAAATAGCGCTCACGACTGCTATCAGCATCTGGGTTCTCTGCTGTCAGGTAATAGCAACCAAGCACCATATCTTGACTAGGAGTAATAATCGGGCGACCCGTAGCAGGCGACAGGATATTGTTGGATGCCAACATCAACAGCCGTGCTTCTGCTTGAGATTCGATCGACAGCGGCACGTGTACCGCCATTTGGTCACCATCGAAGTCAGCGTTAAAGGCTGGACAAACCAATGGATGAAGCTGAATCGCCCGTCCATCTACCAAAATCGGCTCAAACGCCTGAATACCTAAACGGTGCAGCGTGGGTGCCCGGTTGAGCATCACAGGATGACCATCGATCACCTCTTCCAGAACATCCCACACCGTTGGATCGTTGCGCTGAATGAGCTTTTTCGCAGCTTTGATGTTGTTGACCAAGCCCTGCCGAATCAACCGATGAATCACAAATGGCTGGAATAGCTCGATCGCCATTTCCCTTGGCAGCCCACACTGATGAATTTTCAGCTTAGGACCGACCACAATGACCGATCGTCCAGAGTAGTCAACTCGCTTACCTAGTAGGTTTTGACGGAAACGTCCTTGCTTCCCTTCAATAATGTCGGATAGAGATTTGAGTGGACGGTTATTGGCACCAACCACCGTACGCCCACGACGACCATTATCAATCAGGGCATCAACGGCTTCTTGCAGCATCCGTTTTTCATTACGGACAATGATTTCAGGCGCTAGAATTTCCTGCAAGCGCGCCAGACGATTGTTCCGGTTAATGACCCGGCGATAGAGGTCATTCAAGTCAGAGGTTGCAAAACGTCCACCGTCTAGCTGCACCATAGGGCGCAAGTCAGGCGGGATTACAGGGATGACTGATAGAACCATCCAGTCAGGCTGTGAACCAGTTGCAATAAAGTTATCAATAACCCGCAGGCGCTTGATCAGCTTTGCTCGTTTCTGCCCTTTAGACGTAGCAATCTCTTCGCGGAGTTGCTCAGCTTCTTTTTCTAACTCAATGTCTTGCAGTAGGCGTTGCAGTGCTTCCGCACCAATACCAACCTCAATACCTGACAGTTTAGAATCTTCACTGTAGAGTTCATCTTCAATCTCAATCCACTGATCTTCCGTCAGCAGTTGCTTGTAAGTAAGGTTCTCTGCGTTACCAGGAGACAGCACTACATACGCATTAAAGTAAACAATTTGCTCGACATCCCGTAGGGGCATATCTAACAAGATTGCCATGTAGCTGGGGATGCCCTTGAGATACCAAACATGAGCAACTGGAGCCGCTAGCTTGATATAGCCCATGCGGTGACGACGGACACGCGATTCGGTCACTTCTACGCCACAGCGTTCGCATACAATACCCCGATGACGCACACGCTTATATTTGCCGCAGTGACACTCCCAATCCTTCGCGGGACCAAAGATGCGCTCACAGAACAGCCCGTCCATTTCGGGCTTGAGCGTCCGATAGTTAATTGTTTCTGGTTTTGTGACTTCGCCTACAACTTGCCCATTTGGTAAGGTGCGCTCTCCCCACTGGCGAATCCGCTCTGGCGACGCCAGACCAATCTTCACATAGTCAAACCGCTGCTCTAGCTTTGGCATCGTGTCTTTCCTTCTTTACTGTGGCGACAAAAATCTTATACGGTAGGACCAAGTGGCTAAGGGGAAGGGCACAGAAAACTAAATAGCTTTTTTGAACCCTTCTCCCTCAGCTTCTTTCCCTAGCTATTCGTCACTCTCGTCTATCTCATCTCTTGAAATAGATTCGTAGGTTGGTCGGGAGGGTGCGCGGCGGCTGCTAACATCCGCCATAAGGTCAACTTCACTGTCGCGGCTAGTGCCATCTTCTCGGGTATCTAGCTTATGCACCGCTACATCAAGGCAGAGCGATTGCAGCTCACGCATCAGCACCTTAAACGATTCAGGCGTGCCAGGTCGGGGAATTGCCTTGCCCTTCACGATCGCGTTTAGCGCTTCGTTCCGACCCTGCATATCATCTGATTTGACAGTGAGCAACTCCTGCAAGGTGTAGGCAGCACCAAACGCTTCCAGTGCCCAAACTTCCATTTCACCAAACCGTTGTCCACCTTGCTGCGCTTTACCGCCCAATGGTTGTTGGGTAACAAGCGAGTAAGGACCTGTTGAACGAGCATGGATTTTGTCGTCAACCAGGTGAACCAGCTTCAGCATATATGCCTTGCCAACGGTAATGGGGCGATCGAAGGCCTCACCTGTCCGTCCATCAAACACTTGCGTTTTGCCAGCATTTTCAGGATCAAACAGCCAGTCCTTTGCCAGAATCTCACTTGCCTCAGTCAGCTTGCCGTGAACCGTCTCACGGGACTTTTCTTCGCCATGCATTTCGTCAAAGGGTACCACCTTGAACCGGACATCCAAGTTTTCACCTGCCCAGCCCAACAAACACTCGTAAACCTGCCCCACGTTCATCCGGGACGGCACACCCAAAGGATTTAGCACAATATCTACAGGTGTACCATCGGGCAAATAAGGCATATCTTCCACCGGCAGAATGCGGGAAATAATGCCTTTGTTGCCATGACGACCCGCCATCTTGTCGCCGACTTGAATCTTCCGCTTTTGGGCGACATAGACCCGTACGACCATGTTGGCTCCGGGCGGCAGTTCGTCTCCTTGCTCCCGAGTAAAGACGCGCACGTCAACAACCCGACCTTTTTCACCGTTTGGCACACGCAAAGAGTTGTCACGTACATCTCTCGCTTTTTCACCAAAGATGGCACGCAGCAGCTTTTCTTCAGGTGGTTGGTCTGACTCACCTTTGGGGGTTACTTTACCAACTAAAATGTCGCCAGCTTCTACCCAAGCACCAATGCGGATAATACCCGTTTCATCGAGCTGACGTAGAGAGTCTTCACCCACGTTAGGAATTTCGCGAGTGATTTCTTCTGGTCCAAGTTTGGTCTGCCGCGCCTCAATCTCAAATTTCTCAATGTGGATAGAGGTATAGGTGTCATTAGAAACAAGACGTTCGCAAATGAGGATGGCATCTTCGTAGTTGTAGCCTTCCCAGGGCATATAAGCGACCAGGATGTTCTGCCCAAGCGCCAGTTCACCCTTTTCAGTCGCAGAGCCATCAGCCAGCACTTGACCTGTAACTACTTTGTCACCAACGAAGACGATTGGACGCTGGTTTAAACAGGTGTCCTGGTTAGAGCGCTGGTACTTTTGCAGTTGGTACTCAATTTCACTTCCATCAGAACTGGTTACCCGTAAGCGATCAGCAGAGACATAGGTTACTTCCCCATCTGTGCGGCTCACGATAACCATCCCAGAGTCACGCGCTGCCTGCGCTTCTAGACCAGTACCGACTAACGGACGTTCTGGACGCAGCAGTGGTACTGCCTGACGTTGCATGTTTGATCCCATCAACGCTCGGTTCGCGTCGTCATGTTCAAGGAAGGGAATTAGCGATGTTGCTACCGAAATAATCTGCACAGGTGAGACCGCTACATAGTCCACCTCGTCCCGTGTCGTAGTCGTAAACTCTTGCCGATAACGTACTGGCACCGTTTCACCCAGGATGTTTCCAGCTTCATCCATCGTGACATCACCTGCCGCGACCCGTAGATCGTCTTCTTCGTCTGCTGTCATATAGACAGGAGGACGTTCTTTAATGACTCGTCCTGCTTCTACAGGGTAGAAGGGGGTTTCAATAAAACCGTAAGCATTAACCCGCGCATGGGTTGCCAAAGAGCCAATCAATCCTGCATTCGGACCTTCAGGCGTTTCAATGGGACAGATACGACCGTAGTGGGAGGGATGAATATCCCGCACCGCGAAGCCAGCCCGTTCCCGAGTGAGACCACCTGGCCCTAAGGCACTGAGACGGCGCTTGTGAGTTAGCTCTGCCAATGGATTCGTTTGATCCATAAACTGAGAGAGCTGAGAGGACCCGAAGAACTCTTTGATTGCCGCAACCAGAGGCTTGGGATTAACCAGAGACGCTGGCGTGAGAGATTCGGCATCCGAAACAGTCATGCGCTCTCGAATGATGCGTTCCAAACGGTTGAGTCCAACACGCACCTGGTTTTGAAGCAGTTCACCGACTGATCGCACGCGACGATTGCCAAGATGGTCAATATCATCAATGCTACCAATGTCGAATTCTAGATTGATCAGATAGTCGATCGCAGCCAGAATATCCTGCGCTGTCAACACGCGGGTTGGCTCAGGCACGTTTAGCCGCAGCTTCTTGTTTAGCTTGTAGCGACCAACTTTGCCTAAGTCATAGCGCTTGGGATCAAAGAAGCGAGAATCGAGCAACTGTTGACCACCAGAAACGGTTGGTGGCTCACCTGGACGCAGCTTGCGATACAACTCCATCAGCGCTTCTTCTTCGCCGAATTGCCCTTCTTTTTCGATCGTCTTCTGAAAGTACTCAGGGTGGCGTAGCGCATCAAAAATTTCGCCATCACTCAAGCCCAGCGCTTTTAGCAAGACCTGCGCCGAGAGTTTGCGAGTCTTGTCAATCCGCACCCAAACCAAATCATTCTTATCAGTTTCAAACTTGAGCCACGCGCCCCGGTTGGGGATCAAGCTAGCATTGTAGGTGCGGCGACCGTTTTTATCAGTTTCGGATTTGTAGTAGACACCAGGGCTACGTACGATCTGATTAACGATCACGCGCTCGGCTCCGTTAATGATGAACGTGCCGCGATCGGTCATCAGCGGCAAATCGCCGATAAAAACTTCTTGCTCTTTGATTTCGCCCGTTTCTTTATTGATCAAGCGAGTGGGTACATACATCTGCACCGCATAGGTACTGTCCCGCCGCTTAGCTTCGTCTACATCGTACTTTGGTCGCTTGAGCTTGTAATCTTTGCCCAAGAAGTGTAGCTCTAGCTTTCCCGTATAGTCAGTAATGGGGGAAAAGCTATCCAGCTCTTCAATCAGCCCTTCTTCGAGAAACCAGCGAAAGCTAGCCCGCTGAATCTCAACTAGATCCGGTAGTGTAAAGGCGGGTGGGGTATATGTCTGCTCAGTCATGCGTCTCCTCGAAGGGGTCACGCCCAGCGCGAGTCCCAGATTTTATGTGGTCTGTACGAAAATGTCAATACAAAAAGCCTGGGTTCTAGCGAGAACCCAAGAAACAAATGATTCAGTTTAAGTAGACGTTTGACAGTTCAGGGCTATCTCCAAGGCATTAATGTCAGGTTCAGAGCGTGTACTGCTTCATCACATCTCTCTATGAAAATAGGAGAGAAAGCGTCTTTATATCCTATTAGGTGCCTGAAGCACAAAGGCAGCAGCCACCCTGTAATCGATCGTGGCGTTGAGTAACTGGGTATCCATACTTCCATTCATTATGACGTAGAAATGCTAATTTGGCGGATTAACCAATACCAAAAATCGGCGACTCAGTCAACAGTGCTGGTAGCAGTTCCCATCATCAGTTCAGCAGACAAATCCAATTCAGTTGCAGGCAGCAAAGGAACAGGTATGGGTAAGTTGAATAATCGGCAAGCATTTTGAGTTGTTTGCAGCGCCAAATCGCTTAGAGGCATCTGCCGTAACCGGGCAACCTGTTCCGCCACGAACCGGACATAAGCAGGCTCATTACGTTGACCCCGTTTTGGAACTGGAGCCAGAAAGGGGCAATCCGTTTCAATGAGCAGACGATCGCCAGGCACCATCTGAGCCGACTCATGGATTTGCGTTGCTTTAGGAAACGTCACCGTCCCACTAAAGCTGACAAATAAACCTAGATCTAGAAACCACTGCGTTTCCTCAGGAGTGCCGCCCCAGCAGTGCATGACCCCCTTAACGGCACCGTGTTGCTGCCAGAATGTCCGGAGCATCGCTGCCATTGACTCCGCAGCCTCACGACAATGAATAATCACAGGACGATCAAGCTGCTGGGCAATTCGCAATTGCGCGTTAAAGGCTGCTTCCTGCTGCTCCCGATTGCTCGCCTTGAAAAAGTCCAAGCCTGTTTCACCGATCGCCACTACTCGCGTATCAGACTGAGCTAGCGTCAAAATCTCGTTGGCAGAGGTGTCCATCCACTTTGTCTCAACATCCAGAGGATGCAATCCCACAGCAAAAAAAAGCTCTGAAAATCGATCCGCTAAAGATTTAATGACTGGAAACTCGTCGGGAGAGACACAAGAGTGAACAAGACGAGTAATACCAGAGTCACGCCACCTTACAGCGATTGTGTCCAGATCAGCCTGGAATGAATCAAAGTTAATATGGACATGAGTATCAATCAACTGCATGAAAACAAAGATTAAGGGCTAACGGTCAGAAGATGAGCAGTCTTGAGTCTGCAACCGTAGGATGGCACTAAACTTAATCTTCAGGAAGCTGATCTAGGTGCTTCATGCTTTTTCAACGTACGAGCAATTAGGGACTTTTTCCGCGCACCTGTATTAGGGTGCAAAGCGCCTCGCTTAACGGCTTTATCAATTTTGCTATATGCAGCAGCCTGGGTCAGCTTAACAGCTTGCTCCAACTCAGGACTTGGGCTTGCCGCATAACTACTTACTGCTGCAAGGTATTTCTTTATTAACGTCTTTACAGCGGACTTATAGCTCTTGTTGCGTAGACGATTGCGTTCGGCGATATCAACGCGCTTAATAGCAGACTTAATATTAGCCACAGTAAATCCCGGAGACCTTTCTATTGAACATTATTTGAGCAGACGCGCTATACGTCAGGTAAATAACTATAGCATCTCCTTCCAATGATAACGTGATCCCCAAAAAATCCAGGTTAAGCTAGAGTAGCGATTACAGATATCTCTGGTGCTCAGGGTTTCCAGGAGGCACCGCGACTCTGTTTTCACTGGGACAATTCCTAAGACTTGGCATTCCTACTCCATGCTGCGAATTATTACTCAGCGGGCTGATGCGCGAACTGAATTGCGACGGATCTGCGATCGTACTCACGATGAGCAGGTTGTCCATAAAGAAGCAACGGTACGGGAAGTGCTTCAGGCTGTAAAGCGTCAGGGAGACCGAGCCGTCCTGCACTACACCACCGAATTTGATCGGCTTACCCTTAAGCCGGAAGAGTTGCGCGTGAGCGGTTCTGAACTGGATGCTGCATACCAACAAGTATCGAAGGAACTGCTGAATGCGATTCGCCTTGCCTGTCGGCAAATTGAAGCCTTTCATCGTCAGCGCGTGCCAAAAAGCTGGGTGCAGTTTGCCGAAGATGAGGTTGTGCTGGGTAAACGCTACACGCCAGTTGATCGTGCAGGGCTATACGTTCCTGGTGGACAAGCGTCGTATCCCAGCACGGTGCTAATGAATGCTGTGCCCGCTAAAGTCGCGAATGTGCCCCGTATTGTCATGGTGACGCCTCCAGGTGCGGGGAAAACGATCCATCCCGCCGTGCTAGTAGCAGCTCAAGAAGCAGGGGTTGAAGAGATTTATCGAGTGGGTGGGGCACAGGCGATCGCAGCGCTTGCCTATGGCACCGAAACGATCCCTAAAGTTGATGTGATTACTGGACCTGGCAACATCTATGTCACGCTGGCAAAGAAACTGGTTTATGGCACGGTGGGTATTGATTCGCTAGCAGGTCCATCAGAAGTGCTGATTATTGCGGATAAAGTAGCGAATCCCGTCCACGTTGCGGCGGATATGCTGGCGCAAGCGGAGCACGATCAGATGGCAGCCGCAATTTTGCTGACTGATGACTCTGTGTTAGCACGCAAGGTAGTAGACGAAGTAGCACGACAGTTAATGGATCACCCTCGTCGTTTGCTGACGGAGAAAGCGATCGCGCACTATGGCTTAGTCGTGGTCGTCGAGTCGTTGGACGATGCGGCTGAATTGTCGAACGAATTTGCCCCTGAACATTTAGAACTTGAAATTGCTGATCCCTGGGGTTTGCTAGAAAAGATTCGTCACGCTGGAGCAATCTTCCTTGGCTGCTCTACGCCAGAAGCGGTGGGCGATTATTTAGCTGGTCCAAACCATACCTTGCCCACGTCTGGCTCTGCTCGCTATGCCTCGGCGCTTAGTGTGGAAACCTTCTTAAAGCACTCCAGCTTGGTGCAGTACTCCCAGACAGCGCTGCAAAAAGTAGCGGGCGCGATCGACGCGCTGACAATAGCAGAAGGTCTACACTCTCATGGCGAATCAGTTCGCTTGCGTGTACGCGGTAGCCTTAACCCAGAGCCGTAACAGGGCAGGGGCAACCTGGAAGATTACCGCACATTTGGAGTAGCTAGAAACTGCGCGAGCCTTTGTAGCCTGATGCCGTTGCAAGCTCGTCAAGCGATTGAGTGCCCATGTAGGTTTTGCCCCTAATTTTCCAAGTAGGATAGCCCTCAATTTTTTCTGCTTCGCAAAGGTTAGGGCGTGAGTTTTTCCCATCATTAGCGCACTCAACGTAAGGAAGCTGGGCGACAGCTTTCTGCCCAAACAATTGCAGTTGCTCATGACAGTGAGGGCACCAATAGGCTCCATACATCTTTGCTCCTACACGTTTGAGGTGCTTTGCTAGCGCGATCGCCGCAGTACTAGACGTTGTAGTGATAGGCGGAAGAGTGCCAACCGGAGCAACTGTAGATTCAGATTGAGCCACTGTGATTGGAGCGACGGTCGGTTGAGCGATCGTCGTCCCTTCCTTAGAACCGAAGAATGAAGGAGCGATCGCATCCGAGCGTACGACACTGACTGCCAGCGCCAAACCTGTACTGACTAACGCGCCTGTTAGAACCAAAGCGTGAAGTGTTTTCATTCGTTAATTTATTTGCTAGCAAGAAACCGTCGGAGTTGCAGCAGGCTTGCCGTCTGCGCCAAGTTTAGGGGCAATAGCGAAACACCTTCTAACCGCGACTGTACCCAACCATCACCCCAGTACCATTCGTGAAAACCATCAACACCTTGGCTCAAGAGTAGACGCAGGCTGTTTGGCTGTACTTGATCCACAGTCTGCTGAATGGCGATCGGACCTGCCCAACTAGTAAACGTCAACCCTGGCTGTAATTGTTCAGGCAAACCGCGCTCAAGCCGCAGCGGTGACATCCACTGTTGTAGTTTGCCTGAGTCAGTTAAACTCTGCCGTAAATCTGCTTCAGAAGCAGCAATTTCAATGCGGAGACTACTTTGCTGAAAGATGCCAAGCATGACAATGATAGAGACAACTCCTTCAGTATGCCAAATGTAGGAGAAACGCTAAAAAGCCAAAAGCGGAAAGTGGTGGAGCGAGCCCTTAAATGAAACGTCTTTAACCTGTTTCCGTCCTTCTGACTGTTCTCCAACACTTTAGAATAGAAGGATAAGATGGTTAAGAAACGTAAGGAATTTTCATGGCTGATCAGCTAATTCGCGCTACCGCAGCTGAGGGAGGCATCCGGGCTGTGGGAGTGATCACAACCCGCTTGACCGAAGAAGCCAGACAGCGGCACAATCTTTCGTATGTTGCGACAGCAGCGTTGGGTCGGACAATGACAGCCGGACTACTGCTCGTATCCAGCATGAAGCGGGCTGAGTCAAGGATCAACATTCGCATACGGGGCAATGGTCCTCTGGGTGGCATCTTGATTGATGCCGGACTGGATGGGACAGTACGTGGCTATGTGGATAACCCCACGATCGAATTACCGCCGAGTGCTAAAGGCAAACTAGACGTAGGCGGTGCAGTTGGGCAAGATGGCTATGTATATGTGGTTCGAGATGTTGGCTATGGCTACCCCTACTCCAGCACGGTAGAACTGGTTTCAGGTGAAATCGGCGACGACTTGACGCATTACCTCGTCACTTCTGAGCAAACGCCTTCAGCGCTTGTTTTGGGCGTGTTTGTCGAAGCAAGTGGTGTGACGGCAGCAGGAGGCTTGCTGATTCAGGTCTTACCTAAAGCTGCCAGCGATGAAACGTTAGTTGAGCTATTAGAGTCGCGCCTTTCCTCCCTATCTGGCTTTACACCACTGTTGCAAGAGGGCAAAACACTGCCCGATATTTTTGAGCTGCTGCTAGGTGATTTGGGGCTAGAAATTTTGCCAGAAGTGCAGCTAGTACGGTTTCATTGCCGCTGTTCGTTTGATCGTGCCCTTCGGGCGCTCAAACTATTTAGTACAGCGGAGCTACAAGATATGATCGATCGCGATCACGGAGCCGAAGCAATCTGCGACTTTTGTGGTAACGTCTACCGAGCCACCAGCGAGGAACTTGCACAACTGATTAATGATTTACAGGCAGAATCATCTCAAGGATAAGTTTAAAGCAAACCGCTGATCGTTTTAGACTAGCGAAGGATAGCCCTGTTGGGACTACACATCTGGTTTCTCACCGCACTCCAGGCAATCTGATGTGCTTTTGACTCTTCGCCATACCATTGGATCGCTGAGTTAAACGCAACTCGGTAAAAGTTTTGTGCTGCCTCTGAGAGACGGGTACGAATACTAACAGGCAAATCTTGATTGTTTAAGTAAGACATAGCAATCAACTCCTGCGATGGCGAATGGGATAATGACATAGTAAAACGCTGCAAAAAACTGCACACCCTCTTTAGGCTGAATTCCTTCGATCGAAGCTATTCAACCTACCGAACGTTAAGGAGACAACTTTGATTACCACAAGCTTGAATACAACCAAATCAGAAGAAATTTTTGCCGCTGCTCAAAAGCTGATGCCAGGAGGCGTTAGCTCGCCTGTCCGTGCATTCAAATCAGTCGGTGGACAGCCGATTGTGTTCGACCATGTTAAAGGAGCCTATGCCTGGGATGTCGATGGCAACCGCTACATTGACTACATCGGCACCTGGGGACCTGCTATCTGTGGTCATGCTCATCCCGACGTACTGAAAGCACTACATGAAGCGCTAGAAAAAGGTACTAGCTTTGGCGCGCCTTCTAGTCTGGAGAATGTTCTGGCTGAAATGGTTATTGATGCTGTGCCCAGTATCGAAATGGTGCGCTTCGTCAATTCAGGTACAGAAGCGTGTATGTCGGTGCTGCGCCTGATGCGTGCCTTCACCGGGCGGGAAAAAATCATCAAATTTGAAGGCTGCTATCACGGGCACGCTGATATGTTTCTGGTGAAAGCTGGGTCGGGTGTAGCAACGCTAGGGTTGCCTGATTCCCCAGGAGTGCCAAAATCGACAACTGACAATACGCTGACGGCTCCATTCAACGATTTAGAAGCTGTGAAAGCGTTGTTTGAAGCTAATCCTGATGCGATCGCTGGCGTCATTTTGGAGCCGATCGTTGGTAACGCGGGTTTTATTCCACCTGATGCAGGCTTCTTGCCAGGGCTACAGGAACTAACCCGTGAATACGGCGCGCTGCTAGTCTTTGATGAAGTGATGACTGGCTTCCGCATTGCTTATGGTGGTGCCCAAGAGAAGTTTGGCATTACTCCTGACCTGACAACCCTCGGTAAGATCATTGGTGGTGGTTTGCCAGTGGGTGCGTATGGCGGACGACGCGACATTATGGCAATGGTTGCTCCAGCCGGTCCTATGTACCAGGCAGGTACGCTGTCTGGTAATCCTCTAGCGATGACAGCGGGTATTAAGACGCTGGAGCTACTGCGGCAACCAGGCACCTACGAGCAGCTCGATCGCATCACGAAGCGCCTTGCAACCGGGCTGCTACAAATTGCGAAAGAGACTGGGCACGCCTCCTGTGGCGGACAAATTAGCGGTATGTTTGGTTTCTTCTTCACTGCTGGACCTGTCCACAACTATGAGGATGCCAAACTGTCCGACCTGAGCAAATTTAGCCGTTTCCATCGCGGAATGTTGGAGCACGGCGTTTATCTAGCTCCTTCGCAGTTTGAGGCTGGTTTTACCTCGCTGGCTCATACAGATGAGGATATTGACCATACCCTCGAAGCCGCTCGGACTGTACTGTCAAGCCTGTAGAGTTCTAGCTTCAATTAGTACGAAAGGGTCGATCAACCGTCTGGTAAGCCATAACTTTATGTAAGCGAATAGCCCTTCTCTCGCACACATAAAGTTATGGCAGCAAGAAAACGCATTGAGCTAACCGTAGCAATGCAGCCACGGCGAGTCATTCTACTGCGGCTGTTTTACTGGAGCCAGTACCCAAAGCGAGTCCAATCGTTGTGCGTCGGCAGTTGCAGAGTTTGACGTGCTAACACTGCGAACGGTGCCTGCTATCCGTTGAAATTCCTGTACAAACAGCGAATCACTGGTAGATACAGGGGGCAAGATTAGGTTGTAAAGGAAAGAAAGCGTTGCGCCCATATTGACGTAGAAGTAGCCATCGTTAGGGATAGGAAAACTAGCGGTGGCAGTTTGAAAGGTATGATTCAAGTGCAGGGGCAAATAAGGTTCGGGGTTGAGTGCGGCCATTGGTGTCACCCCTGTTGTAATGACGAGTGTGTTGGCATCAACCCAGCCATGCGAAAGAAAGCTCAGCGTTTTGCCCCTATCCTTGGCTTCCCAACTAACGATCGACTGTCCTTTCAGTCGTTTGGGCACAATTACCACTTCACCCTTCGCCTCTTTTTTAACAAACTGATCCAGCTTTTTGAGGGCAAGTTCCGCAGCAGCGCGATCGCTGGTTTGAATCATCAAACCCACTCCCAAGTCAAGCTTGGAGTTAATGGAGTTAAAAAGACCACCCCTAGCTGGAAAGAGGAAAAACGCATACTCACCGTCCATCCAAGGAAATACGTCTTTTTCAGGATCTAGCCCCACAGCACGCAGTGATTCGCGAAAGCCTGTCAGGGCAAGCTGAGTATTTGGATCGTTCTGGGACTCTTTGAGCGAGGTTTGCCACTGCTCCTTAAAGTTGCGACTGCTAGCAGAGAGGAAGGTCGCAGCAGGTAGACGAGTCATAATTTGGTTTGCATCGGACGTTGCCCGTGTTGCCAGATCGGGTCGCGGTGTTGTGTAGTAGATATTGACCTGACTGTGGATGCCCTCTGGTTGTAGCCAGACATGACTATCAGCCGTGCTGTAGAGCTTCGTCAGGGCAGAAAGTTGGCTTTCATACAGAGTTGGTAAGCCCAAGCCAAACGTTGATGCTGGCGAGGCTTTGACGATCGCTAAGATAAACTTACTAATTGCTGCAACATTGCCATAGCTAGTCAGGAGCGATCGTTCTGCATGAGGATGTTGCAGCGTGCGTCGAAACAAAGGGTTCTGCGTCAGTGGTTCTTTTTCAGCACGGGCATCAATCAAGTCTTCTAGAGTCTGCGCCTGTACAGCCACAGCAACATTGCCTGGTAGTAAAGCGATCGCCATACCTTTTGGCTTTAACAACTCTGACGCATCAAAATCTGATGGTTTATCTGGTTTTGGTGTCTCGTCCGGGTCTGTTGACTCGTCTGAGCTTGACGGCTCCTCTGGTTCTGAAGCAGGTGGTATTGTCTCTAGCTGCGCCACTAGCTGCTTCACGGGCTGCCCTAGCAAGGCACGAGTCGGCTGGACAAACCCACGCCACGGAATGCTACGTTGAGTTGTTGCATCTGGTTCTTCTGTAGCAGGGGAGGTTTCCTCAGCCGATGCAGACCATTGCAGCAGCGTGACCCCTTTATATTCCCGCTCAATGTCTGGGTTGCCTCGTGTTGCTTTGAGCTTACTGAGAAAACGATCGAAGCGATCGCGATCTTTGATGGGTGCCACTAACACTGCACTTGCGTCCAGGGTTTGGAACACGGTTCCTGCGATCGATCCTGCTGTTGGTACTAACGCCACTGCTACTTGGTCGCCAAGCCAGGGCTGAATATCCTGAGTAAAGTCGATCGCGCCGGGTAAAAACGGCGCGCTGAAAGGAATGCGGAGCGATTCTGGTAAGGGATTGAAGCGATCGAGCGCTGCCCATGCAGTTGGTTTAGCATTCACTAGCACCAAGCCTGGAGTATTGGCTGGCAGCACAGTAGTGACGGCAGGTAGCGATAGTTGCGGCACAGGAGCAGCATGAACAACGGCATAACTAGGTAGCAAGGCTATGACCGTCAAGAACGACACAGAAACATGACGCAACACCACTTTTTCCTCCAACCGTAAACTCACTATATAGACCCTAGGCAGCGGGCTTGAAAGACTAAATGCCGCACAGAAACCAACTATTTCAAGACAGTGACTAATGCCAGGATGCTTACTGAAGTAGAAAGCAGGCGTTCTCATCTTCCGTCGGAAATCAGCCTTATAGCCAGGCTTTCAGGCAACCCTAGCCTATTTTGCTACGATCGCCAAGATTTGTGACCCGTAATTTTACCCTTCAGCCAACTTCGCTTCCAACTAAAGGAAGTCTAAAAAATAGACGCAGCCTTGCCCTACACAATCACGCTAAAACTAGAGCGTATCTTCTTACTGGATACTCTTAGTAGCTACTGGTAAGCCATCTAAAAAGCTGACTCTAACTGTCACGAGTGCCAGCCTTACTTGAAGGAGCAGTGCCATACGTAGCCCAATCATGTTTGTTCAGGAACAAAAACAGCTTGAATACTTGCCGCCACCAGTCCTTAAGCATTGGAAGCGAGAAGCATAAAGCTGCTAAATGATGGGGATAACAGTCTTGGACAAGCACTTGTCACAGAGGCAACTGTAGCACAAAGCTATTGAAACTAAATGGCAATAGCTTTTGCCGTCCTACTTCTAGAAGGAATCGTCCCAAGCTACTTTAACGCTGAAAAGCAGGTCTTCAAGGCTGAGAGTTTCACTCAACATCTAAATTTACACTTATTTGCAGCTTGCTATTGCTACATAGTCGCAATAGTCATGATAGGATGTGCCCAGTTTCTTATTGAGACTTTAATGCAATAAGTTTGTGGCAGCTGTCTGTTTGAAGCTAGCAGCCGGAAGAAGTTGTTAGCTGTCAACTGGCAAAACGAACTCAGAACTTAAAACTTTCCTCACTCCTTACCCCTTACCACTTGGAGTTTTCATGTCCCTCTCCTTTGACGTCCTTTGGCTCAACGCTAGCCCTAGTTTGAAGCGTTTTGATCAACCGCTTTTACGTTACCTGTCAGAGCATCTTACAGTGGCACGATGGGAGTATAGCCAAGCGGACGATGAAGCCAGCTCACTGGAGACAGCCGTTGAGTTACTACATGACTTTCTGCAATGCCGTCAGCATCCTGTTCATCTAGCAGGTCATGGTCTGAGTGGAGTCTTAGGTTTGACTTATGCCCGTCTGTATCCAGAGCAAGTACAATCGCTGACGCTCCTGTCAGTAGCGGCACAGCCTGGTATTACATGGCAAGCGCACTATTATGTACAGCGCCAACTCATTGCATGTAGTCGTCAGCAGCTTTTGGCGTGCGTTATTCGTAGTCTGTTTGGGCAACAACTTCCCTATGGCATCAAAGCGTTAGTTACGTCTCTAGAGCGCGATTTAGAAGAGGCGCCTTCACCACATTCCCTGTTTAGGCTGGCTCACTTACCAAGAGGTGGCGTCACAATGCCCTTAATGGTGTGCGGCAGCAAGACCGATCCGGTCGTCCATCCGCCAGCGCTGCAAGAATGGCTAGAGTGCTTTAAGTCAGACGATGCACTCTGGCAGTGTCCCGATGGTCGTCACTTTTTTCACTACTTCTATCCAGAAGCAGTGGGAGAACAACTTTTGCAGTTTTGGCGTTGTTTAGAGGAGCAACACTCCGTGCGATCGCTACCACTTTTATCTAACTATTGCCCTGCCAAACCTGATTGATGATGAAGGGATAATCTCTTTGTATAATTTGATATAGTGCGTTCAACTATTGGCTCAACGGTAGGCGATCGCAAAGGCAAAAAGGGAAGCGTTGCACAGTGGCACAGCACCATCGCTTTTCAGACCTATCGGCTTGTGAGTCAGGCAAGACGGATGCTCTGAGATGTCGCTAACAGTGAAGCGTGTGCAACGCTAGTGAGAAGGGAGTTTGGACTCATACCAACGATGATACTGTTGAAATTCATAAACAGAAATCACACTATTCCTCTAGAATCATAGATTCTGGTTTATGGAAGAGCCTTAGAGGAACCCTGCTTGAAGAATGCAACGCTCCATCAGTTGAAAGTGTTTGAGGCAGTTGCGCGCCACAACAGCTTTACTCGCGCTGCGGAAGAACTCTTTCTGACGCAACCAACCGTGTCGATGCAGGTGAAACAACTGTCAAAATCAGTTGGTTTGCCGTTATTTGAGCAGGTCGGCAAACGGCTCTATCTCACTAGTGCTGGCAAGGAGCTGTACACAACTTGCCGAGAACTCTTTGATCGCTTGTTGCAGTTTGAGATTGCGATCGCTGATCTCAAAGGGCTCAAACAAGGCGCATTGCGGTTGGCAGTGGTGACGACTGCAAAGTACGTCATTCCCCGCTTGCTAGGACCCTTTTGTCAACGCTATCCCGGTATTGATGTTTCATTAACGGTGAATAACCATGCGTGGGTGTTAGAAAGTCTGGCAGACAATCGCAATGATCTGTACATTCTGAGCCAGCTACCTGAAGACATTGATGTAAAAGTGCATCCCTTTCTCGAAAACCCTTTGGTAGTGCTGGCTCAACGTCATCATCCCCTGGCGCAGGAGCGCAATATTCCCCTTAAACGGTTGGCAGAAGAACCGTTCATTATGCGGGAGCCTGGTTCGGGAACGCGCAAAGCGGTGCAAAAGCGGTTTGATGAGCAGGGTTTAGAGCTTAAGGTAAAACTAGATTTGGGCAGTAACGAAGCAATTAAGCAGGCAATCGCTGGTGGGCTGGGCATTTCGGTACTGTCGTTGCATACGCTGGCGCTGGAAGGACCTAATAGTCAGTTAACCATTCTGGATGTAGACGGCTTTCCGATCGAACACTATTGGTATGTCATTTATCCCTCTGGTAAGCAGCTATCCGTGATTGCTCGCACCTTCTTCGACTATCTGTTGAATGAAGGCAAAAATGTTGCTGAAGCCACCGCTTTTCAGGGAGTGTTTAGCAAGGGGCGGAAACCAGAAGGATAAGGGCTAAAGGCTAAAGTATAAAAAAAACGTCTCTTTTAGCCTTCATCCCTCATCCCTTTTAGCCTTCATCCCTTAGCCTTATTCTGGCAGTTTGTATTGCGCTACAATGCGCTTCGCATACTCTGGCACATGAGCCTCCAACTTTTCGGGGTAGTGGCGCTTGACGTAGAGGTAATTGCGGGTGAAGTGAGAGTCGATCGAAAAACGGGCGTACTCTAACCCTTTAGGACCAATCTTTTCAATGACAACACCCATAAGCTTTGCTGCCCACATCGGCAAAGTTACGCCCTTATCATAGGCAGGAATGCTTTGCTGCACAGCACTATGACGATCGCCTTGCGACATCACAGGCTGAGTTTCGATCTGATCCTGCACGAGATCGAGCATTTCCTGACCACGATCGTTGCGCACCACAATCCACTGCCAGCCAAAGGGTGCACCCATGTAACCCACTACCAGATCAGCCAGGGAGTTAACGTAGTCAAAACAGCTCATGCACGAGGGCGCAAATACATCTTTGAGCTGGTTTGTTTTTAAGCCAAAGAAGGGCACCGTTTCGCTAGAACCGTCTTCGTGCTTGAAGTGAACGCGGAAGTCTTGCATAAATTCGTAATGCACGACGGTAGAGGGCGATCGGCTGGTAGTATCAAGAAATTTCTGTAAGCCAGCGCGGGTCACGTTATCCACGCAGGGCGTTCCCAGGACGTAGAGTTTTTCTAAGCCCAACTGTTTCTCTACTG
Organism: Phormidium sp. FACHB-592; assembly: GCF_014695795.1. Taxonomy (NCBI): domain Bacteria; kingdom Bacillati; phylum Cyanobacteriota; class Cyanophyceae; order Oscillatoriales; family Oscillatoriaceae; genus Phormidium; species Phormidium sp. FACHB-592. The sequence continues at coordinate 200,242 of NZ_JACJOZ010000074.1, forward strand.
CCCGAAGCGCCTGAATCTGGCAGCCAACACCAATGACTAGCAGCCGCTTCATGCCCGACTGTTCAATTTCTTCTAGCACTGATAGGTTCGGCGACAGCGTCGGCTTATTTACTTTTGCCGCCAAGATCTCCTCTGGTGTGCGAGCTAGCACAGGTTTGGGCTGAAAGCGATCGTCGTCTGTGTTCTGCACGCAAACGACACCCTCAACCATGCCACGAGTCAGCATTTCAATGGCGATCGTGCTAACAATGCCTGTCCACTGTGCGCCCGGCAGTGGCTCCGTCTTGCGCGCTGCCATCATTGATTGACTAACCCCAAAGTACCACTCATCAGGGTTATCTAAATTACGGCTGCGATCGTGGATGTCTGCTTCCAGTTCAGCAATCTGCTGATGTAGGAAGGCACACGCTTCTTTGACATAGTGAATGTAATAGGTGTCACACAGTCCGCATTCGCTGCACAACGCTTTGGCAGGGCGACGACTAGAAGGGTTGAGAGCTTTCGCCTTTTTATGAGAGGGCGCTACGGTCATGATGTGAGGCAAGTTGAAACACTATTGATCACGATAACCCAACGCTGACCCGTCTGACACAGTGTTACGCCCGTTGCTTAACGTTGCCTTTTTATATCTGCAAACGCAAGACGGCGGACAACAAAAGACTTGTTATAAACGGCTCTGTGGGCAACATAAACTACCTTCAGAGAGAGGTAACACCCCTCTAATCAAGGGCAAACTTTAAGCTAAAGCCTTTGCAGCGATCGAGCACTCGCAAAGATGGGCGATCGTCTGCTGTGCAGTTGCGCTCTTCTAATCACCCATAACAGACGATGAAACGGTTGCTTATTAGCGCCCTTGGGCTTGTAGCGTTAACAACGTCAGGTTATGCCCTTTCCTTCTTAACGATCACGCCCAAAAGCGTAGTTGAGCAGGCAGTAAGCTGTCCCAAAAATGCAAAACCAAAGGCAGAACGCTTCAAGGTTTTAAGTACGCAGCGATCGTCTCAAGGTGTGATTGTGCTTTACAGCGCTTTTTGCCCCACGAGCGATGGTGCGCAGCAGGTGTTTGGGCACAAGGTTGTTAAACGAAACGGAATGATATGGCAGGTGAGCGGTAGCGGTAGCTATGGTGCAGAGAATGAGTCGGCACCATCAGCGCGACTGGTAGAGTATGGGATCAGTCATGCTTCAGCCCAATCCCCTACAAACACTGCTGCTAAGAACGATGAACCCTATACGCTCTTGTATGGTCGGGCGCTCAAGCCACAGGTTGTTGCAGTTGAGGCAACCTTTAACAACGGAAAAACGATTCGTGATGTGAGCCACAACGGGGTCTTTGCTCTCTTTTCAGCTGGCGCAACCGGTGTTTGCGAGTTACGTGTCCTAGGTGCTGACAGCCAAATCTTACGACGCGAAGACTTTGTAGTACGAACGCCCTTCAGCCAGTACAGGCGATCGACTCAATGTTTGCCGTCACAACAGTTGTGATAGCCTAACCTTAACTTGCAGACTTTAACAAAAGCATTCAGCTAGTTAAAGAGCGACAAAACAAAAGCGGGAGCGATCAAACGATCGCTCCCGCTCAACTACTTACTGAGAGTTTCGAGATTAGATACGAGCAGCATACTGTTCCTTTTCAGGTATGTTTGTATACTCAGAAACGATTTGCCGAAACTCGTCTCCATCAATGGTTTCTTTCTCAATCAGCAAATCAACTAGGCGATCGATCACAGTGCGGTTTTCACGGATGATACGTCGGGCATCATCGTAGCAATGCTCAACAATGGTGCGGACTTGAGCATCAATACGAGACGCAATTTCCTCAGAATATTCTGAGCGTGTCATCCAATCCCGCCCCAAAAAGACCTCACCTTGTTGGCTTTCCAGCGAGAGTGGACCCAAATCAGACATCCCAAAGCGGGTGACCATTTGACGCGCCATGTTAGCAACTTGCTGAATGTCGTTGCCAGCACCTGTGGTTACTTCAGCATCGCCGAAAATAACGATTTCAGCCGCGCGACCGCCCAAGGCACCTGCAATGCGAGCCAGAATTTGCGATCGTGAAATCAACGTTTGATCCTCTCCTGGTGTAAACCAGGTAAGACCTTGCGCTTGACCCCGTGGGATCAGCGTTACTTTCTGCACCGGGTCATGATCCTTAATCAACGTGCCAATGATGGCATGACCAATTTCGTGATACGCAATCAGCCGCTTGCTCTTGCTGTCTACTAGAGGCGTACCTTCCATGCCCGCAACTACGCGATCGACCGCATCATCTACCTCTAGCATCGTCATCGCTTCTTTCCGACGACGTGCTGTGAGAATCGCTGCTTCGTTCAGTAAATTTGCCAAATCAGCACCAGTGAAGCCGGGAGTACGACGCGCAATTACTTCTAGCGACACTTCTGGACTCAGCTTCTTGTTGCGAGCATGTACCTGAAGCACTTCCAAGCGACCCTTCATATCAGGCGCATCAACTGTCACCTGACGGTCAAAGCGACCCGGACGCAGCAACGCCGAATCCAACACGTCGGGACGGTTCGTCGCAGCGATGATGATGATACCGGTATTGCCTTCAAAGCCATCCATCTCAGTCAGCAACTGGTTCAGCGTTTGTTCCCGCTCATCGTTGCCACCACCGATACCGGCTCCACGTTGCCGTCCCACCGCATCAATTTCATCAATGAAGATGATACAAGGGGCATTCTCTTTCGCTTTCTTAAAGAGGTCACGGACGCGGGACGCACCCACACCCACGAACATTTCAACAAACTCAGAGCCAGAGATGCTGAAGAAGGGCACGCCTGCTTCGCCCGCGATCGCCTTTGCCAACAAGGTTTTACCTGTACCCGGTGCGCCAACAAGTAATACGCCCTTAGGAATCCGTGCCCCAACAGCGGTAAAGCGTTCGGGCTTCTTCAGAAAGGTGACGACTTCTTGGAGTTCTTCTTTTGCTTCTTCAATGCCCGCCACATCATCAAACATCACGCCTGTTTTGGCTTCCATCTGGAAGCGAGCGCGGGATTTACCAAAGCTCATTGCCTGTCCAGGGCCACCAGGCACATTGCCAGAACGGCGGAACAGGAAAAACAGCCCCCCTAACAGCAGCACTGGGAAGATCAAGTTACCCAGCAACCCCCAGATTGCACCGTCGTTACGAGCGGGATGCGAATCAAAGCTAATCTTGTCAGTTCTAAGCCGAGTGATTACTTCAGGAGCGTTTCCGGGAAGGTCTACGCGCAAGCGTTGCAGACGATTATCAAGTTCAGGGTCAACCGCTTCAACGATCGCTGTCCGACCATTCTCATAAAAATCAACGCTCGTGACGCGATGAGCATCCAGGTACTCTAGGAAACGACCATAGGTCATCCGGGTGCTGGCAGCATTGCTACCCACGTTAGCAGTCGTGCTAAGTGAAGAGCCCTGCCACAAGAAAAACCCAATAATTACGGCTGGCAGAGTCCACAGTAGGACAGTTCGCCAAGAAAATTTCATACGCTAACGCCCTCTTAATACAGTTAAAACAGTTTGGTGTCAGTGCAATCAGGGTGAAGGCACCTGCGATATCTCATTAATTTCATTCAACCGACAACGAATGAATATCCTTTTCTAGAAACCGAAAGGCTCGCTCTGCAAGTAGCAATCGCAAACTTGCATCAACAAGCAATCATGTATGAGAACAATTGTTAACTAAATTTAACGTATTTAGCAGGATCAGAGCAACTGACTTCTGCCAGTGCTCTTTTTCGACGCTGCGTTTTTTGCTCCGTCATGCTTGACTAGCTGCGGCAAACTCTATGAACCAAAAGGCTCTTTGCTCCTACAGTTGAACCGCTTAACTGCTACGTATTGCTCTGTTAACGTTTCTCAGTGATGCGAAGCACGTATGCAGGAGCACGACCCTTAGCATAGGAGCTGACCCAGATTTTATATGTGCCGGGTAACCACTCGCCAGTAACACCAGGATTTTTGCCTTGATAGTCGTCGTTGCACCAGATGCCACCGGGACCTTGAATGGTAAGGGCGGTGTCATCTGCACTTTGCACAACAAGTCTCAACGACTCAAAAAAGTCGGTCAGTTCAACCGTATGATTTGGCTTGACATTGGCATTTCCAACACATTCACCTGTTGGCGTTTTAGCAACCTTTACCACATCTTTGACAGGCGTATCACCCCCTGCAACGCCCTTTACCTCTAACGGATTGGGCGAGAAGCGCTGACCAACAGTAATAACACTAAGGTTTTGAGGCGATTGAGCTTGCGCAGGTGTAGTTGAGGTGTAGCTAGCCAATAGAAAGGCAGTCACCAAGAACGAAACGGGCGCGATCGGAGCGAGTAGTCTTGCGCTAGCCTGTAAGCCTCGATAGTTCATGTAAGGTAGCCAGGAAAGGTGACGGTTGGACTCACAACGACGTGTAGACGTAGGTAGAGTTCCTGACACGATGAGGTGAGAGGAGTAAGGAGTGAGGAAGTTTTGAATTAATTCTGACTACTAACTGACTAACAGTTGCCTGATCGTTGCCCGCTGCTTGCCAACGATCGTCGTTTAACAACTAGCTACTTCGATCCCGCTGCTTCTAGCGCTTGCTGAAGGCGAGATTGATCGAGCCCACGCTGATGTAGCAGCAGCCAGGACTGCACCAGGTCAGGACCATGCATGGCTCCTGTGAGGGCAGCACGGAGCGTTCGCATCACCAAGCCTTTTTTCAAATTCTGCTCTTTGACAACTTGTTTAAGCAAGTCCTGGATTGTAGCTTCAGTCAGAGGAGAATAGTTGGCGATCGCAGCAGAAACTGCTTCAACGGCTGTAGCCGAACCATCTTGCCGTAGTTGAGCGATTGCTTCCTCTGTGAAATTTACAGTAGGAGTGAAAAGATATTCACTCATCGGCACCGCTTCATCCAAACGTGCCAAGCTTGCGCCAATCATCCCGGTCAAGCGTTCTAACCAGGGGCGATCGTTCCAGTCAGCTTCAAAGCCCGCCGCCTGCCAGTAAGGAATTAGCAAAGGGGTAAGTTTGTCAGCGGGCATCTCATGCAAATACTGACTGTTGAGCCAATTAAGCTTGTCCCAGTCAAACTTCGCACCAGCTTTATTGACCCGTTCCAACCCAAACTGTTGGGCAGCAGTTTCTAAAGAGAAGATTTCATTGACGCCTTCCGGTGGTGACCAGCCTAACAGCGTCATGTAATTGACTAATGCCTCTGGAACGTAACCCATGCGCTGAAAGTCTGAAATCGACGTGACACCATCGCGTTTGGAAAGTTTTGCCCCAGCCTCATTCAGGATCAACGGTGTATGCCCAAACGTAGGAAGTTCGGCTCCCAGCGCTTCATAGAGCAGAATTTGCTTCGGCGTATTGCCGATATGGTCTTCGCCGCGAATGATATGGGTGATGTTCATGTCAATGTCATCGATAACGACAACAAAGTTGTACAGGGGTTGACCAAAATCAGTACCAGACGCAGCACGGGCAATCACCATATCGCCGCCCAAATCGCGACCTTTCCAGCTAACGGTGCCGCGCACAAGGTCGTTCCAAACAATCTCTCGATCGTCCTCAATAATGAACCGAATAACGGACGATCGCCCTTCCGCTTCGTAGGCAGCCCGTTGCTCCTGAGTCAGGTTGCGATGACGGTTATCATAGCGAGGCGCTTCACCTTTCGCTTTTTGCGCCTCTCGCATGGCATCTAGTTCTTCTGGCGTATCATAGGCACGATATGCCAAGCCTTTGTCCAACAGCACTTGTACCTTCTGCTGATACAAATCCAGGCGTTTGCTCTGGTACAACGGTCCTTCGTCCCAGGTCAAACCAAGCCAGGTCAAGCCATCAAGAATATTTTGCGTATATTCAGGGCGCGATCGCTCCTGGTCAGTATCCTCAATCCGCAGCACAAACGTACCGCCAGTATGACGGGCATAGAGCCAATTAAAGACGGCTGTACGGGCTGTACCAATGTGGAGATTTCCAGTCGGGCTGGGAGCAATGCGAACGCGAACAGTCATAGAAAAAGCGGGCGAACCCTGAGTTATGGCACTCCCTATTCTAAACGTAGATTCCTCTCTATCAGTGATCCACCGTTGGGAAGAAAGATCGTGACTTAAAGCTCGAAGACACTGTTGCTTAGCTAGAGTACATCCCCTTCTGCATTCAGGAAGACGCTTTTTAATACGCTTTATGGGACCGTCAAGGAATTGCTAGAGGACGATCGTGTGATTCTTGATGGCGTATTGCTAGACATTGACGGAACTTTTGTACTGAGTAATGATGCTCATGCTCAGGCGTGGGTTGAGGCTTTTACAGCTTATGACTACAAGATCTCATTTGAGCAAGTCCGTCCTCTCATTGGTATGGGTGGGGATCAAATTATTCCCCGCTTTGCACCAGAGCTGAACGATAAAGAAGGGACTGGAAAGCAGATCGCCGATCACCGGAAAAAATTAATTCTGACAAAGTTTGGCTCTCATCTTGCTCCAGCACCAGGTGCACGCGAACTGGTGCAGAAGCTAAAGGAGCATGGATTGCATCTTATGGTTGCCAGTTCTGCAACCTCAGAAGAGTTAGAGCTTTTGCTGAAAGTGGCTCAAATCGATGATTTGGTGCATGAAGCCACAACTTCTAATGATGCTGAAGCCTCTAAACCACAGCCAGACATTATCGAAGCAGCGTTGAGTAAGGCACAGCTTGCTCCTGACCGGGTCATCATGCTGGGTGATGCTCCCTACGATATTGAAGCGGCAAGCAAAGCAGGGGTTAGTGTCATTGCTTTCCGCACAGGCGGTTTTAGCGATGAAAAATTAGCAGGGGCGATCGCCATCTATGATGATCCCGCCGAGCTAGTGCAGCACTATCATGAGTCGCCACTAAATCAATCAGCTTGAAGGCAACAGCACTTGTACCTTCTAAAGTGGGCGAACCCTGAGTTGTGGCACTCCCTAATTCTAAGCGCAGATTCCTCTCTACCAGTGATTCACCATTGGGAAGAAGAATCGTGACTTAAAGCTCGAAGACACTGTTGCTTAGCTTGAGTACATCCCCTTCTGCATTCAGGAAGACGCTGATCTCATTTGAGCGAGTCCGTCCTCTCATGGGTATAGGTACAGATGTTGTTGTCACGAACGCTTGGGTTCAACAGCCGACCGAGGCGACACCATAGGGCGTGTGGCTTCCGTAAGAAGCTTGAGCAACGGCACCGCGAAGGTAAGCCAGTGACGAGTTGAGCGGCGTGTCACTGCCGCAAAGCACGGATTCAACGCAATCATTTTGGCTGTGCCGTCCTCGTATGGGTCTGGCTCCATGCTCTTGCCAACCCACCTAGGCAAACGATGGCTCAACTTAAACACGGCTTACTTAATGATGACCGCTGTCAGCAACTCAAAAAGCCGTCTCTCACAATAGCTTTTGCATAAGTCCTAACTGATTTGTTTTGCTTCGTCATTATTGAAGCAATGCCTGAAAGATCCTTCTTAGGAGTGAAGCGTTAACGGCTCTAAGCGTATAAAGTGACACAGCAATGTAGCCGCATGAAAGGCGTACCTACCGACTGCTACAATGTCAACTGCTGCAAAATGCCTTTAACCGATGTGTCCATTTCCTCTCTCCGAGCAGGCAATATGAGCCAATCACTCATGACGCGACCCGCTAAAGTCGATCGCATATTGGTTGTTGATGATATTCCTGATAACTGCTTTTTAACTCAAACACTCCTCCAGCAGCAGGGCTACCATATTGACATCGCTTACAGTGGCAGCGAGGCTCTTACTTACATCGAAAACTCTCCACCTGATTTGCTGCTGCTGGATGTCATGATGCCAGGCATGGACGGGTACGAGGTGACACGACGCATTCGCCAAAATACAGCGCTTCCGTTTCTGCCTATTTTGTTAATTACGGCTCATGGTCAGCCTAGCGTTGCGCGTGGCTTGGATATTGGTGCTGATGAGTTTATTCGTAAACCGATTGAGCTAGATGAGCTAGTTGCACGGGTACGATCACTGCTGCGTCTGAAGCATAGTGTTGACGAGCGTGATTTAATTGCTCGTCAACGTGAAGATTTTGTCTCCCGCCTAACGCATGATTTGCGGACACCACTGGTTGCTGCTGATCGCATGTTGAACCTGTTTCAAGAGGGCGCGTTGGGTGAAGTGCCGCCCACAATGGGGGAGGCGCTTGGCACGATGATTCGCAGCAACCAAAATTTGCTGACGATGGTGAACTTGCTGCTGGAGGTTTACCGTTACGAAGCGGGTCGCAAAACACTAAACTTTACATCGGTCGATCTACTAGAACTGGTGCAAGCTGTGATTGCTGAATTGCAGCCTCTCGCAGCCGAGAAAAAATTGGCGCTGTTACTTGAGGTCGATCCTGAGCATACTCAGCCTGTGGGAACGATTTTGGGCGATCGCCTTGAGCTACGACGGGTGATTACCAATCTGCTTGGCAACGCCATTAAGTTTACGGATACAGGCTCGGTTGTAGTGCGGCTCACCAGGCAACCAATGGAGGAGCAAAAAGGGGATACAGTCGTCTTAGAGATCAAAGATACGGGTCCTGGAATACCGATCGCGGATCAGCCTAAGCTGTTTGAAAGCTTTATTACTGGTAGCCATCGACGTTCGGGCAGTGGTTTAGGGCTTCACCTCTCACGCCAGATTGTCGAGGCACACCAGGGTCAAATTCATGTGCAATCAGAAGTTGGTAAAGGCAGCGTCTTCACAGTGCGACTACCAGTGCAAGGCTAATAAAAACAGCTTTTAGTTTGTAATGATTGGTATTAACGGCTAAAACACTGCTTTTCATCCAACTTGGTAGTGAGTATCGAGTTAATGCTCACTATCAACAAATCATCAAGGTGACTTGAAAAAGGCAAAGAAGCGCTTAATTTGGTTTCGTTAAAGGGATCAGCTTCGATGTTTCATAAGAACAGCGCTCAGCCTTGTTCGGACTTGTCAGGCAAGAGCGACGCGCATTGATTCTGAAAAGCGATGCATAACACCACGCTTTTCTCTTAGCCTGCGTTCTTTAGAAGGCGACACAGGCTATCAGCATTCTACACAAGCATTTAATTCAATTAAACTTACAAGCCTAAGCGCTGAAGAATGGTTAATTGCTATAGCGCTCTTCGGCAAAGGGTTCGCCGCGACGGTGGTAGCCGTTCCGTTCCCAAAAGCCCAACGCTTCGTGGTCGAGAAATTCTAACCCATTGAGCCATTTGGCGCTTTTCCAGGCATAGAGATGAGGCACGACTAGACGTAAGGGACCACCATGTTCTGCCGGGAGCGGCTCACCAAAAAGCGTGTGCGCGAAGAAGTTTTCCTCCCGCAGGAAATCGTCGATCGCCAGGTTGGTCGTATAGCCACCATAGCAATGCTCCATCAGATGCACTGCTCTTGGATCAAGTTCAATCTGGCGCATCAAGTCAGTAACCTTTACGCCTGACCACTGCACATCTAGCTTTGACCAGGTGGTGACACAGTGAAAGTCAGCAGTGAAGCTGCTTTGCGGCATCGCCATGATATCGTCCCAGCTAAAGGTGATTGCTGTAGCAAGCCCCCAGACGCGTAGTTGCCAATTGCTACGATCAACAATTGGCGTATCACCGTACGTCAAAACTGGAAAGCCTTTAGCAAGATGCTGACCAGGAGGCACACGGTCTTGTAGCTCTGGAGGGGGCTTTTGAAAAAACTTTCCCAGCATGGCGAATTAGATTAATGACGGTTGTATTATGACTCTTCTTCGTCTTCAGCGTCTGGTTGTGGGTAGATAAAGCCTTCCGCACGCCCAGTCAGGATTGATTTGCCCATCGAGAGAGCCTTTTGCGCTTGCAGGGTTGCCTTGCGCTTCCAGGTTGCTTTACGCTTGTCGCGCTTGGAGTTAGAGGTTTTCTTCTTAGGAACAGCCATTGCAGTGGATTTGTTTTTACAGCTTTCCTATTCTAGGGCATTAATCCTGAAGAATTGTCTAATGGCAGGAGATCAAGCATCAAATTGGCGGGTTGCTGGGGGAGTGACCATATTAAGGGGCTATCTCACCCGCCTTGGCTGCGCTTCCATCAGTACAGATGTAGGGTGTGTTTACGGCAAATGAAACTGGCTGAATTATGACCAAACGGTGGCACTCATTGCAGAACGATCGCCCCTTTCGCCCCATCACACTGCTGCCTGTAACGATCGCCTTTAGCAGCGGTATTTTAATGGGGTTCGCTCCTGCACCGCTCAATTTTTTTCCGCTAGCTTGGGTCGCCTTAGCTCCGCTTTGGGTGCTACTTTTTACGCCCTCGAAGGTAAAGGCTCAAGGCAAAAAGAACGAATCCAAGCGCCCCTTTTTCCTTTTTTCTTTTTCCTTCGGCATTAGTTTTGCCTGGGGCGTGGGCTATCACGGCTTGGCGTTGTCATGGATCACGGGGCTACATCCGCTGACATGGCTAGGCGTACCCTGGCTTGCCAGCGTGGCGATCGTTCTCTTTTGCTGGGGGTTTATTACTGTTTGGGGTGCTGTGCTGGTGGCACTGTGGGCTTGGCTGATGCACCGCCTTGAAAGTTTTGAGGTGAAGAAAGAGGAGCGCGATGACGATGTAGCACTGCTCTCGGTTCACACCTCAACCCCTCGGCATCCTTTGGAGCCATTGCAGCAATCGCTGCGCCGCGTTCTTCTTGGCACCGCTCTCTGGTGTGGGTTGGAATGGCTCTGGAGTCTGGGACCACTGGATTGGACGGCATTAGCCTATACCCAAAGTCCGGGGAATCTGGCGGTGCTGCATTTTGGGCAAATCTCTGGGGCGACTGGGGTAACAGCGGCGATCGTAGCGGTCAATGGGCTGCTAGCAGAAGCGTGGATGAGTGGGCAGCGGTTAGCGGTCAGTGGTCAGCGGTCAGCCGTCAGCAGCCAGCAGTCAGCAGCTCAAAACTCAAAACTCAAAATAATTGCACTGTTAGTCTCTGCCACTATTCTTTTCATCGCTGTTCATCTGCTTGGTGCAGTGCTTTGGCTACAGCCGATCGCCCCGTCCAACACAACAGCACTCAAGGTCGGGATTATTCAAGGCAATGTGCCAACGCGCATTAAACTGGGGAGCGACGGCATTCGCCGTGCTATGGAAGGCTACACCAACGGCTATCTAGCACTTGCAGCTCAGGGTGTGGATGCAGTGCTGACACCAGAGGGGGCATTGCCGTTTTTGTGGAACGAGCCGAATAAACTTCGCAGCCCGCTTTATCAGGCAGTTTTAGAGAAGGGTGCGGTGCTTTGGTTGGGCACTTTTACGGCACAAAAGGGCGGCATTGCCCGTAGTCTGTTGACGATCGCTTCTAATGGCGCAACAACCAGCCGCTATGACAAAATCAAGCTTGTGCCGCTGGGTGAATACATTCCTTTTCAAGCCGCTCTCGGTGGCATTATTAACCTCCTTTCTCCCATTACCGAAAATGGGCAGCCAGGAGCCTTCCATCAACAGTTTGATACGCCCTTTGGACGAGCGATCGCCAGCATTTGCTACGATTCAGCGTTTCCTGAAGTGTTTCGGACACAAGCAGCAGCAGGCGGACAGTTCATTCTCACAGCCTCAAATCTCGACCCGTACAGTGAAGTGTTGATGGCGCAACACCAGGCGCAGGATATTATGCGAGCCATTGAGACGGATCGCTGGGCAGTGCGTGCGACCAACACAGGTTACTCCAGCATTGTTGATCCACACGGGCATATAGAGTGGCGATCGCAACCCCGCACTTACCAAACTCATGCAGCCACTATTTTTCGTCGTAAGACACAGACTCTGTATGTTCGCTGGGGAGACTGGTTAACACCATCCTTGCTAGTACTGGGGGCGATCACCGTACTCTTTCAAAGACGTTCACTTAGAAGCTGAGAGATGTTTGCAACACACTAACGATATTTATGTAGCCGCGGTTTGAACCGCTAGACACGTTTCAAACAAACTCCAGCGATTCCTTCTACTTGAAGTAGAACAGTAAGCTACGATTAAAAACTAAGTCGTTAGCACAAAAGGCTAGCGGCGTTGTTCCCTTAGTGCTTTTGGAATCCCTTACTCTATGGCGACGACACTTCCGCTAGTTTCCTCTGTAATGACCGCTGCGCCAACTATAGCCCCTTCGCGGTCTAGCCAGACGACTCGCCAGCATTACCCAAACTTCAAGATCATTGTACTAAATGATGATTTCAACACCTTTCAGCACGTTTCTGAAAGTTTGTTAGAACATATTCCCGGTATGACCGCCGATCGCGCCTGGGAACTGACTAACCAGATTCACTTTGATGGACAGGCGATCGTCTGGGTGGGACCGCAGGAGCAGGCAGAGCTTTACCATATGCAGCTTGGTATGGAAGGATTGACGATGGCTCCTCTAGAAGCGGCGTAAGAAACAAGTTGTGATGGCTGTAGCTGCCAGGAGGCGGGAGGCAGAGCGTTGTTCAAAAAGATTTCATTTAACTATCCCAAAGCGCACCCTTCTCATGAGCAGTTCTCCAGACGGCAGACTTGTCCTCAACCATTCCACTCATATTCCTGGGCTGATTCCGGTTTTAGAGCGGCTAACCCGTCAAACAGGCATTCAAACTATCACCCCTGGTGTTATTGGTCCTGTGCGTTCTCATGCCCCCAAGCTGGTGCTAAAGATATCGGTGCCCATTCGCGGGGGCTTTAAGGTCATCGCACGTCAGGGTAAAACAGTACAAGAAGTTTTTATTTTGACGCTCTTGCCACAGGAGCAACTCGAAGCAGCAATTGCCTTTGTCATCAAACGCCGCTAGCCATTGTGATGCAAATTCGCCCCGCTACGCCTGCTGATGTGCCTGTCGTACTGCCGATGGTGGCAAAGATTTGCACCTTACATGAAGCGTGGGACCCTGCTAAATATGGCTTTTTGCCCAATCCTGCTCAGCGGTATGAGCGTTGGTTAGCAAAACAAACAGTGAACGATCGCAGCGTCTTCCTGGTTGCCACACATAGAGCCTCTGTAGATCAGGTTGAACAGCTCGTTGCCTTCGTAATTGCTACGATCGAAGCCGAAATTCCCATCTATCGCCTCAAGGAGTTTGGTTTCATTCACGATCTCTGGGTTGAGCCTGATTACCGTCAATTAGGATTGGGACGGCAACTAGTCGAGCGCACGCTACAAGAGTTTCGGCACAAAAAGATCCAGCAGATTCGGCTTGATACAGCGATCGCCAACGACGATGCACGACGCTTGTTCCAGTCCTGCGGGTTCCGCTTAAGCACGATCGAATTACTGGCAGAACTCAATGAACAAGAGCCTTGATATTGCAAAAGGCTAAAGGATTAAGTAGAACTCTTACCAGAAGCAGAACTAGGAACCTTAATCTGTCCTAATTCTCTCTTCAACTGCGATAGGTTGTTTTTGGCAACACGTCGTTGGACGATTCGTCGCTAGTCTCGCAAGCAAACTGTTGCTTATAACCAGCCTTCAGCGCAGTTTTCTAAGATTAAAAAGGCACATAATTCAACTCTCATCTGTTGCCTTAATCGCGCCATTATGATGCTGCGCTAGAAGCAAGAGAGCGTATAGGGAATGCCTAGTTTTATGCCGCTACAAAAAGCATGAGAGGACAAGGGAATGCCTAGTTTTATGCCGCTACAAAAAGCATGAGGGGACAACTGAAACCAATTCTTTTTGTAGAAGATAGAATTGCTAAACGTCGGTTGGATCGAACAGCGTGAAACTTAACGCCTGTCTTACTCTACTGGGTTTCAGAGGCTCAACCCAACTGACGTTTTTGCCGATTCACATAAGAAGAGACACTACTCCGGCTGACGCACTGAGACTCGATGCAGCGGCAAGCTCAAGACACACGCTGCCGTAAGCAGATAGGAAAGGACACCTGTCAATTTCACGCTCCATAGCAACATTTCCCACTCGGGCAAAATAAAGCGCTGTAAGCCAGCCGCGGCGCAATAAACCAGCCAATAGGTAAATGTCATTAACATGAGTACCCGATCAGTAATTTCCCAATCGCTCTCAGATGCTTGGCTACTGCTAAAAAGAAGACCAATACCTGCGATCGCAGCGAAAAAGGAGAAGACCATTAAATAATCGTGCCAGGAAAGCTGTGGCATATCCTTGTGACCTAAGTGCTTAAAATTCAGAACGAATCTTCAGCCTAAAGGATGATGTGTTCTGAGAGACAGCAATCCTTACAAAGAGCAATAATTTAAGCACTGCGCTTAAGAAAACTAAAAACTTCTGAAAAAGATAAACGGTAATTGTGACTCTCGTTTTTACGATCGCCCCGTTTTAGCATTGCTAAGATAGCTGCCGTCTCTCCAAACGCCTTCCAGGCGAACGCCGTCTGCAAAAATGTAAGTACCTTTGCCGTTTTGCCTGCCATTGCGAAACTCTCCCTCATACCGATTCCCACTGGGAAAGGTACAAATGCCAAACCCGTTCAGCACTTCATTCTGAAAATCGCCCTCGCAGCGGGTGCCGTTAGCAAAAGTGAACGTACCTCTGCCTTGCCGACGACTGTCTTGAAACAAACCCTCATACCGATTGCCACCCGGAAAGGCGCAGGCACCAGCACCATTTAGCAAATTGTTTCGAAACTCACCCTCGCAACGAGTGCCATCAGCTAAGGTGACAATCCCTCTACCTTCACGCTGATTATTGCGGAAGTTGCCTTCATAGCGGCTACCATTGGGAAAGATGCAGATGCCTTTACCATTCAACAAATTATCTTGAAAGTTTCCCTCGCAACGGGTGCCATTGGTAAAAATGAATGTGCCTCTACCCTGGCGTTGGCTATCACGGAGTTCACCCTCATAGCGATTGCCACTTGGAAAGGTACAAACGCCTTTACCGTTGATTAAGCCCTCGCTCCCTCGCCCCTTGCAGTAGCCATCAGAGTCAGACGCTTGGGCGATCGCTGGGGTGAAAAGGGCCTCATAGCCATAACCAGCACTGGTGATACTGATTGAAGTCCATAACATCAGCCCTAGAGAGCGGAATGAAAGCGGTTTAAGCAAAATTCTCTCCATGATGAAGCAGTGCAGATTGTTGCCTTGATGTAGCAGGTTACGGTATCGAATCAGCTAAGATACGTATTCTGTTCAGGGTAAACGTTCGCTTGTCAGGATGAACGCTTAACGAGAAACTGTTAAAGCTCCTGATGATGGTCTCTAGCTAGTGTAAGCATCGGTAATGATGTTGACTCCAACTCTGGATTTATACTTGTCCTCGTTGATGTTGTGGGTATAAAAAGCTTGATGTTGCAGCAGCCGTCATGCTCATGCCATCTGTTTGCCTCTCTTTGTCTGTCTCAGACTTTACGTTTGGCTCAAGTGCTGTGGTGAAAACTGGCAGCGATCGCCGCGAACGAGGTTTACTCCTCTCCTTTTTGCGTTGCTGCCTGTTAATGCCTTTGTTGTAGGATTCTTTCGGGTTTGCTGATGTTGTCATTGTTCTCGTTCTTCACTCTCGCGCAGACGATCGCTGCTCCCGTTCCCTTACCATCACCTCCAAGCTTCCCCGCGCCGCAACCGTCCAGGGTGCCGCCCCCGCAAGAGATTGTGCCATCGCAGGAGCAACGCTTACCACCCCTGGAACCATTGCAGCGTCAAGAGGTATTTGCACCGCAAGAACTCCGCCCCTTGCCTGGTCAGCTTGATAACGTGCCGGTTTTCAATAGTAACAGTCCAGAGCTGGTGCAAACTGAAGGGATTTTGCTCTCTACCTTTCCACCCGACGGGAAAGCAGTGCCCGCCGCTCATCTCAATTTTCCCTTCCAGGGTCGGTTTGACATCTTTTCGCACCATATCGCGAAAGCGAAAGATGCTAGCGAGACGCGCACCCTATTCCAGGGAGTGTTGCTCTATAACCCAACCTATGAGCCTGTCACAGTTGATATTTTGCAAGGCGCAAGCTACCTCACCCGTCCAGATGCGCTGTTTATCAATTTACCGTCCTACGTAGATGATCCGATCGGTCGAGTGTATGCAGGACCCGGTAGCCGTGCAGTCAACGATGTCTTGCGCGGACGGCGGCAGGGAAATTGGCCCGCTGTCACAGTCATTCCGCCCCGCCAAAGCTGGATGCTTATGAACCTGCCCATCCCAGTGGGCACCGTCACACCATCCTCCAACGGTCGTTCAACCCTATTGCGACTACGAAGCAGCGGACCCATTTACATGGCGAGTCTAGCCATGTTTGCGCCTCTGAATCCTGATAAAACAGAGCGCAGCCCCTCGTCTGAGGAATGGCAAAACCTACTGCTTAACAGCGGATTGGCAGGACCACGTGATATTCCGCCAACGCCGATTAGCCGCTTGAAGGATTATGCAACCGTCATTTATGGACGCGTGGCAGGCGTAGCAATGGGGTCGGAGTGGAAGGCAAACTTAACAGACAGCCCGAAGTCTGATGCTCTCAGCATTCCAAAACGGGGACGTGCTTTCTCTTACGGGCTTAGTATGCTTGAGCGGGGCACCTTTGGCACAGGGCAAGTGCAAAGTGCTCCCCTGGTGGCTCGCTATGACGATACAGCCTACCGGGCTCATGGCAACTACGGTATTCAGTACAGCCTAACGTTGCCGCTTCACAACACTACTGGACAACCCCAAACAGTGACATTAGCCCTTCAAACGCCTGTCAAGGAAGATCGAATCAAAGGTGGATTGCTGTTTTTTACACCCCCAGAAGAGCGCGTTTTCTTTCGTGGTCCCGTGCGTGTGCGCTATACGGATGATAAAGGTGCGCCTCAAACCCGCTACACTCACCTGACGATGCAGCGGGGACAAGAGGGTGAGCCGTTGATTTCGCTGAGTATGCCAAAGGGCGATCGTCGCCTCGTACAGCTTGACTTTCTCTATCCGCCCGATTCTACTCCGCCTCAGGTTTTGACGGTAAAAACTGTAAGTAAACCCTAGTGGAGTGAAGGGTAAAGGAGTAAAAAGGGGTGAAGGAGCAAGGGGGCGCGATCGCTCTGTAGATGGCTCTGGCACAAAACTTCTATCGTCCTGCATTCTTGGTGAGGAGGACTGTTGCTGTAGCTGTACAGGCGATCGCCGTGTTGTCGAATGAGTCATTCTGGGTATGCTGGCAAAGCAACGAGCGCAGGAAAGTATGCTTGCTAGAGTCTGGAGTGCATCACTGGTTGGCATTGACGCAGTGAAAGTTGGCGTAGAAGTTGATATTGCGGGCGGCTTACCGGGCATTGTTGTTGTTGGGTTGCCTAGCCAGGAAGTGCAGGAATCTAAAGAACGAGTCAGAGCCGCGCTGAAGAATGCAGGCTATGCCTTTCCTATGCGGAAAATTGTCGTCAACTTGACTCCAGCCGACCTACGGAAGGAAGGTCCCAGCTTTGACTTGCCAATCAGTGTGGGCGTGTTGGCAGCATCAGAGCAAGTGAAGACTGATCTACTAGATGACTATCTTTTTTTAGGAGAAGTCTCACTGGATGGCAGCTTACGCCCAGTTGCAGGTGTATTGGCGATCGCTGCCGCTGCTAAACGTCTGGGTATCTCAGGCTTAGTCGTACCTGCCGATAATGCTCGTGAAGCCGCTGTCGTTAGAGGTCTGTCAGTCTTCGGCTTCAAGCATTTATCTGATGTTGCTAACTTTCTCTGCGCGCCAGAGCAATACGTGCCAACACAAGTCAATGGCCTGGAAGAGCTAGAACAGGCTCAACTTAGCGGACCCGATCTCAAGGATGTCAAAGGACAGGCACACGCTCGACGTGCCCTCGAAATTGCCGCAGCAGGTGGGCATAATCTTGTGTTCGTGGGACCGCCAGGAAGTGGCAAGACAATGCTTGCTCGCAGGCTCCCTGGCATCTTACCACCGCTGACCTTTGACGAAGCACTCGAAGTTACCCAAATTCACTCGGTTGCTGGGTTGCTCAAAAACAAAGGTTCGCTGGTAGCAACCCGTCCGTTTCGCAGTCCCCATCATTCTGCGTCGGGACCCTCGCTAGTGGGTGGCGGTAGCTTTCCTAGACCGGGTGAGATTTCTCTATCGCATCGAGGCGTCTTGTTTCTTGATGAACTTACAGAATTTAAGCGCGATGTTTTAGAGTTTTTGCGCCAGCCTTTAGAAGATGGCTATGTCAGCATTTCTCGCACACGCCAATCGGTCACTTTTCCGGCTCAGTTTACGCTTGTTGCCAGTGCTAATCCTTGCCCCTGCGGCTATTTTGCTGATACAGTCCAGCCCTGCACTTGTACTCCCAGAGCTAGAGAACAGTACTGGGCACGGCTATCGGGGCCGCTCATGGATCGCATTGATCTACAAGTAGCAGTGAACCGTCTGAAGCCAGAGGAAATCACCCAGCAGCCAAAAGGCGAGGAATCCGCGTCAGTGCGCGATCGCGTTCAGGTTGCCCGCGCTCACGCCTCCAATCGCTTCAAAGACACAACCTTGCGCTGTAATGCTGAAATGCAAAGCCGTCACTTGAGGCAATGGTGCCAATTGGATGACCCAACTCGTAACTTGCTAGAAGCCGCGATTCGTAAATTGGGCCTGTCAGTTAGGGCAAGCGATCGCATCCTTAAAGTGGCACGAACGATCGCTGATTTGACAGGCGACGAGAACCTGCAAACGCATCATGTTGCTGAGGCAGTTCAGTACCGTACCATCGATCGAATGCAGTAGATTGTGCTGGCAGCACAGTTGGTTAGTAACTATTTTTACAAGAGACGGTAGCAATCGACTCGATTAATCCGAAAGTTAGATGCAGCCTTTAGACTCTCGAACAAAGATGGGGCATAAACCTTTTTAGGACTGCTTGTATGAAAACTACTGATCAAGGCTCTCGATCGTCTTCTCAATTAAACCAACCCGAAAAGACTGCTGGTAAGAAAGCGTCATTTACCCTAATCTTCAGTACTATCGGCGTCGTACTAACTGGTCTGCTAGTAGCAGCGATTTATTATTTCAACACTAATACGCATCTCACACCTTAAGTGAATTGATCGATCGCTACTTTCTCTAGGCTACTTGTAGACGCTCCTTAAGGGCGATCTCTGCGCTGAGACGCGATCGCTTTTTCTAGCCTTTCGACTTCGTTAGCCCAGTTGTGACATTGGGAAACCTGTAGTAATAAGCACACCGCTTTATCACTCCTCGAGGTTTCCCGATGCCAACCAAGCATTTCCGTCATGTCCGTAAGACAAGCATCGTTAAAACGCCTGATGGTGGACAGATCAAATTAGGCACCTATCGTCCCGATAAAAAAAATCCTAAAGACAAAACCTATAAATCTAGCCACTCAACGGACGATTTACCATCTAACGTCGATTTGCGTCCCTACATGACTCCGGTGGAGAACCAGGGCAACTCTAATAGCTGTACCGCAAATGCTATGGCAGGCGCTTACGAATACCTGGCAAAGCGCATTAAAGGGTCTGCACATGACGTGAGCCGTTTATTTATTTACTACAATGCCCGTGAGTTAGATGGTGCCATTGATGCGGATGAGGGCACCTATCTCCGGAGCTGTATCAAGGTGCTAAAAAAATATGGCACTTGTGCTGAAGCAACCTGGCCTTTTGATCTAGAGCGCATTTTTGAACCACCCCATGAAAGTGCCTACACCGAAGCCACTAACTTCCTGATTGAAGATGCCTACCGGGTGGACATCGATCTCGACGCAATGCGGCAATGTTTGGCAGATGGCTATCCCTTTACTTTTGGGCTACATCTCTTCTCGTCGTTTCAAAAGGCTGGTTCAAAAGGCTTAGTGCCTATGCCTGAGCCGGACAATGAGCAACACGACGGTGGACACGCAATGCTCTGCGTTGGTTATTCCGATAGCGATAAGGTCTTTATTGTTCGCAATTCGTGGGGCGAAGGCTGGGGCGATCGTGGCTATTGCTACATCCCCTACGATTACATGACCAACCCCGACTTAAACGGCGACCTGTGGGCGATTCGCCATGTTGCTGATGTTGATGTTGATCTAAGCCAAGATATTCAAACTGAACAAGCTTCGTTGTTTGATAGCGCCACTGCCGCGATCGCCCATGCTATCCAGACTGCTGGCGTTGGCAACCTGGCAGAGTACAGCGATAACTACACCGTTGAATATACCGAACAGTCGGTTTATGTCGATGGACAGTACGTTGCACTTTTTGACTACGACCAGGCGGAAGCGCTCTACTACGCCGATTACGAAGAGGAGTACGAAGACTCTGAAGAAGAGGATTCTGAAGACGTTTATGAAGAAGAGTCTGAAGAGGACGACGAAAGCGAGGCCAGCTATGAGGAGGACGTAGAGGAAGGGGAAGAAGAGGAAGTTAGCGAAGCAAGCTACGAGGAGGAAGAGGAAGAAGAAGAGGAGGAGGACAGCGAAGCTAGTTACGAGGAGGAAGAAGAAGAGGAGGAAGAAGACAGCGAAGCTAGTTACGAGGAAGAAGAGGAAGAGGAAGAAGAGGAAGAGGAAGGCAGCGAAGCTAGTTACGAGGAAGAAGAGGAAGAAACTGGTTACGAAGAAGAGGAAGAGTAGCGCATCGCTATCACTAGATCTCCGGCTACTTCACAGTCGGAGATCGGTCAGGCTAAGGTTCAAAGCAGGCGCTGTAAAGTTGTTTACCGATCAGTGTGGCTAGATCAGCGAACCCTGCTTCGATAAGGGCACGATCGCGAATGCGACACGAATCACACAAGCCGCATGGTACTGTATCCCCCTGATAGCACGACCAAGTTTGGGCGATCGGCACTCCCAGTTGCACAGCCCGTCTCACAATATCTGCCTTACTATCGTTTACTAGCGGCGCGACAAGGGTAGGCGCGTTGCCTTCGAGTCCTGCTTTAGATGAGAGCCTTGCAAGCTGCTGATATGCCTCTAAATAGTCGGGACGGCAATCGGGATAACCAGAGTAATCTACAGCGTTGATGCCCAGATAGATAGCAACAGCATTTTTGGCTTCTGCCAGCGAAAGCGCGATCGCAATAAACACAGTATTGCGCCCCGGCACATAGGTAACAGGAATAACATTGGACTGCACGCCATTTAAGGGCATTGCTACTGCTGTATCAGTCAGTGCTGAACCGCCCCACTTCGCTAGGTTAACGTCCATAATAAAATGGTCTTGGATACCTAGATGCGCGGCTATCTGCTTGGCAGCAAGGAGTTCACGAGCGTGACTCTGACCGTAGTTGAAGGATAAAGCAATCACCGTGTTGCCATCGGCGATCGCCTGCGCTGCCACCGTTGCAGAGTCAAGCCCGCCTGAAAGTAACACAACGGCTGTAGGGTTCATAAGCTAGAAAAAAGGGAGTGCAAAGAGTTTCACTGAGACAGCCGTGCTACCTGTTAGGCTGTTGCTGGCTCGTTTTAGACTGTTCTCTAACCATCTTCTTGATTTCTGCCATGTCGGCTCTAGATGCGGTTGTGCTTTCGGTGAGCCGACCGATGCTCGGTGATGATTTCAAGGCGATGGTCGATGGTGTCTAACCGTTGTGTGGTTATGGCAGTCTCGGTTTAGCGATCGCTCACCCAGCAAGTCTGATTCATTCTACAGGAGCTGCGATCGATGCAAGCAGTAGGAGGGGCGACGGCTTAACTTTGCCACTTAAGGGCTATGGCTGATGCACGTCCCCATGCGAAAGTAGGAACGCATACAGTAGGCTGAACGTGAGTTATGACCTTGTTAAAGAAAACATCGGGTGGGTCTGCCTCCTGGTTTGCGCCGGGTATGGTGGGGTTACTGGTGCTGTCTCTTGCTCTACGCTTTTGGGGCTTGGGGCGGTTTAACAGTTTGGTCTTTGACGAAGTTTATTATGTCAAATTTGCCCACAACTACCTGACCCAAACACCGTTTTTTGATGGGCATCCACCGCTTAGTAAATATTTAATTGCGATCGGTATCTGGCTTGGTAATCAGATGTCGATCGGGCGTGATACCGTCAACAGTCTTGCGGGTGCGCCCTACAGCACATGGAGCTATCGTTGGCTAAATGCGCTGACGGGTGCGTTTATTCCGCTGGTGGTGGCAGGCATTGCGTATCAGTTGAGCCATCGCCGCAGCTATGCCTTCCTTGCTGGGCTATTTGCCGCATTAGATGGCTTGTTTCTGGTGGAATCACGCTATGCACTCAATAACGTTTACCTGGTCATCTTTGGGCTGCTGGGCTTGTGGTGTCTTTTGCTAGCGTTAGAGGTGCGATCAATTCAGCGTAGTCTCTACTTAATTGCCTCTGGAGTATTTTTTGGAGCTTCAGCCTCGATCAAGTGGAATGGACTATGGTTTCTCTTTGGTGCCTACGGGCTATGGGTGTCTGCCTGGTTGCTCCGTTGGCTTCAGTCTCGTTTCTCTCATCACCCTGGTCTGCTTTTGTCTAGTGGGGCGGAACCTGGGCAAAACGATCACACAGTACAAAGTCCGTTACAACGGTTGGCTCAGTTAGCACCGTGGCAAATCGCGTTGAATTTGGGCATTGTGCCAGCCACGTTTTATTACCTGATCTGGATTCCTCATCTGAAATTCAACACAGCCGTCGGTTTTTTGGATTTGCAAAAGCAAATACTGAACTACCACGAGCGGGTAGGCAGTGGTACGCAAGTGCATCCTTACTGCGCTGAGTGGTATACGTGGATTTTGATGCTGCGTCCGTTAGCGTATTACTACAAAGTGGAGGCGCAGGGTGGTCCGCTGTTGTCCACCGATCCGGCTGTACCAGCAGGCAACACCGTAATTTACGATGTCCACGCGATCGGCAACCCCATACTTTGGTGGCTATCGACACTGGCGGTCATCCTTGTCTTCGTCGTCCTGGTGCAGCAGCTTCTCCACTGGCTGTCGCCGCCTCAGCTTGAGAAACCGTCGTATGTTGAAGGACAGCCGTCTACTCGCCGACCTCCTTTAAACGCAACTGAATTCTGGCTCGCGCTTTTTCTGGGCATCAACTACGCTGCCAATCTGTTGCCCTGGGTTAAAGTCACGCGCTGCACGTTTTTGTATCACTACATGGGCGCATCGGTATTTGCGTCGATGGCGATCGCTTGGTTAGTCGATCGCTGGCTCCACAGCAGCAAGTCAAAGCTCCGCACGATGGGCGTGCTGACGATCGTAGCGATCGTACTGGCATTCATCTTCTGGCTACCCATTTATTTAGGGCTACCCCTCTCGACCGAAGGCTTTCAACAACGGATGTGGCTACCGTCGTGGGTATAAGGGATGAAGGGGTGGAAGGGTGGCAACCTCAACTCATTTTTTGATAAACAGTGATCGATACACAGCTTCTCCCCGTTCCATCGTTGACGTTTCACGTTCGGTGGGAATGGGGAGGGGATTGGAGTCTAGCCAGTCATAATGTTCGCAAACGAAGGCAGGATGGGCAGCGAAGCGATCGCGCATCTCCACCGCGACTTCTTCGACATCAGACTGGATAAAGACCTTGCCACCAAGCGTTATTGCTTCTGCTAGCGCCTCAATTAAGTCTGGCTGTACCACGCGGCGCTTTTGGTGTTTGCGCTTAAACCACGGATCGGGAAACTGGATGGTCGCCTGCTGAAGCCGTCCAACAGGTAATGACCTCAGTAGCGGTCGCAGGGAGTTGTTGGCGTTGCAAAATAAATAGTGCAAATTAGTCAAGCCCAACTCCGCTTTCCAGCCATTAGCTTGCTCTACCAGTGGCTCCCGAATTTCTAGCCCTAAGAAATTCCACTCTGGCTGCACTTGTGCCATTTGCAGCAGGAACCGACCCTTGCCACAACCAATATCTAAGTAAAGTGGGCGATGGAGGTCATGATAAAGATGGCTCCAATCCGGTGGGTTGATGGGAGTCTGATATTTTTTGCTAAGCGGATTAACGTGTTCGCGCACTCGGACAATAGACAAGTGAGAAGAGCCTCTTAGAGAAAGGATAAGGGATGAAGGGTGGAGGGTAAAAAGGTGAAGGGGTAGAAGGGTGAAAGGGGATACGTTTTAGTCAACACTGATGATAGCTTTCTAACTTTAGCCTTTAGCCTTTCCCCTTTAGCCTTTCCCTTCTAGCTGATTGCTTCGCACATCGCTTAGGATCGATCGTATGAGTCTTAATTTTCGCTTCGCCGTCATTAGCGATCTGCATATCGCTCTACCCCACACCATTTGGAATCATCCCAGCCGCTTTCACTTGGTTGAAGTGAGCATTCCTGTTTTAGAAAACATTCTCGATCGCCTAAGCACTCTCAAGCTAGATTTCCTGTTGCTGCCAGGTGATTTGACCCAGCATGGCGAACCAGCAAACCATACCTGGCTGGCAGAACGATTAGCACAACTGCCCTACCCAACGTATGTGGTGCCTGGTAATCATGATGTACCGACGTTGGAATCTGATGGTAACGCGATCGGGCTGGCGGACTTTCCACATTACTACCGTTCGTACGGCTATGACAATCCAGGGCAACTTTATTACACCTGCCAACTGCTGCCAGGAGTACGGTTGATTGGATTGAATTCTAATCAGTTCGATCGTCATGGTAAACAGCTTGGCTGCCTGGATGATGCACAACTAAGCTGGCTGCAAACCGTTTTAGCAGAGCATCAGGATGATTTGATTCTAGTGATGATTCACCATAATGTTGTGGAGCATTTGCCGGGGCAGTCGCGGAACCCAATAGGGCAGCGCTATATGTTAGACAATGCGCCGACATTGTTAAAAATGCTGCGAGAAGCAAACGTACAGCTCGTGTTTACAGGGCATTTGCACGTGCAGGATATTGCCTGCTCTAAGGGCGTTTATGACATCACGACGGGATCGCTAGTGAGCTATCCGCATCCCTATCGTGTACTGGAGTTGCGAACGGACGATCGTGGGCAGCGATCACTGCACATTGCCTCTGGACGGGTTGAATCAGTACCCGGTTGGGGAACGTTACAGCAAACGTCGCGCGATTTCATGGGCGAGCGCTCCCAGCCGTTCATGCTTCAACTTTTGATGCAGCCCCCGTTAAAGCTGTCTCAGGCAGAAGCAGCGGAGTTAGCTCCCCATCTACACTCCTTTTGGGCAGATCTCGCCAATGGTGATGCAAGGTTTGCTTTCCCTACGTTTCCCGCATCCGCTCGTCGCTACTTTGAGCGGTTTAGCGCGATCGACGCTAACGGTCAGCCGCAGTGCATCGATAACAACGCCACGCTATTGCTGTCCTAAAGTTGATGGATCTTTAGCTGATCGCTGACTGCTGAAGGCTCATACAGACTTAGCACTTACACTCAAACGCTACGCTTATGGCTGGCGTACGATACCGAAGACAGACGTAAACCCATGCAAAAACGTACTGTCACCAACGGGACCAATTTCACCACTGCAAAAGAAGCCACTGAGGGGCACATCCGGTAAGTAGCGGCTAAAAAGCTGGGAGTCAAAATTGGGTTCGTCGTACAGCCGATTGCCTCGTCCGACACAAGCAAACATAAGCGCTCCGATCGCAGAGGCTGGTTTAGTCTGTTGGTAACGTTCTAGCAGCATTTCCAGATCTTCGGCAGAGGTCTGGGCATCGCGCAGATGAAACTGAATGCGTTGACCGGGGCGGATACGATCGCCGATCGCGATCGCGCCCACTCTTGGGTCGACACCGAGCAAATACCGAATCAAAAAGTCTCCCTGTTCCAGATCTTGCTTGAATTCATTCTGCGCTACACCAACAAACAGCGAATTCTGCGCCAGCATCTGGTCATCTGCGTCCAGCGTTTGAATAAGATCCTGCAAGACCTCCAGCGGCGTACGTTTTTGTGACACTAGCGCACCGCCACCATGAGGTACTGGGCTAGTATCTGCCTGTTCTTCCAACCCTAGCAGAATGTTTCGCTCACCTTCTGTTACCCAATACGGTTGCCCAATCGGTCGGCAACCCTGCGCGACGATCGTCTCCAGGACAACGTTGCCGCTGAGCGCAATGCCAACGACTCCATCACGATGTAGATGAGCATTACAAAATAAGCCGCTACTGCCGTTTGGGGTGGCTGCACTGGCAACGCCGCCTACCTTCACTGAGCCAGGGTACGCAAAATCAAGTCCTTGCAGGAGGTCGTTAATTTTAGGAAATGACTGATCAGCCAGCAAAACAAACTGGGGTTGCTCGTCGATGGGTACATCGATCAGCTTCACCCAGGCATCAGGCGCACTGTCTAAGTCTGGCAACTGTTCTACTGTGATATGAAACGATCGCACATTAACGTCTGGCAAGGTTGCCAAGGTGAGCGCGATCGCGGGTTCATCTTCTACTTCCTGGGGCTGCTCTGTGCCCTTTGACCCTACGACTCCATTACCACCACACCCAATTAGTGGAATGTCTGGCAACCGCTCCCGTAGCAGCGGCAGCAACCGAGAATATTCACTGGCAAACGCAGCGGCAATAAAAACAAAGCCAACAGTGGGTGCATTGTTTAGTAGCGCTTGTGCTTTTTGCACCACGTCATCAACAGCGGCTTCTAAAGACGGACGAGTTGATAAGGTGCTGACCCACTGCATTGCATTCGCGCTGTCTCCTCCTGTCATGCGTTCCCCCTTGAGGCAAAGGATGATTCTCAGCGTAGCTGGAAATGTTTCGATCGTCTCAACGATTACGAGCAATTCTTAGAACCACCTCAACAATTCTCAAGCTTCGCCATGGCGATCAATGGATCTGGTAAGGTGGAGTTAGCGTTACGATAAGTAAAGGTAGAGCATAGCCTAATTAGCCTCTTCTTTGAGGTTAGCCAAAATCGTTAGCGATGAGGCAAGCTTTACTGAAGTGCGATCGCTTTCTGCTTCACCCAGGCAGAAACGGCTAAAGCGATGGATGTAAGCATACATTGATCGGGCGATCGACAAAGTGCTGATGTTTGGGACGGCAACCGTAACTTACGAAGCAGTAATTTATCTGCGTTGCCCCAATACTCGATGAGAATTATTACCAGCGAAGAATCCATGAGTGATATTCAAGAAAAAATTGAAGATGAGTTGAAGCAAGCCCGTGCTGCTTGTGATGTTAGCGGCAGCAACTCGCCTGAGTGTGCCGCAGCCTGGGATGCCGTCGAAGAACTGCAATCTGAAGCGGCTCACCAACGGCAAGCTAAACCAAAGAAAAACTCCCTTGAGATCTACTGCGACGACAATCCTGAAGCGGCTGAATGTCGGATTTACGAGGACTAAAGCCCGTTAGCTTGAAGTTCCTATCTCCCGCCTCCTGTAGCCCTTAGGTATACTGGATGCGCGAATCTTGACGAGTACCCAGAATGCCTAGTTGGCGTTGAGGCTACTCGTCAATTTTCATGTTTACTGGTTATTGTCTTTGCCGTTGACCGTATTCTTATGCCGTTTCCTTCCTGGTTGCCATCCCTTGTCTGGACAGACTACCGATTGGCGCTTCTTTTCACAGTGTTGTTCCCGCTGGCACTGCTGCTATGGACATTTATTGCCAAAGCAGAAGCGATGCAGAGCCTTCTGGCTATTTACTGGCGTGTTTCGAGCTTGCTAGCCATTACGGTCTATTTATTGATTGGGGCGTTGCCTGTTGGCTTTGTAACTGGCTGGCTGGCACGGCTTTTGATTCCGGTATCGCTCTGGTTTTGGGCAGATTTGAACGAAGAAATTTCAGAGCAGCCGTCTAGTCGCTTAAAACTGGCTTTTACATCCTGGCGCTGGGCGGTCTCGATTTATTGCGGCTTAGGTGCGCTGGCTCAAATACCAGTTCTACGCTGTGCCTTTTTGGGTGCCAATACGCTGTTAGGAGATCCGTTTTGCCGTCTCTGGCTTGAGCCACCTTGGGCGCTTAGAGAAGCCATCCATGCTACAACAAAGCCGTTTTTTCTGGGCTTTTTAGCATTGGTGGCATTGGCAGTTTATGTGCTCTATTTGGGCTACTTTGTGGTCGTTCGCTTAGGTCGGCAGGGTCGATCGGCGACAGGGCAATAGATGTCATGGTTGATTTGACGCAGACAGCAGGAACTCGCTTGGAACGCTACACCGAAAAGCGTCCGCAAGAAGTGCTGCTTGTGATGGCTGAAGTAGATGGTGTCGTTGATCAGGTTGCTATCTTTCGGGGTTTCTCTAGCTCTCTAGTACGATCAACTGCGTTTGATCCTGATCTGCCAGTGCTGCCCGATCATGCCATCATCCAAGCGATCGACCGGCTCCATAGTCCCTATGACCCTAATGAACCGCGCTACATCCAGCAGGGGCTAACCTGGGAAACCATACAACCAGTCCTTGAGGCAGCGGGCGTATAGAGAAGACGCTTAACTTACTGGTTCTGTCCAGCGTCGGTTTTCTAAAGAAAGTGTTATCCTCCACAATGAGTGTGTTGTGTGGGGTTCTTCAGTGTATGGTTCAATCTCCAGTCAGGACGCAAGAGTCTGATGATATCGGCATTGCGTCGTCTCTACGATCGACAGAATTGGGGCGATCGTCCTTTATAGCACCGCCATTAGTTAGTAAAGAAACGGCTAATCTGGCAACTGCTAACACAGGTTGGGGCGGGTTAAACCTACCGACCAGTCGCCTGTTTGGTACCGATGGCATTCGTGGACGCGCTGGGGATTTACTTACCGCGCCGCTGGCCTTACAGATTGGGTTTTGGGCAGGACATATTTTGCGGTCACAGATGGGCACCACAGGGCGATCGCAAGCAGCGGCACTGGGTCCGGTCGTGATTGGGCAGGATTCACGTCAGTCTGGCAATATGCTGGCGATGGCACTCTCAGCCGGGTTAAACGCAGCGGGTTTGGATGTATGGAATTTGGGTTTGTGCCCAACTCCAGGCGTTGCGTATCTGACCAATGCGTCTGAGGCGATCGGTGGTGTGATGGTTTCTGCCAGCCATAATCCACCAGACGATAATGGCATCAAGTTTTTTGGCTCTAACGGCAGCAAGCTAGCGCTAGCACTTCAAGAGCAAATTGAGGCAGCTTTACGTGGTAAAAGCACTCTAGCGATCAACGATAACGGTCGCTATGGGCAGCATTATTATCGCTCAGAGTTGCTCAACGATTATCTCATTGCTATTCAGCAGCCTCTATCAAAAGCAGCATTGCCACTGCAAGGAATGCGTATTGTCCTGGATCTGGCGTGGGGCGCAGCTGTGCATCTGGCACCAGAGGCGTTTCGCTCACTTGGTGCATCAGTCATTTGCCTCCATGACCAGCCAGATGGTAGTCGTATCAATGTGAACTGTGGTTCAACGCATTTAGGGGCACTTCAGGCGGCTGTGAAAACGCATAATGCCGATATGGGGTTTGCCTTTGATGGCGATGCCGATCGCGTTTTGGCAGTGGATGCTAGCGGTCGCATGGTGGATGGTGATTACATTCTTTACCTCTGGGGGCAAACCCTGCGGCAGTCAGAGCAGCTACCTGGCAATACGATCGTTGCAACTGTTATGTCCAACCTGGGCTTTGAACGTGCTTGGGAAAAACAGGGTGGTACGCTGATTCGTGCTGCGGTTGGCGATCAATACGTCCATGCTGAAATGTTGCGCCACGGCTCGGTGCTAGGTGGTGAACAGTCAGGTCACATTCTCTGTAGCCATTATGGTGTGAGCGGTGATGGTTTGCTAACAGCACTCCATCTAGCCTCGCTGGTGCAGCAGTCGGGTGTTTCGTTAACGACGCTGGTTGATCAGAGCTTTCAAACTTATCCTCAACGGCTGCAAAATGTGCGGGTAGAAGACCGCGATCGTCGGCTGCACTGGCAAAACTGCGATCCACTGCAACAGGCGATCGCTCAAGCAGAAGCCGATATGGGCGATCGAGGACGTGTTCTGGTGCGGGCTTCAGGCACAGAACCCCTTATTCGCGTCATGGTAGAGGCTGCTACTGCCGATCTCGTAACGTACTGGACTGAAACATTGGTGGCTGTCGTGCAGCGATACCTGGTTGCCTAACGATACCTGGGGGTTCGTTAAATAAAATTGAGGTGTTCCGACGGGAGCGCCTCAATACTTAAATTTCTACTGATCTTGAGGCTTGCGATAACCGTAGAAATCAATGTGGTAGTCAGTAATGCGAACGCCTGTCTGCTGCTCAATCTGTTGCAAAATTGCTTCTGGCAGCTCAATGTGAACGTCCAAAATTTGGTTGGTGTCTAGACAATTGACGTGGCTATGAGAATCGCTAATGTTGCCATACAGTCTGCCATCAGAACGCTCAACGCACTCGATAATGCCTTGCTCAGAGAGCGCTTCAAGGTTTTGGTAAACTGATGTATGACCGATTTCTTTGCCCTGACGGTTAAGGCGATTATAAATTTCTCTCGCAGCTAAATGCTCTTCTTCTTGCCATAACAACTCAAGAATGAATCGTCGTTGACGGCTCAACCTCATGCCTAACGCCTGACAGCGATCGAGGGCATCTTCAAGCGATCGAATTGGTTTTTCCGCTGCTACATTGTTTTGCATACTGGACGCTCTCGACTCACTGATACAACCTAGCTACCTACATCGCGCCAGATTTTGCTGCTACTCAAGCTTTTTCAGCTCAAGCTGATAATTGTAGGCGTTGCTACTTACATACAGTTCTATCACAGGCTAACCTAAACTCGCTACAACTTTGCTTTAGGGTAAGGGGTTAAGAGGCAGGGGCAGGAGGAGTAAGGGACGTTTGGGGAAGGCTAGCGTTTTGCTACTTTTACTTCTTGCCTTCTGTCCTCTGCTTTTGCCTTTGCTTCTGTCCTCGATTGCTAGAGAATGAGAAGGGAGACGTTACGAAAGTATTCGGGTTTATGAGAGTTTTGCAGTTGCGCTGGTTAGAGTTGCCGATCGCGGGTGCATGTGCTGATTGGGGACGAAGGACGTTTCAGCGTGGTTTATGGCTGTGCCTAGCTATGGTTATTGGACTAGGGGTGCTAAGTATGCCACCAGCGCTAGCAGGGTTGACGGATGACCGCTACGATGGGGAAATTTTTACGCTCTATGCGGGTAATGGGTCGCTGGTACCGCCGAAGTTTACGCTAGCAGAGGCATTAAAGCGCGATCGTCCTGCGTTGCTATATTTCTACGTTGATGATAGCAAGGACTGTAAGGCATACACGGCAGTGATTTCTCAACTACAAGCCTTTTATGGCAAGGCAGCGGATTTGTTGCCAATTCGAGTTGATTCGATTCCTTCAAAGCCCTCTTATACAAATACAGAGCCAGGTTACTACTACGCAGGCGTGGTGCCGCAAGTCGTGCTCTTTGATGCTTCTGGTAAGGTCGTGCTGAACGAAAACGGTATTGTTCCGTTTGAGACGATCGATGCGAAGTTGCGCGAATTGTTTGACCTACTGCCACGATCGGAGAGCACTGTCCTTAAACGCCGTCAGGTGAATGAAGTGACGACCGAATTGGCGAAGTGAGGCAAGGCAAAGGGCAGAAGGGCAGTTAATTAAACGCTAGCCTTCCTTAGACTTCCCTTCCTTCCCCAGCACCCCTTGCTTCCCAGTGCCCCTTACCCCCTATGCAATCTGGCGCGGCCTTTGACGCCACTGGATACTATCGCTATTTGCTTTGGCGATCGTGGGATACAAGAGCGGCAAAAGTTGGCTTTGTGATGCTGAACCCCAGTCAGGCAGATGCAGTTGTTGACGATCCGACCATTCGGCGCTGTCTGGGCTTTGCGCAAGCGTGGGGGTTTGGTGCGCTAGAAGTCGTGAATCTTTTTGCTTACTGTACGGCTTATCCAACAGAGCTACGCTGTGTTGCCCATCCGATTGGGGCTGAGAACGATCGCTACCTAGCAGACCTGGGGCAGCGAGTAGACCAAATAATTCTAGCCTGGGGGAATGGTGGTCGCTTGCAAGGGCGCGATCGCTGTGTGATGGCGCTGCTGAGTAATCAGCCGATTTATTGTTTGGGCACCACGAAGCTAGGACAACCCAAACATCCGCTCTACCTCAAGCGGGAAGTAGCCAGACATGAAGTGCAGTTTTCCTTTGAACGCGACAAATGCAAGGGAGACAAATTGAATAAAGTCGAATTTTTTCTATAGGGGCATGATTTTGCTGCTTTAACAGATTGCGACGTTGGCAGGTGCTTTCATTCTTGGTTCTTCGTTGTGCTAACGCTGTTCTAGAACGTGCCCTGAATCTAGATAAAACAGAGGTACAGATACACTCAAGCAGAATAGCTGACACCACGACGATACGCTCTACGAAATGAGCAATGGAAATGAACTAAAGACAGACTTACTGCCTAGGGGCGAAGGTGATATAGGAGCCAACGTCAAGAACAAACGGCTGCTTGTCAATACGGTGCTATGTCGTTACTAGGCGGATCTCCTATGACAAGCACTCAAAGAGTTTTCTAGAGGCAGTTTCTCTGGCGGCCACCGCTATCTGGCTTAATTGGTACATGCTCTAGATTCAAGTGTTAGTTGCTTAGCCTTAAAAGTCCATCTTCAAAAACTAAAGCACTAAAAGCACTGCCTACATTAGGTTTTACTGTCCTTACATCTGCTAGTAATACGCTATGCCAACACCAGACAATTGTAACTAGATGTAACGATGTTGCCGTCATGACGGCATGGTGTCTTGACAGCAAGCTATTCAGTCGATATTCTTCATTACATACCCGGGTACACAACTGAGAGTTCTATGCAAGACAAGCAGAAAGTTACGTTATATCTCCCGCCAGAGCTGCACCGTCAAATCAAGATTCGGGCAGCACTTGATTCTGAGACAATGACGGATATCGCTCAACGCGCCATCGCGTTCTACTTGTCTCATAGTGAGCTAGTTGACGGTTATGAAGGTGCAGCGCACGGAAAGGCTTATCAGATCTATACGTGTAATGAATGTTCCTCTCCTTCCATTTTGAAAGATGGTGAATTGGTTTCTCTACGCGCTCAATCTGGTGCCTTAGTTGAGGAAAAGATTCCATCTGTACGGGTTAAGGGTGCTAGCTCTGTTAGTGCTGAAGCTCAAGGTGAAGGAAGTTTGGTTCCCTGCTAGTTCCAGGCGGGTGTTTTAGTGAAAAGCTTGCGTTCTGAATGTTGCTTATAAGTAGGTTTTAGGGTCAGACGTAAAGGTTTCTTTAATCTAGGCGGTTGCACTGTCTCTCATGGGTCGATGCTATGCAGGAAGAACTCAGTATTCTGATACAGGCTCAGTATCCTCTCATCTATATGGTGACATCAGAGGAAGAAAGGGCTGAACAGACCATTGTGGCGGTTTCCCAGAATAAACCTCAGCGCCGGGTCTTTGTCTGGACTGTAACGCACGGCATTGTTGAGTACGGTCAGCCTCGTAATGTGACTCAGCACAATACAGTTTCGCCTGAGGCTGCTATTGAGTGGGTAACTCGGCAGAAAGAGCCAGGGATTTTTGTTTTCAAGGATCTTCATCCATTTTATTCGGCTCCTGTTATACGTTGGTTGAGAGATGCAATCTCTAGCTTCAAAGGCACTCAAAAAACGATTATTTTGATGTCGCCAGTACAAGAGATTCCCATTGAGCTAGAAAAAGAAGTAGCGGTTTTGGATTTTCCAATGCCAAATATGGGAGAACTTAACCACGTTCTTTCGCAGCAGCTTGAGCAAGTTCGCACTAGACGTATTACGACTGAAGCGCGTGAGAAGTTGTTAAAAGCAGCCTTAGGGCTGACGCGCGATGAAGCAGAAAAGGTTTATCGTAAAGCTCAGGTTACTGCTGGTCGCCTGACAGAGGAAGAAGTTGACGTTGTTCTCTCTGAGAAGAAGCAGCTAATTCGACGCAACGGTATTCTGGAGTACGTTGAAGAAGACGAAACGATCGATTCTGTCGGCGGCTTAGAAGAACTCAAGCGTTGGTTAAAGCAGCGTTCCAATGCGTTTACAGAGCGTGCTAGAGAGTATGGCTTGCCTCAGCCAAAAGGGATGCTAATTCTAGGTGTACCAGGTTGTGGTAAATCACTGATAGCCAAAACAACCTCACGCCTTTGGGGTTTGCCCTTGCTACGCCTTGATATGGGACGTGTCTATGATGGCTCTATGGTAGGTCGGTCTGAAGCGAATCTACGTGGTGCTTTGAAGACAGCAGAGTCGATTTCCCCCGCTATCTTGTTCATTGATGAGATGGATAAAGCGTTCGCTGGCACATCCGGTTCAGCAGATTCTGATGGTGGTACATCTAGCCGGATTTTTGGCTCTTTCCTCACTTGGATGCAAGAAAAAACGTCTCCTGTATTTGTGATGGCAACTGCTAACCGTGTGGAGCGTTTGCCCGGAGAGTTTTTGCGGAAAGGAAGATTCGATGAAATCTTTTTTGTTGACTTGCCGAATAGTGAAGAGCGGAAAGAGATTTTTCAGATTCATCTCTCTAAGCGTCGGCGCGAGATTACACGGTTTGATTTAGACCAGTTAGCGAATGTGTGCGACGGTTTCTCAGGTGCTGAAATTGAACAAGCACTGGTAGCAGCAATGTACGAAGCCTTTGCCCAGGATCGAGAATTTACTCAACTGGACATTATTGCCGCTATCAAGTCAACGTTGCCGCTTTCTAAAACAATGACCGAACAGGTAACTGCCCTCAGAGATTGGGCAAGGCAGCGCGCGCGACCTGCGGCGTTCTCAGTGGCTGAGTATCAGCGACTTGAGTCCTAAAAGCTTTCTCCTGCTCCCAACAGGAGGAAAGGCTAGCACTTTGCTAGCAGTTGACCCACAAACAGCTAAGAGCGATCGCTGTTAGCTTCCTGACCATCAAACGTTGTTCTCAAATCCCCACAGGAGGAAACTCAAATGTCTCATTTTAGCACTCTGCGTACCAAGATTACTGATGCCGAAATCCTGAAGGCTTCTCTCCGTGATCTAGGTATTTCTGTGAAAACAGATGCTGATGTTCGTGGCTACAATGGTCAGCGGGTTCGTTCAGACATCGTTGCCATTCTAGAAGGCGAATATGATCTGGGCTGGTCTCGCAACACCGACGGTTCGTTTGACCTGATTGCTGACCTCTGGGGTGTTGCTAAGAAGCATAACCAGACTGAGCTGATCAATTCGATCAACCAAAAGTATGCTGTGAACAAGACTCTTTCTGAAGTCAAGCGTCCTGGTCTGCAAAACGCAAACGTCAAACTGGTACTACAAAAGTAGTTCTTTTTCGCGTTCCCAAACTAGCGGGTTAACCCTTCCCTGGTTAGCCCGTTTTTTGTTGGCGCTTTTTCTTAATCCTAATATCTAGAGTTTTTTAGCGATCGCTACACTAAAGCGATCGAGCTTAAGATGAAAGTAAAAGTGTTGTTTTGTAGCCATTGGCAGGCTAGAGTTTGTTTTTAATCGCAGTACGTTTGCTATGAACCCAATTTCTCCCGATCTCGATCGATCGATCAGGCATTTGTTGCGTAGCTGCGGTCAATATGCAAAGCAAATGGCTGCCAGTCCGTTTGAGGTTTTTGAGAAGGGACCGGAGGATTACGTTACCAGCATTGACGCGGCGCTGGATCAAAAACTGGCAGCGGCATTCGCCACGATGTTTCCTGAAGACGGGGTAATTACTGAAGAGGATGCACAGTCGCGCCAAAAGTTTCATGCTGGCTACAGGCGATTGTGGTGCATTGACCCGATCGACGGCACAGAAGATTTCATTCACCGCAAGCGCGATTATGCTGTCATGGTGGGATTACTGCAAGACCAGCAGCCGATCGCAGGTTGGCTTTATGCACCTGCTTATGACCAGCTTTATTATGGTGGACCAGGCTGGGGATTGTTTCAGGCAACAGCCGATGCACAGCCGGAGACTTTAATAGCGACTGAACCTGCGCCACCAACGACTGGGTTTTGCCCTGTGCTGATTGGTCATCGCGATCAGGCGCAGTTTGGTAGTGCGATCGCTCAGTTGATTCCAGAGGCTCAATTTTACTCGCTTGGCAGCTTTGGCTTAAAGGTGGTCGACGTCGTTTTAGGACGAGCAGGTCTCTACCTCTACTTTAATGGTCGGGTCAAGTTGTGGGATACGGCAGGTCCCTTAGCCCTAGCAAAAGCGGCTGGACTCGTCTGCTGCGACTTGGACGGTCGATCGCTCGGTTTCTCACCTGATGATGTGCATGGAGAGACGTTGGCGCACACACAACCGATTTTAGTAGGTTGGTCTCAGTATGTTGAATTATTGCGACCAAAACTTAAAGCAGCGGTCGAAGCGGTTGCTCAAAACTCACAACCATAGGTGCAAAGGGACAACGCCCGTCTCACCTATGACTAAGCGTGCCCCTATGACTATTGCCGCTTGGGAAGTATAGCGAATGGTGATGCAACGCTTAACGTCGTGGCTCAACTGTTTCAGTTCTTACGGAGCGCATACATAAACAAGCTAATGCCTCACTATAGGGACAGCGCTTTAGGCAAAAAACGAAAGCAGGCGCATGACCAGAGGTAGTTAGTATGTTTGTGGCGTTCACTGTGATCGAAAACCACCTGTGTTTCATTGCCTTTGCATACTGACACATCAATAGCACACAAGTGCGGTTCAAAGCTTGCTACTATCTTTGACATACGGTATAAGATTAAGCGCCCAGCCCAAGAATCCGTAAATTCTCCCTCTAACAAGCGTCAGAAACCCTGCCATGATGGTGTGAGTATAGATTAATGGCAGTCATTGTCTCCTGTACTCTTGCGATCGCTGTTCAGCCTCAGCTCTATCCCACAGAATTCTACAGATTTTCATGCAGATCGAAGCGTTTAGTGAACTCTTCCCCCTTTTAATGGCAGCTAACCCAGAAACTCTGGAGTGGTTGCTGTCAGTTGCTGTCGAACACGAGTACCCTGCGAACCGGGCAGTGTTAATGGAAGATGCGTGGGGCAATGCCGTCTACTTTATTGTCTCTGGTTGGGTTAAGGTGCGGCGTTTGTCTGGTTCGGGTGAAGATGTTGTGACCTTAGCTGTATTGGGACGGGGAGACTTTTTCGGCGAAATGGCGATTTTGGATGAATCACCGCGCTCGACTGATGTTATTGCTCTTTCGGCAGTCAGGCTCATTAGCATTTCAGCACAGCGGTTTATTCAAACCTTATTCAAAGATCCGCAACTGCACCATCGGATGTTGCAATTAATGGTGCGACGTTTGCGACAGACTAATCTCCGCTTTCAGTTGCGTCATCAACCACCCGCTGTCAAGCTAGCAAATACCCTGGTTTCTCTAGGGGAAAATTACGGGCAAGAAGTGCAGCATGGCATTGAGGTCTTTAATATTCCGTTTAAAGATCTAGCAGACGTCACTGATATTGGCGTAGAAGAAACAGCCAAAATTATGGAAAAGCTGGATAGTAAGGGCTGGATTAAGATTGATACTGTGGGACAAACAGTTTTATTAATCAACCTGAAGCAACTGACACATTTAGCAGGCAAGATATAGGGTAAAAGCACGTAGAGCCGAATTGCACTGAGTAGCAAACATCGACCACTGAGATTACTAACTTCTTCAAGCTCTTAGAGAGCTGAAAAGCTTTTAGCTGGCGGCGGCAACACAGAGCTGTCATCAGGTGACATGTGGCTTGTGGATGAGGTAAGGCAGAGGGTGCAAGGTGTACCTTATCCAAAGAAGGACTGCTGTATAGTGATGCTGCTTGCAGCACACAGTTTATACAATACAGGAGCAAGATTAAGCATGAATCGAGAAGACTTGGAGCTAGATTCTCAGGTTGAGCTGTTCCAGCCTAGAGAGGCTGGCTTGAGTCAAGAGCCAACCCATTCACCCGTTTCTGCGCCCTTAACAACGCTTCAACTCCACTATCAAGTGGCAATGCCAGAGCCAGAAACCCATCTGTTTGAAGTAAGCCTTCAGATTAAAGGTTTGCAGCCCAATGCCGCGTCCTTGCTGGATCTAAAGATGCCCGTTTGGACACCTGGCTCGTATCTCGTGCGGGAATATGCAAGGCACTTACAGAATTTTGTGGCGGTTGGAGGCGATCGCACCACACCGCTACCCTGGTGCAAGATCAGCAAGAATCATTGGCAGATCGATCCTCAGGGACAGGAGTCTTTGACAGTTCGCTATCAGATGTATGCCGATGAGCTTTCGGTGCGGACGAATCATCTCGATGGTACGCACGGCTACTTTAATGGGGCAGCGTTGTTTTTCTATATTCCAGGGCATGAGCGGCAGTCGTTGACGATCACGATCGTGCCTCCTGACGGTTGGCAAGTAGCCACACCCCTTCAACCGTTAGAAGGACAAAGCCACGCGTTTGCAGCACCCAATTTTGACACGCTGGTGGATAGCCCCTTTGAAATTGGTCACCATGCCGTCTATGCCTTTGAAGCGCTGGGTAAACCACATCAGCTAGCAGTTTGGGGTGATGGCAACCTGGAACCAGAGCGTTTGATTCCAGATATCCAAAAAATTATTCAGGTTGAAGCGGATCTGTTTGGCGGCTTGCCCTATGATCGCTACCTCTTCTTGCTTCACCTATCATCACAAGGCTTTGGTGGGCTAGAGCATCAATCATCCTGCTCTTTGATTTATCAACGCTTTGGCTTTCGGCAAAAGGACAAGTACGATCGCTTTATTCAACTGGTAGCGCACGAATTCTTTCACCTCTGGAACGTAAAGCGTATTCGCCCCAAAGCGCTAGAAGTCTTTGACTACGAGCAAGAGAACTACACGCCCTCACTCTGGTTTAGTGAAGGTACAACGAGCTTTTATGATCTGGTGCTTCCCTACCGGGCAAAGATTTATGATGTACGGGCTTACTTCATGGCGCTGAACCGTGAAATTACCCGCTTCCTTATGACACCAGGGCGGAAAGTACAGCCCTTAAGTGAATCGAGCTTTGATGCTTGGATTAAGCTCTATCGCTCAGATGCCAATAGTCCCAACTCCCAAATGTCTTACTACCTGAAGGGAGAAATGGTGTCACTGCTGCTCGATTTGCTGATTCGTGAACGACATCGCAATCGACGATCGTTAGACGATGTTATGCGGCAAATGTGGGAACAGTTTGGCAAGCCCGACGTTGGTTTTACGCCAGAGCAACTCCAGCAGGTGATTGAAGCCGTTGCTGAAATTGATCTGACGGACTTTTTTGAGCGCTATCTACACGGTCTTGAGGAACTACCGTTTGACGACTACTTGAACCCATTTGGGCTGCGTTTAGTAGCTGATGCTGGGGCTGATGAGGGTGTCCCTGATCTTGGACTGGTGGTAAAAACTGAACATGGGCGTGATGTGATTAAATTTGTTGAAACAGCGTCGCCAGCCCAGAAAGCAGGTATGGCAGCGGGGGATGAACTACTGGCAATGAATGGGTTACGGGTCAGTGCTGACCAACTTAACGATCGCTTGCGAGATTTTCAACCAGGCGATCGCGTGCAACTTTCGTTTTTCCATCAGGATGAATTGCACTCTCGCACAGTGACACTGGCAAAACCACGACTCAGCCGTTTTCAGATTGTGCCAGTCAAGCAGCCAACTCCTCGCCAGGAGCAAAACTTCCTGGGTTGGCTGGGCGTGCCACTAGCCGCAATGAGAGATTAGAGCACTGCGGCAACAGTTTTAATGCCAGTGTTCTCAATCGGTTGTATGGTTTTCAACCCATAAACTAATGCTAGCTAGACCCCTAGCCTAAGCGGTAGCCAAAGCCACGGACTGTAATTAGGTATTGCGGGCTGCTGGGGTCTAGCTCTAGTTTTTCTCTTAACCAGCGGATATGAACATCCACAGTTTTAGAGTCGCCCATGAAGTCAATACCCCAAACTTTCTCCAAAAGCTGATCACGAGAGAACACTCGCCGTGGATTGTTCATAAATAACTCTAGCAGCGTGAATTCTTTGGGAGATAGGTTTACAGCTTTATCGCGTACCGTAACCCGACATTCTTGAGGATAAAGCACAATTTCCTGAAACTGGATAACCAACTGCTCTTGAGGCTGGGGTTGCCGATTAGCTCGGCGGAGAAGGGATCGACAGCGGGCAATCAACTCTCGCATCCCAAAGGGCTTTGCCAAATAGTCATCGGCTCCAATTTCTAACCCAACAACAATGTCAGTCTCAGTGCCTTTTGCACTCAGCATCAGAATCGGGGTTGTCATGCCTTCTTGTCGCAGCAGACGACATAAATCTAGTCCATTAATGTAGGGCAACATCAAATCCAGGATGAGCAGATCGATCGCTGGAATGTTTCCGCCCTCACTAGTGCAAGAGGCACGTACCACCTCTAGAGCTTGGCGACCGTCCTCAACAGCTAATACTTGGTAGCCTTCGTCTGTGAGCGCCATAGTGATAGTTTCACGAATGAGAGACTCATCCTCTACAACTACTAGAAATGGCTGAGAGTCCTCAGGTGGCTTTGTCACTCCAGGCGATCGCATACTGGCAGTAAATTGTGCGGTTTCAAACATTCAATGATTACGGGCTAAAATTTCAGTGCTTGCCTTCGATCGTCTAAATGCCATTACGTACTGTTTAAGGCGCTCTTGCTTCCTTAAAAAACAGCAAAGAAAAGCTAGCGCTTAGAAACAGTTAGCTATAACCCAACTGCAAAAGCAGCCTTAACGAAGATAGAGATCTAAGCGGTAAAGCAACAGAATAAAGATTCATTGTTTACAACGAGTTAACTCCAAGTAAACAAAGGGTTAAGCCTAAAATAATTATTGGTTCAGATGATGTTTTAAGACGCCTATTTGTATTAGAAGCTGCTGAATGACTCGCCCAGTATCATACAAATTTTCTCAGCTACGACAAAGTTGTCAGGCACAGTGCACTCAAAACGTCGCGATTATGCTTACAAAAAATGCTATGGGTTTGAATTGCTAGAGCGATTAACTAGACCAAAGCCTAATAAGTTTTAGCGAGCTTTCTTTAGCAGGAGTTAACGTTTAAGGTGCAGCTTTCTGTCTGTTAAAGAAGCCAGAAAGCTCGTCCAGGCAATTAGCCTTTCACTGTCTCAGCCGCAATTGCAGCGATTAGGTTAGGCAGTAAGGCTCACGACTAATCCCTACACGTGAAGGCAGGATAACTTGCTTCTCTTAAGAGGGTGTAAAGCTCTAGGACGGACTTTCTGCAACGGATTGAATAGGGTCTTGGCTAACAGTTGAGTGGGATGCCTGATTGACGATCTCACTTTCAGAAGGGCTTTCAGGCGTAACTGACTCAACAGCAGAATGTTGCCGATCTTCGATCAGATCTTGAATGAATCCGGCTACAGGGACAGCCGTGAGTAATCCTGGTAAGCCAGCAATTTTAGTACCGATTAGGAGCGAAATAATGACCCAAATTGGTCTGAGACCAGTGAAGCCTCCCAAGACACGGGGTGCGATCGCCTGATCGACAATTTGATCGATGGTGGCAGCAACAGCAAGCGTTTTTACACCCAGCCCCAAATCTTGTGCGGCAACCAGCAAACTAATCAACCCAAAACTAAGGACATCCCCAAACGGAATAAGGGTCATCAACCCTACTAAAAGCCCAAGGAGTAAGCTGTATGGTACGTTGAGAAAAAAGAAAGCCAGCGTCAAAGCGGTGCCCATAATCAGCCCCATTGTCGCCTGACCAATGAAATAACGGTTGAAGTTGCTTTCTAACTGTTGAGCTGAGCGATCGCGGTACTTTTGCGGCACCCACTGAAAAAAACCATCCCAAACACGCCTGCCATCAAGCAACAGGTAAAGCGTTAGAACAATTACAAGCAGCGCTTCTGACAGGCTACCGATCGCATCAAGCGTCAATGTTACGCTCTGGTCAGCAAGTGCTTGTAGCTCACCTGGCAACCGATCAGAGAATTGTGCAATCAAGCGATTCAAATGTATAGGTAGCCGACGACTCAACGCCCATGCCTGTAGCACCTCTAGCTTTTGGCTTAAGGCTGCAATCCAATCGGGCAGCAGTGTGACGATCTCGTTTAACTGCGTCACCACAGTCGGAAACAGCGTCACCCCCAGCGTAATCAATACCACCAGGCTTACCACCAACACCAGCAAAACGGCGTAGCGGCGTCGAAGACCACTCCGATACAAAAACTGCACTGGGTAATTAAGGACGTAAGCCAGAACAGCAGACAAGATTAAAATCGTGAACAGTGGCTCAAAGTACTGCACGAGCTGGAGTAAGACCCAACCGTTGAGGACAATAAACGGCAGCGTTAACCGAATCTTAAGCCATTGAGTCCATTGATCAGATCCAAGCATGAGGGAGAGAGTAGGAGGGAGAGAGGATGGGGAGCCAAGCGTGAGGCTTCCTTCTACCCTACACCCTACACCCCTTCCCTAACCCGGGTCTGTGGCTCAGTTCATGCTGATCGATCGCGGGTCAAGTCCATCGCGCAAGCCATCGCCTAAGAGGTTAAACGCAAGCACCATTAACGTAATGAATAGGCCAGGAAAAAGAGTTGTCCAGGGGGAAGAGAGCGAATATCCTCCTTTAAACGCATCCGACAGCATTGCTCCTAGTTCTGGTGTTGGTGGTTGTGCGCCCAGCCCAAGAAAACCTAGCCCAGCCGCTTCTAAGGTTGCCGTGCCGATCGACAGCGTTGTTTGCACCACAATAGGAGCAAGGCTAGCTGGCAAAATGTGGTGGATAATAATGCGATCGGGCGTTGCCCCCAACGCCCGCGCTGCCTCAACAAATTCTTGCTCTCGTAGGGAAAGCACCATGGCACGGGTCAGCCGCGTAAACAGCGGAATTTGTGCCAGACCAACTGCAATCACTACACTTTGGATGCTGGGACGCGTGACAGTAACGATCGCGATCGCCAACAAAATTGATGGAAACGCCAGCAAAATATCTGTGAGCCAACCAACGGCGACTTCAATAATGCCTCGAAAATACCCCGCCAGCAGTCCCAACACTAAGCCAATCAACAGCCCAATGCCCACCGATACAAGGCTGATGCTAAGTGATATCCGGATGCCATACCAGACTAGCGTCATTACGTCCCGCCCCAAGGCATCTGTACCAAACCAGTGTGCTGCCGTCGGTGGTAACAGCCGCACCAGATAATCACGATCGGTAGTCGGATCATACGGATGCAACACCGGAGCCAGCAACGCTAAAGCGCTCAGAGCGATCGTCAAAACCAGCCCAATCTTGCCAGCCGAAGACTGCCAAAAGCGCTGAAAAGCTCGTTGTGTCAGATATGGCATGGGAAAAAGCCGCAGAGGACATTGTTGGAGTTCAGAAGTAGACAGAAGGCAAACGGTAAGAAAGTGTAGCCACAACTCCCAACGTCTAAAGCTTGCAACTCAAAACTCGAAACTCTCTTGTATTTCTTCCTCACCGAATTTGAATCCTAGGATCAAACAAAGCGTAGGAAAGATCGACCAGTAAGTTGACAAGGACGAAGGCGATGGAAACCAACATGACACCACCCTGCACCACAGGATAATCACGCGCCAGAATGCCTTCATAAATCCAGAAACCGATACCAGACCAGGAGAAAATAGTTTCCGTCAAAATTGCGCCTGTCAGCAACGCCCCAAACTGTAAGCCCGCGATCGTCGTGATCGGCAAGAGTGCATTCTTGAGCGCGTGTCGCAAAATAACCCAGCGTTCTGGCACTCCCTTAGCGCGAGCCGTGCGGATATAGTCCTGAGACA
This sequence comes from Phormidium sp. FACHB-592, assembly GCF_014695795.1. Taxonomy (NCBI): domain Bacteria; kingdom Bacillati; phylum Cyanobacteriota; class Cyanophyceae; order Oscillatoriales; family Oscillatoriaceae; genus Phormidium; species Phormidium sp. FACHB-592. The sequence goes on from NZ_JACJOZ010000074.1 coordinate 243,646, forward strand.
AGGTTTCTAGCATGGCGCTGCGGGTAATGCGAGCGACGATCGCCAGGGGAATTGTACCCAGGGCAACGGCTGGCAAGATGAGATGCGCCAACACATCCCTAAGAGCGACCCCATCCAGCCTAAGGAGTGCATCCAGAACGTAGAAGCCTGTAAGAGGTTGGAAGTTAAAGCCCGCTTCAACGCTGATCCGTCCGCCGGGCGGCAGCCAATGCAAGTTGATGGCAAACAGGTAGACCAACAGCAAACCTAGCCAATAGACGGGCAACGAAACACCTAACAGCGAACCAGTCATCGCCAGGTTATCGAGCCAGCTATTTTTGCGAACCGCAGCAAGAATGCCAGCAGGCACCCCTACCACCAAGGCGATCGCCATCGCAGCCACCGACAGCTCAAGGGTAGCGGGAAACCGACTGCGAATTTCGTCAGCCACAGGGATACCGCTAATGATGCTGACACCCAGATCCAAATGGAGCAGTTGATTGAGAAACGCAAAGTACTGTGCCAGTAGCGATCGATTCAACCCAAGTTGCTCTCTCAGGGCAGCGATCTGCTCCGGTGTTGCCCGATCGCCCAGAATAACAACCGCTGGATCGCCAGGGATGAAATACAGAAAACTGGATACTAGCCAAGTGATACCAACTAAAACGGGTATTAGTCCAAGCAAACGTTTAAGAATGTAGAGCCACACAGGCAATTAACTGGCAATGAGTATAAGGAAGATGATTGCACGCTTAAAAAGCATCTAAAAATTATTCTAAAAATCCATACGGATGCCATTGCCGACAATTGTACGAGCGTAACTTAAAAGAGCTTTATATAACGCAATCATTAGTCTTAGATCTTAACTTGCGGCTAAGACAGAGCCAATGGGCGATCCCAGTCTTGTCAATTGCAAAAACTGACTAGCACTCGTCACAGAATGGAAAACTAGATAAGAAAGAGTCATATTAAAGGTGCGAGTAATAGTTTGTTTTTGGGTACTAAAAGTAAGTTGAGGCACTGTTTAAGCTGTACCTAAGAAATTGTAAGTCAGCGACTACAGAGGGTATAGAAAAACCACTTTCTATTGCTTTTTGTAAAGAGTATCAGCGCCTTAAACAATGTGTCTCAAATTAACTTTTCTTTTGGTTCGGCAACTAATTAAGATCTTCAGGAGGACAAACCTATGTCAGTACTTTTTAAAACAGACTTAGCAGAATATGCTCGTCAATGTACTCTACAGCGACGACGGTATGAGGAATGTGTTCAGAACGCACAGAAAAGCGGCATGAACCCATCACTAGCCACTTCAGCTTGTTCAATAGACCAAGCCAGCGATTTAGATGGCTGCCCTGAACGAACCATGCAGGGCAGTGTCGTAGATCTCCTAGAACTATCGGTTGACCCATTATGGGAAGACAAACAAGTAGCTCTAGATAACGCAGGCAATGGGCAACCAGAAGAACAGCCCTGGCATGGCGATCGCTCACACTCTGTACAGCAACCGACCGCTGGTGCAACACGAAAAGGTGCGAGTTCCGTCAGCTACGGCGCACCCTAAAAGTAAGCAAATTGCAGCACTTAATTTAAACTTAATTAAGCTATTAGCGGTCAATGATCAGCTTGAAAAATCAGGCTGATCACTGATAGTTAATAGCTTAAAATTTATTGATTTTGCCTATGACGTTGATGGCAACACCGCTTGCGGATCGGTCTGTACTAGATTGCAGCCTCTGAGGAGCAAGTGATTTTGCAAGAACGTCAGATGCTCTATACACACCATGCGCAGGTGCGATCGATGCTGCCATTGGCTCATAATAATGATCGGCATACTGTTGCCATCGCCTTCTGCTGCACTCAAAGAAACGCTTGGTATGAGACGCAAGCTTCTAAACGTGCTGTTCTGGAAGAAACGGGTGTAGTTGATCGAGCCTTGGAGCCGTGTTTAGAGCGTTAGACGCCAGTATCGATCGCCCGTAATCAAGGTCATTTTCCTGTAACCCGTCGCATGCCTAACGCTTCCAATGTTTGCGCTGTGGGGGAGTACCTAGCCGATACCAATGACATCGGTAGAACTTTGGCAGAGAGGAATAGCGCGTTTCCTTCCTCGCAGTGTAGTCACTTCCAACCTGAAAGAGCACGGAACGATTCCTAAACTCTGGAAAACACTGCGCCACAGCTTGAAGCTAGCCGCCATAATGCAACCCCTATTTGCGGTCTCAACGCTAGCTTGATAGTGTTAGTTGGGCATACTGAACTACTCACACTCCACTGCCCCTTGGAACTTGCATCAGCATGAGAGAACGCATTCAAACACTGACAGAAAATTTGGGTCGAACAATCGTCGGCAAACATGACGCGATTCGACTGGTGCTGGTAGCGCTAATCTCAGGCGGACATACTCTCTTAGAAGACGTTCCGGGCGTTGGCAAAACCCTGCTGGCAAAATCACTCGCGCGATCGATCGATGGCAAATTTCAACGTATTCAATGCACACCTGACCTGTTGCCCAGCGACGTCACCGGGACAAATATCTGGAACCCTAGCAAAGGCACGTTTGAGTTTCTGCCGGGTCCCGTATTTGCCAATATTTTGCTAACAGATGAGATCAACCGCGCTACTCCACGAACCCAGTCCGCGCTACTGGAAGTGATGGAAGAACAGCAGGTGACAGTTGATGGTGTGTCGCGTCAGGTGCCGAATCCATTTTTTGTCATTGCCACCCAAAACCCTGTAGAGTACCAGGGCACCTTTCCCCTTCCAGAAGCGCAGATGGATCGGTTTATGCTGTCGCTCTCGCTGGGCTACCCTACAGAAGCAGAAGAACTGCAAATGCTGCAACGCTTGCAAAACAGAGGAGCATTGGAGGAACTGCAACCCTGCTTGTCGATTGCAGACGTACAAGAACTACGCCGACGCGCTGCCTTAGTAAATGTGGATCAATCGTTGCAACAGTACATCCTCAACTTAGTACGGGTAACCCGGCATGATGAAGAAATCACGCTGGGAGTCAGCCCCAGAGGTACGGTTGCTCTATGTCGTGCCGCCCAGGCAATAGCGTTTTTAGACGATCGCGATTATGTTATCCCAGATGATGTAAAGTTTCTTGCGCCGCACGTACTCGCTCATCGCATGATTCCAATTGGAGGACGAAGGGCACGGGTGATCGTCGATCGACTACTAAACGCTACACCGATTCCCTAGCGTCGGTTTAAGGTGTCGTGCAAAAAAAATGATCACTACCCATGCTTCTGTAGTACTATCGTACTAATATCAATGACCTAGCCATTCGTTTCTTTTTGTTGAGAGACGTTTGGCTAAAGAAGCTGGTTATTCCCCGACCATGGACGAACTTCACGCACGCGTTAGATCTTTTCGATCATCGCCAACAGAAATAAACCTTGCCAAGCAGCCCTATCCAGAGTTTGACGATTCGGATACTGCTCTAAGGCAAGGAGAGGCAAATGTGGTAGAGATGCCCAATCGACAAACGCATGAAGCCTTTGTGCCGCTATCCTCTGAGCCATCGCAAACGCAGCGCTCCACAGCAAAGCGGAAGCAAACTGCTGCCAAGCGTAAGCCAGCAGCGGCAAATCCCAAAGCGCTTTCTTTCCGTCAAATGCGGGATGGACATCAACAGCCCTATATCGACGAGTTAAAGCGCTTGGAGGCACAGGCAGAACGGATTAATCAACTGCTCGCCGATCGCAAGCGGAAGCAAGCGCGTGCTGGACAGCCCGAAGCCCTTACGAACCATGACTCGCTTCTTGAGGCAGATAAACCGTCTCCCAAAAAGAAGGCTTCAAAAAGTGCTAAACAAGCCTCTAGACCAGCAGCACGATCGCCTCAGCGAGAGGTTCCGCCGATGCCAGCACCAGATGACGACACAGAAGCGTTAGAAGCTCAGGCAGCACGGATTAAGGAGTTACTGCAAGCACTAGAAACCGCTATAGCAGAGGGCGAGACACTGCCGCATGATGGGTCGATCGCACACCACAGCAGCATTGAAGACCCCGTTGAGCCTGCTAATCCTGAGGTGAAAGTGTCAGTTCCACCTTCTGGTGTAGAACCGTTTAACTCCAGTACCTACCGCCATAGTGCCGATACACTGCTAACAGGTAGCCAAAAGCCAACAATCATCGGAGCGACTGACCACAAAGCACAGCAAGAGGCGGCTGAAACAGCTCAAGCGCTCCGCTATCTGGCAAGCCGAGACACGTTGGAACCTGCGATCGCGGCTCCTCGGCAAGAGCCGCGCCGCCCTACAGGACGCTCACACGAACCGCGATCGTCTGCCAGTTCCTCGTCCGCAAATGTTTTGACCATCCGGCGTTATGCGTTAAAGCTGCGGCAGTTTCTCCAGATGCCACACACCTCGCTTGATCGAGTGAAGGATGCTGCCTTGTGGATTGTGCTTGCTGCTGCCATCCGAGTGGGAGCGCGACTTTTACTCATGCAGGTTCCAGCACTTGCGCCAGTGTTATTGGTGCTGATGTTTGCGCCTGCAGCGGCGGCTGTATACCTGGCAATGTGTGTGCCAAAAGCTGGGTTCGTTTCCATTTACCGCCTGTTTCTTATCATGCTGGGGCTACTGCTGGGTGGCAGATTTTAGTTAACCAATAGTCAGCGCATCAGTCAGTCAGTACTTCAGGCAGCCCGACGGTGGACTCCAGCACCTAGAAGGCGTTGGTTGGTCTGCCGAGCGATGGCTGGATTTTTAGCTAACAGCGATCGATGAGGAGAACGAATGCAATACCCAAAGTCTGAACGGTTTAATTCAAGGCAGCTAATGGCTGGCGGAGTAGTGTTGCTGTCGTTTGGGCTTTTGCTAGACCTGCATAGCCTACCGTCTTTTCTTAGCAAAAGAACTTCTGGCGAACTGTGCCAGGAAGTTGTGCAATCACAAACGAAGCTGTCGAGGCAGCAGTTAGCACGCTTACTTACAGTGCCAGAGGGCGATAAGAAGCAAAAAGTGCAGGAGATTTTAAAAGACCCGTATTGCAAACTCGTTGATCTTCAGGTGCGTGTCGGTGCAACAGCGCAGCGGGAGGCTTACCAGCTAGAGTTTGAACCGCAGACGTGGCTGGTCGTTCTTTATGAAGGCGATCAATATGCTGGCTATCGTTTCAATATTCGCTAGGTCGGAGATTGCTCTGCTCAGCATAAGCTTGTTGGTCGCAACGCTGCTTTTACCGTTGGGCTGCGCCAAGTCTCCCAGTGATGAGGCACTACTTAAAATCAAGCTGTATCAAAACTGGGAGCTGCAACCGGGTGACACGATCAGCGATCGCAAAGTTCTTGGTGGGCTTGGTGATATTGCTGTGGCGCTTGATGGTAACCCTGTCTATGCACCGTTTGATGGTCGCGCTCAGCTTGATAGCAATCGTTGCCTGATTTTTTCTAGCCCTGACGTACCAGCTTATCTCTTTCGCCTCTGTGGGTTAAACAAACCGCGTCTCGGTGCTGTTAGCCAGGGCGATGCGATCGGCAGTGGCAGGTTACTTTTATTTGCAGCATTACGCAAGCAGCCAAACGGTACTTGGGCGATCGTCGAGCCTGCTAAAGGAATTTTGGAACGCACGCTGAAGAAGGCAGAGTGAAACAGTCAAAGGGTCGATAAGCGTAGCTATTGAGTAGCTGGCGCAATTATTGATAAGTGCGAAGCCGAAATGCTCTAATACCAATTTAAACGGTGTTCAAGGCAGATAAGGCATCCAAGATGAAGGGATAACCAGTGATGGCAGCAGTGATTTCCAGTGTCAACTGGGCTAGGAGTTGATCAACTTTGGTTTGCAGTTGAGCCAGCGTTGTGAACGAAGCCCACTTGAGCTTTGCTTTGAGATGTTCCCACAACCGTTCACTGGGGTTTAGTTCTGGACAGTAAGGCGGCTGAAAGAACAAAATGACATTCTCTGGCACCACCAGACCTTTGCCCTTGTGAAACCGTCCATTATCCACTTGAAGGATATTGAGACTATCGAGATACGCCTTGGAAAACTCATCTAAAAATCGTTGATAGCATTCGGTATAAGTTCGGTTGTAGGTGGTTGAGCGCAGTCGAAACCCAGTCGCTCAGTAATGCTTAATCTAGCTCTCCTACTTACGAGTGGAGACGGCACGTCATACTAATTCCCTTACACGCTACAAAGCAAGATCCCCCTACCTGCACTTCCTTACGAAGGGGGATTGAGAGGAATCATTGGGAGAATCTATAGCCATCACTGTTTGAATTGAGACAAGCAGTGCAGTAGGACTTGTAATCTCGAAAGGGAAATCGGCATGAGAGTCGTTAACAGCTAAATTTTCTGGTTGTCAGGATATTGTGCTGTAAGGGATGTATAGCCTTAAAGGGCTGCTGCATTTTCTGAACAATCTAGGTGCATTGCTTGCCTTGCTTGAACTGTTAAGAACGAACGGTACGCTTTGAGCGGCTCAGAATACACGCCATACTAAATGGGGTTGAGCCACCGTTCAGCAGCTTCAGTTCAATATTCAATGTGGTGAAGCGAAGCTGAGAGTACCCGTGATTGCCAATTGGAAACGCTGCCGCAATGGGTGGATAAAGTTGACACAGCTGCCAGCGATCGTTATGGTGCAGCTAGCGATCGTGGCTACGAGTGCGTCCGTAACCGGGGTTTTACTAGGTATACGACAGGTGGGTTGGCTGCAACCGCTGGAACTTGCTAGCTATGATCTGATGGTACGTTTGCGCCCCGACCAAGAGGTTGACCCACGCTTGCTGCTTGTGACTATTACTGAGGCAGACATCAAAGCACAAAAGCGGTGGCCCCTCTCAGATTTGACGATCGCAACAGCCCTAAAAAACTTGCAGCAGCAACAGCCCAGCGTTATTGGCTTAGACCTGTATCGTGATCTGCCCCAGGAGCCGGGTACTGCTGCCCTCGTCAAGCAACTGCAACAGTCAAACGTCATTGCCATTACCAAAGTTCCAGATGCGGATGATATTGGGGTCAAGCCGCCGCCCAGTGTGCCTAACGAGCGCGTTGGTTTTAACGACATTGCTAGCGACCCGGATGGTGTCATTCGTCGTGGGCTGCTGTTTGTTGATACTGATGCAACAACGCTCTACGCCTTTTCGCTACGGTTGGCGATTGCCCACCTCAAGCAGCAGGACATCACACCACAGGCGGGACGTGATGCCAACCATCTACGCTTAGGTGCTGCTGAATTTATCCCTTTAGAAGCTACTACTGGCGCGTACCAAACGGTGGATGCTGGGGGCTATCAAATTTTGCTCAACTATCGGGCACGTCACAAGCTGGCACGTCAGGTAACCCTAACTCAGGTATTGAACGGCGCAATCGACCCTAGTTGGGTCAAGGGCAAAATTGTGCTGATTGGCACCACAGCTCGCAGCGCCAAAGATTTGTTTCTTACGCCCTACAGTGCTGCTGAACCACAAAACCCCCTGATGCCCGGAGTGGTAATTCATGCTCAACTGGTGAGTCAGTTGCTGAGTGCTGCCTCAAACGAGATATCGCTTTTTGAATACTGGGCTGATTGGGTAGAAATGCTTTGGCTAGGGGTTTGGGTTCTGATTGGTGCTAGCCTTGCCTGGTTTGTGCGTCACCCGCTAGGGCTAGCACTAGCAATGCTCACTACAATGACAACGCTGCTGGCAACCTGCTATACCCTGTTTCTGCATCAACTTTGGGTGCCTGTTGCTCTGCCTGTAGTGGGTGTTCTCACTGTTGTCATGCTGGTTGTCTCCTACCGGGCACAGCGAGCGCAGCGTCAGCAGATGATGATGATGAAACTGCTGGGGCAAAACACATCGCCAGAAATTGCTACAGCGCTATGGCAAAGCCGTGATCGCCTGCTTAAGGCTGGCAAACTACCAGGGCAACGGCTGACTGCAACCATGCTGTTTACCGACATTCGTAACTTCAGCGTCCTTTCAGAACAATTGCCGCCCGAAGACTTGCTGGAATGGCTAAACGAGTATCTCAGTGCCATTACCGAGGAGGTGAAAGCCAATCAGGGCATCATCAACAAATTCACAGGTGATGGCTTGCTTGCCGTTTTTGGGGTACCCATGAACCGCCGCACGCCGATCGAAGTGTCGCAAGATGCCTGCCTTGCAGTTGAGTGTGCGCTTGCTATGGGCGATCGCCTGGATCAGCTTAATCAAGACTGGCAGACACGCAATCAGCCTCTTGCCCAAATGCGAGTCGGTATTTTTACTGGACCGATCGTGGCTGGTAGTTTGGGTGGTAAAGAGCGGTTGGAATATGCCGTTATTGGCGATAGCGTTAACATTGCCTCTCGTCTGGAAAGCTACGAAAAACACCGTCAGACAGAAACGTGCCGCATTCTAATTGCCCAAGAAACCCTCGTGCATTTACAAAACAAATTTGTGGTTGAACCGTGGGGGCTACTTGCCCTCAAAGGCAAACAGCAAATGGTTGATGTCTATCGGGTGCTAGGTCGTGCCCGTGCGTCGAAGGATTAGCGTTGTTGGTCAAGGTGCAACTAACCTAATAACTAAGCAAGCTGAAGCGTTGAGTAAGTTTTAACCTTTGCTTAGAACGAGTGTATGAATAAGAACATCAAATTGTCAGTAATAGTCTGATAGAGAAGCTGAACACATCTGTTTAGCTGCTGAAGCTCCAGCACAATTTTCCGTAAGCCTGTATGCCGAGTCAGTAGTTATACCTGCTGTCAGTCTTACAGTTCCTCTCCCAAACAACGGTTTTAACGGTTAAAGCGGCTTAAATATGCGCCTTCAAAACAAGCGAAAACTGATGCTTGCCTGCCTATCTAGTGTTTTAAGCGTGGCTATGTGTAGTGCGCCACTGTTGGCGATCGCGCAAGAGTATCGCCCACCTCAGCGCGGCACCCCTGCACGACGTGAAGGTGCAGGCACACGCGGTACTTGCCTGCGGGGACCAAAACTACTCATGCCATTAATTCCGATCGATAACTTCAGTGCCACTGTGTCCAGCAGTCCCACCTTTTTCTGGTACGTGCCCAGAGCGGAAGCGCAGACAGCCGAGTTCGCACTGTTAGATAGCAATGATCAAACGCTTTACAAAACTGTCATTAAGCTGCCAAACACACCAGGTATCGTGAGTTTCAACTTACCGACCAACGTTACCGCGTCTGTTTTGACGGTTGGCAAAGATTTTCACTGGCAGCTTTCGCTTCTCTGCGATCCTAGCCAACCATCGGTCAACCCGTTTGTCGAAGGTGTGGTGCAGCGCATGAAACCATCTGCTGCCTTAGCCAGCCAACTTAAAAAAGCAAGCGTGCGCGATCGCCCTGCTCTTTACGCTACCGCAGGTATCTGGCAGGATGCGCTTGCTACTCTAGCGCAGCAACGGTGTACCAACCCACAAGATCCACGCCTGGTTGACAGTTGGTCACGGCTATTGCAGTCGGTTCAGCTCGAAGACTTTGCCAAAGAGCCGTTGCAGTCCTGTCCAAACGTGCTCCAACGGTGATCTTAGAGGCATAGCATTTGCAAAAAGTGCTGGCTACAGAGAATCAGTATTAGAGGACGGTGCTGGAAAATAGCCACAAAAAACCAGCATTAAAGACACTCCTTAATGCTGGTTAAATCCAAGGCGTTAATGATGGGTTGATGGCGCAATAGCAACCGAATAACTAGCAATCAACCACGTTTCAGACTCTAGGGTGCAAGTGCATTGCCACGAATCAAGCTACCGATCGTCTTCGCTGTGATCTTAAGCTGCGTTAGTGGATTCGCTGGCACAACTGTTTTGTACAGGTAACTGTCAAAGGTGAGCTTTTGCACATCAAGGTCAGAGCACATTTCAACAAATGCCTCGCGAGTCGCATCCGAGCGGTAGAAGACGGTTTGCAGAATATCGAGCACCTTGTAGGTCAAGCCATATTGCTTGTCCCAACGCTTGATGTAAACCTTAAGATCGGCTTCAGTGGGAACGCGGTCGCCCTTGCCAGAAAATTCCACAATGGCTTCAGCACACATCCGTGCCGACTTCGCTGCAAAGTAAATGCCTTCACCGGAGGACTTTGTAACCGTTCCAGCCGCATCACCCACAAGTGCGACCCGACCTACCACGCGGCGAGGTCTAGGATGTTCGGGAATGGGGTGTGCTTCAACCCGAATGATTTTGCCGCCTCGTAGTTTCTCTGCTGCACGAGCGCGAATGCCTGCTTGCAGTTGCTTGATCTTTGCCTGGTTGGGCTTCATGGTGCCTGTACCGACTGCTACGTGGTCGTATTTAGGAAACACCCAGGCGTAAAAGTCGGGCGAAACATCATCACCGACATACATTTCTGCCAGTTCGTTGTAATACGCCATTTTGTCTTCAGGAAGACGAATCCGCTCCTGAAAGGCGATCGCGTAATTGTAGTCACCGGCATCGATCGCTTTCGCTACCCGCGAATTAGCACCATCCGCACCAATCACCAAATCGACTTGCAGTGTCTTGGGTGTTCCTTCCAGGCTGCCATTGGAGTGATCCGCGTAGTGCAGCGTGTAGGGATCTTTGTCATTGCTGGGAATTTCCAGCTTGTGCATCGTACCGTTGATGACCTTAGTGCCAAGCTTTTCGGCACGATCGCGCATAAAGCCATCCAGCACTTCCCGGCGGCACATCCCAATGTACTCATCGTCCTTCAGTGTACCGCCAATGTTGACCTCCACGTTTGAGGGCGAGATCATTTTCATCTTGCGAACACGGCGATCGATAATTTCTGGCGGCAGGTCAAATTCGCTTACCATACATAGCGGAATAGCTCCACCGCAAGGCTTCACGTTGTTTAACTTACGCTCAATCAAATAGGTTTCAATACCCGCTTTTGCCAAAACTTCCGCCGCAGAGGAGCCTGCTGGACCGCCACCGACAACCGCAACCCGTAGTGCCAAAGGTTTTCTCCTAAAATCGCTAGAAGCTACAGGATGCATGGTATCACGGAGCTTTAACAGACACCCGTGAGTTGGAGCAGATCCCGCCAAGTTGAAACAGAGCTTAACAAACCTGGGACCGGGAGAAGGAGACAAGGCAGAATTGGGAGCATAGGAAGAGACGGGAAGAAGGAGAGCTTTGCAACCACTTCCTCGCCTCCTCAGCTTTCCCTGCCTCCCCCTGCTTCCTATCTGCTACTTTCCAATATTTGCTGGAGTGGGAATACGCTGCGGCAGAATAGGGCTGCGGGTCGGGGTTGGTGTTTGAGTTCTACCAGTCGTTGCACCAGTTGTTGCGCCACCACGAGCCGCTGCGGGTGCCGTGGAAGTGTTGGCAGGAGTCGCTCGCGGTTGCGGTGCCGTGGAAGTTGCAGTCGGAGCCGAGGTTGTAATCGTTGGCTGAGCGGTTGTTCCTGCGCCAGAGGGTGCTGTATTCATACCCAAGAGCGCTTTAGCGGTGCTGTAATAGGTTGCCCAACGACGTGCATCTGGCTGACCGCGCCACTGAGAGCGGGTTGTGGTAAGTGACAGCACTGGCACAGTAGAGGTCGCGCTTTGAGCAATCACAACGATCGCGACATCCGTCATCAAAATGTCACGATCGAAGCTGCGTTGTGTGGCGGCTCTGGCGATCGCTTCAGCCCGACGTACTAGCGTGTCATAGGTTTCGCTGGGCTGTACGTCGATCGTCACATTCACCGTCCCTGTATAAGCGTGAACGGCAGAGGGTGCGATCGTCTGCATTACCAGCCCACTACCAACTAAACCCAGGACAACGGCTAAACCCACTGGGGCAACTTGCGGCGGCAACTGCTTGAATCGAGTTTGAACGCTTGTCTGTATTAAGCTTGCTCGTACTAAACTTGGTAGTTGCATTGTTACTCTATACTCCTTCTTAAAACGTTCATCAACAAGTCTGCCCAGTGCTGGCACTTAACCTGCTTACAGCAAACGGAAATGCACTCAAAATCTCAACTGAAAACTTTTATTTCACAGGCTGGAATGATTATGGTCGATCTGGCTTCAGTTGATTGCAATTGATTAACAAAGTGATGCAGCAAAGCATGGCATTGTCCTGAAGTTGCTGTACATAGCTGCTCTTGTCATTCTTGCTTTTAGCGCAGCACGACAGTGAAGGGAGAGCAACAGATAGGGATGGCATCAGGTAATGCTTTACGTTCGTTTCTCAATTACTTATGTAAAGGCAATGCAGTGAGGAGAGGCAGCGGTTTAAGACTTTTGCGATTACTTAACTAATCAACCTCAATTTAGAATTTTGCCTTCTGAGATGAGCGTGTCATGATAGACATGACTGGGAATGCTATGTCAAGAGATATCTGGGACGGCTGGCATGAGACACTGGGCAATCAGCATTGGCATCAATCAGTATGAGTTCTTGCAGCCTTTGAGCTATGCCCAGCATGATGCTCAGGCGATCCACCGATTTTTGGTTGAGGCGGGGGGCGTTCCGGCTGAACAATGCCTTCTGCTAACAGAAACCTCGCCACCCCAATGGGGCAAATCGACCTATCCTGATCGCGAGACGATTCAAAGCTGGCTTGATCTACTCATCCAGCGGTATGTCCAACCAGGCGATATGCTGTGGTGCTTTTTTAGTGGGTATGGCGTGTGCCAGCAGGGGCAAGATTATTTGATGCCGATCGAAGGCAACCCAGCGGCGATCGCTACAACTGCCATACCGCTTGAAGCGATTTTTCGCAGCTTGAGGCAGGTGGCAGAGGCGACCGTTTTAGTGCTGCTAGATATCAACCGCAACGAAAGCAGTTCGTATGAAACAGTCGGCACCCATACAGAGCATTTAGCAAGCATCACAGGCATCCCTACCATACTGTCCTGCCAGTCAGGTCAGTTCTCGCGTGAAACGTCAGCGTTGAGACATGGGTTTTTCACCGCAGCGCTGTTAGAAAGCTTGCGAGACAACCGCTCTACTACGCTAGCGGCAGTGGAGAAGTATTTGAGCGATCGCCTGCCAGAGTTGAGTGAGCACTATTGGCGACCGATCCAGCAAGCTGTCACAATTTGTCCAGACGAAAAACGACAACAGCCTCTACTACCCCTGGCTCCTGGGGCAGCGACTCAGCAGAACGGCGATCGCTATGCTCCTGCACAGACTGCTTTACAGAGTGATTCTGGGGTGGCTGTGAATGGTTCCCTTTCTACTACCGCCAGAACGCTACCTGATGCAGGTATACCTTCTATGACGTCTGGCGGTGCTGCCAGTGGTAGTGGTTGGCAGTCAGTTGCAACAAAGGGACAATCGCTCGATGCGAAGGACAGGGCAATCGCGACATCAGGATACTTACCCCCTTATGCTACTGCTGCATCTAATGGCAATGGCAATGTCTCGACGAATGGCTCCGCACACCATCCAAATAATTTGACCACCGTCTCGCCTCAGACAAATGGCAGGATGTCAGCGCCTAGCATTCAGGCAGCGCTGCCTATCGACAGTGTTGCCCAAAATCATGACAATAGAGTTGCCCAACCCCCTCCAGTGCCTACCGTGCCACAGCCGTATTCTGACTATCCCGAGGACTCGGACGAAATCCCTGATGCTCTTTTCTGGCGACCGGTGCTGCGATGGGGTGGGGTAGCTGTCGTTGTGCTGATTGCGGGCGTGCTGTTGCGCAATTGTGCAGCCTTTACGCCTAAAGCACCAGCAACTGGACAGCAATCGGGTACTGCTGCCTTGCGTCCATCGCCGTCTGGTACAGGGCAGCCAGACGTAGCATCGCTGACAACGCCATCGCCACCTGCTAACACAAGCTTACCCGTTCCAACCCCTACAGCCTCTGCGACGAAAGCGATGCCATCTCAGTCCATCGCAACGGCTCAAGACTTTGGCGCTTCAGGAGCAAGCCGTCTGTCTCCAACAACGATCTCGCCTAACAAGCCGGAAGCCGCGGCACAGGCGCAACCTACTCAGACAATGGGCGCAGCATCGATCGCCCAACCATTGACCCTATCTCCGTTAAATAAAGCAAGAGCACTGGCGGCGGCAAATACAGGTCAGGCATCATCCTACTCGTCTGCGATCCAAGAAGCTAAGACGGTGAAACCAGGTCAACCAGAGTATGCCCAGGCTCAGAAAGAGATTGCGTCGTGGAGCCGCCAAATTTTGTTGATGGCACGCGAACGGGGTCGACAGGGACGTTATGATGCGGCGATCGTGTCAGCGCAATTAGTACCGCAAAACCAACCAATTTATGCTGAGGCAAAGGGCGCACTTCTCCGTTGGTGCTCCAGACTCGATCGCCAGCGAAACGCTAACCCAGTGCAACGACGACAGGCAAGAACGATTTGCCGTAATCGTGGCTGATGCATTGTCAGGCAGGAGTAACTACTGTTTCACAACGACTGAGGATTGTGGATTTAATAAAACCGAGTATTTGCGTAGGATGTATAAAGCCGTTCCGGCATAGCAGAAAAGCGCAGCGTCATGCATCAAAAGCTTTGGAGGTGATGCGTTACGGCTATTGCCTTACACATCTTACAAAATTCGATCTTATTTAATTCTCATTTCTAAGGGTGCTGCACGTTTTCTTGCGACTGCGCTGCACCGGGTTCAGTGTTGTAGTAAGGCAGAAGTACCGAACCACCCCAAAGCAAAACCACGCCAACTAAAATGCCAGTAAGCAGCCGCACGCGCTGCTGTAGCCGCCGAATTTGACGCTCGCTCTCTATTGATGGGGCGTCATTAACTGCCAAGGCAGCACTAACCGGCTGAGCGGCTGCATCAGTTAGCGGTGCGGGTACTGGTGTAGGGGCTTCCTGTGCCTCCATTACTTTCGCTACGGTAACGGCTGGCTGAGTCTTTGGCGTACTGAAGCGTACTTTTTGGTGTAGCCAGTTAGCAATTAAGCTGGGACAGTTTTTGTACAACCAGCGCAGCGCAAACACTTTGAAGGCGGGCTTAGACATCACCGCGATCGCCTTCATCAATTGATTAAGCGGCTGAGAACGTACTTTCTGGTTGATCAAGTTAACCGAGCCAACATCATAAAGGCAGTCCAGGATAAACTTAAGCGTCACATCCTCCTGTCTAAGCATATGAGCGAGCAAAAGCTCCAAGTCTCGCATCCGCTCAACTTGCATCTGCGCTTCTGCTGTCAACTGTCTTGACTTTTCTGTTTGTCCTGATAAAGCCAGTTTAGCCATCACAAACCTGGTTCAGCCTGTCGGTACATTCAAATATGGATGCGTATCACTTCAGCATGACAAAGACTGTGGCGGTTCTCCTTCTGTCTAAAGGCACTTCTGTCCAAAGGTAATAATCATTTCGTACTGGTACAGCTTTGTACTCACACAATAACAGCCGCTCTCACCCTTTTACTCTTCCAGCCTTCTACTCTTTCACCTTTGCTCTTCTCCACTCTTCCACCCTTTTACTCCTTCACCCTTCCACTTTTTCACCCTTCTACTCCTTCACGTTGCACTCTTCCACAAGCCCGTCGCCCTCCTTTGAAAATCACTCTAACTTAACCACAGGCAGCAAAATCTGAGATGGTCGATCGCCGCCACTAGCCACTGTCACTGTAATAATTTGTTGATCAATTAAGCGTGTTTTACCAGGCGGTGTCCCGGTACCTGCATTCACCGGATATGCAGGAAAACACGCGGCGCTCAGGCTCAGGCGAATGGCGTTGCCTTTTGGAATGCAGACGCAGGTTGGTTGAAGTGAAATTTGTAACGGTGCCGTGGGCTGTGAAAGCACGTGGATGTAGCCCTGAGTGACGTTATAGACAGTACCATTGGGACGCACGTCAGATAAAACGGCACACAGATCAAAGCTAGGCAGATCAGCAGCGCAATACACCAAGGCTGATACCTCACCTGCCAGGTGCAAGTCTTCGGTAAGCGGCTCGGAAGTGTAGGTAAGAATATCAGTGCGACAGTCAAGGCTAGAGCGATCGTAAGGCCCAGATGGCGCAGAGGCATGACCACCACTTGCCGGAACCGGTCGCCAGGGATCGTGGACGAGAACATCGGCAGAAGGGGTGAAGGAGTGAGATGGCAAAGGGGCAAGGGTGCCTTCCTGGTCACTCATGCTGGCAAGCCCAGTGCTGGCGAGAAAAAAGGGCGTTGGGTGAGCGCTGTACCATGTGTCAAAGGTGCGCCACTGGTTGCTGCCCATTTCAAAGAGGGCGATCGATGGTTCAGTCAGTAGTCCTGTATTCAAGCCTTTGAGCCACTGATCGAACCAGCGAATTTGCAGGCGATCGCATGGGCTAGCAGCGGCGGCTCCAAAGTCGATCGCCCCCACCTTGCGTCCCCACGGCAGATGCGCCCAGGGTCCCACAATCAACTGCTGGCGATAGGTGCTCCGGGCTGCCATTTCTTTGTAAAGATGGATCGTTCCCCGCAGGAAAGTGTCGAACCAACCGCCAATATGTAACATTGGCAAATCGACGGCATGTAAGTATGACTTCGGCGAAAGCTTCTCCCAGTAGTCGTCTGGTTCAGAATGTTGTAGCCACTCGTGGTAAAACGAATCAGGATCAAGATCTTGAAGGATGGCAGGATTAGCAGGCACTGAGTCGCTCAGAGGCGGTTGTTTCGCTGCTGTTGCCAGCATCTGATATGCCGCAACATCACCCTTTAAACGAGCCGTTTCAGCGCTAATCTGGATTGCCCAGCTTAAGTTGGCTTGCAAACAAAAGGCTCCACCTTCATATGCCCAATCTGTATACAGGTCATAGCCAATCATGGCAGGGCAGATGGCTTTAAGGGCAGATGGCTTTGCGGCAGCAGCATACAGTTGAGTCATGCCTTGGTAGGAAAAGCCGTACATCCCAACTTGCCCGGTGCTGCCAGCAAGAGCCGCTGCCCACTGCACAGTATCCTCACCATCCTCAATTTCATGGGCAAAAAGCTTGAAGCTGCCCTCTGACGTACCGCGTCCACGCACATCTTGAATCACCACGATATAGCCATGAGCGGCATACCAGGTGGGATAAGCGTAGACGATAGTGGAGGCGATCGCCCGTCCGTAAGGCTGCCGCATGAGTAAAACAGGAAACGTCTCCTCTGCATCAGGGCGATAGATGTCTGCATCTAACCGCACCCCGTCGCGGGTCAGCATAGACGCAGTTTCTTTAGGACGAACGTTGAACATGGAAAAAGGACTTTAAGCTGGTAGGGGAAGCAGGGGAGGCAAGAGAAGCAGGGAAACTCTTGAAGCTGCAGGAGAAGCAAGAGAAGCAGAGGCATTTGGATCAACTCCAAAGCTTTCCTTTCTCAGCCCTTAGCACTTAGCCTTCATCCCTTAGCCTTTTCAACACAATACTGGCGATGGTGTACGGCGTAAAACCGCCATATCTTCCTCATCCAGTTCAGCCGGAATGCCGCTACGGATGAGTTCAGCAAAATTCTCATTTGGCACCATAAAGCAGAGTGCATACAGCCGTCCTGATCCTGTATTCTCAATGCCATGAATGCCAGTTGGCGGCACTAGAATGCTATCTCCTGCCTGTACATGAACCGTCTTACCATCACAAGTTGCCAGACCTTCACCTTTAAGAACAAAAAACATTTCGACCGCCCATTGATGACGGTTGGGTGGAGTCTTGCCACCAACATCAAAGATTTCGACGCATAGGGTCAGCGACATATTGGCAATTTGTGGATCAAACACGATCGCCAACCGATTGGTATCTTGAGGGCTAATCCGAAACGCTTGATAATCGACTGGTGATTTCACAACTGGGATAACGCAACTTTCAGAAGCCATTGGGTGTTCCTCAAAAACGTGGGTGAGAAAGTGTAAGGTGTTCTGAGTAGCGCTTAATGACGCTTTGCTGAAAAGTTTTGAGTTTGTTCGGGCTGCTGGCTCCTGTCTTCTTTCTACTTCATCGCAGTTAAAAGGGCATGAGAATCAGTGACAAAGCCAAAGCATTGATTGACGTTATAGAGTGTGGCTTTCCAACAATAGTCGGGGGACGTAGTAGCACTGCAATCGGTTAGCAAAAGGCAATCGTAGCCTAGAAAATTAGCATCTTGTAGCGTTGCCATCACACATTGGTCGGCGTTTACACCAGCAAAGAAAAGGGTGGTTTTGCCCAAGTTTTTGAGAATGCTGTCGAGTGGTGTGTCCCAAAAGCCGCTCATGCGGTATTTATCAACCTGAATGTCGTCTGGTTTTGGTTCTAATTCATCAACAGTCGCGGCTGCCCAGCTATCTTTAGTTAGTACGGGGGCACCGTTGGCTGGCAAGTGATCGCCCAGCCCTACCCCGTCTCCCGTCGGATTGTAGACATGGCGTGAGGCAGCGCTGATGTTGAGTAAATCAGGACGGTTGCCCCAGTTTACCCACACGATCGACACCTGAGCTGACCGCAAAAGCGGCAACAAGTCTTGCAATGGAGCGATCGGCGTGCGTGCAGGGCTGACATCAACCCCAATGTGTGCTAACCAACCATCGGGGTGGCAGAAATCGTTCTGCATATCAATGACCAGGATGGCGGCTTTCGCCAGATCCAGGCGCAGCGTTTTAGTCTCAGTGGTCAGCGTAATGACGTGAGGCTCAAGGGGCGGACGGGTAATGTCTGCGATCGCAGCATTCACTGACCAGGCATTAGGCGGCACCCCTAACGTCCGAAGCGGTGTAGTCATAGGTTACACATGGCTAGACAGCAGCGTAATGCACTCAATAAAGTTGGCTCGCTTAATCGCAACAATACATGAATTTGTCTCAGTTTCTTTAACACTACTTTTTACTACACATTCGAGTCTGGGGAATGTTTAACTCGTCACTAATTGCCGCAATCCCCAGCTGTTTTTAGCAAGAGAACGACATTAAAAAAGGGGGCTACCTAGCCCCCCTGTGGATTTGCAATGAAGTAACGATCGCCTCAGCAATCTTGAATAAAACCTCTAGACAAGTTTCAAGTCTGGATACTGCACCACTACATCTTCGTTAGTGAGAACATCACCTTCTGCTTGAGGTGTCCAAAGCACTTCCAGTGCCAGGAGGCGATCGCTCGACACGCCACCCAACTGCTGCAACGCCAACTTCAAGTCATCTGAACTATTCACTTTAGGTAGCTCTAACTTGCCTTGAGTACCTACTAACAGCGTCACCACGATATACTCACCGGGACCCTCTGTCTGAGCCAATGCGCCGCCTTTCTCAGCAACCGCAAGGTTACTTGTTGATGCTTGCTTAAGCTGATTGTTGACGTTAGAAAGGGTTTCGCCGCTAAACTTGCTGCGTTCAGACAACAGCAGACGGTTAAATTGAGTTTCTGCTGCTTCCAACCGCGTTTGTTGAACGGTAGAACCTGCATAGACCCAATACTCTGGATGGCGCAGTAGTGCCAGCGTCGATTCTTGCAGTACTTCGGTTAAACCAGCCGTAGAACTAGTATCGGCTTTCTGAGCAATACGGTTCAGGTCAGCCTGTAGCTCTCTTGCTTCTGCCAGAAGACCCACTTGCAGCTTGGCAACCGAGATAGTGGGGTTTTCGGTACTGTAGCCCAGGCTATCGTCATCGGAGCGCGATCGACGGAAGCTTTGTACCAGGAAGTTAGCAACCGCCAGGAAAATCAGGATGCTGAACAATCCGCCAGCGCCACCACCAATGCTAAAGAAGGGAAACAGGAAGGGAAAGCCGAAGCCGCCACCAGGATAGTAACCACGACTGTAGCCACCACCATAACCGCCGCCTGGTGCATAGCTACGGGGAGCCGTAAAGGTTCGGCTGGGTGCGCGGAAAGAGCCACCGCCCATGCGACCACCACCCGCTGCGAGAGCGCCATCCGCATGACCAAACGACAGCGCGACCACCAAACCGATCGCCATGAGCGCTTTTACCCAGGGCTTCATGATTGAACGTAATACTTTGTGCATAAACAGCCTACCCAAACGCTTGCTAAATGACAGTGAAACTCTGTCGGCTCCCTGTTCCATTTTGCCTGAAACTTCGCAGCGGTTGACTAAAAACGAAAGCCACTGGTACTAACCTACGAGCCGAGTAGAGCAGTCTAAAATATCCTAAGCTCTGTTAAGAGTTGTTACTTTAGACCTCCCTACTACTGTATCGTCTCCCCTGTTGCTTGCAAATCAATTAAAGGGTGTAGTTGTGGGTAGAAAGCCGTACGATTATGTTCGTTCATCGTCCTTTTAACCAGCTTTAAGGATCATTACTGTTGATAGCAATTTTTGGTTTTAAAAGGATTCGAGTAGAGCGATCGCTGCATTGTCGCAAGCAACCGTTACAATAAAAGTGTAAATATTTGTAACCCTCCGTTGGATAGATCTTTGGAATCAGCCCAAAACTGACCCATGATGTCAAAGCGGTTCGGTTTACATTTCAGCCTTACTGAGAGCTATTAACTCATGACAACACCTCAACCCACTGTCACCCCTAAGTTAGAAGAACCGAAGTTTGGTTTTAGCGGGTATGCCGAACGCCTCAACGGTCGCGCTGCCATGATTGGCTTTGCACTTACTCTGATTATTGAATACGTTACTGGACAAGGCGTGTTGGCTTGGTTAGGGCTTGGTTAGTCGAAACCTGTTCTAGACATAAGGGGCGTTCCGATATCTAGCGTTAATGGCGAGACAACATCTCGCTCAGTTAGCAAGCCTAAAAATAACCAAAGCTTAAACCAGTGTTAGCGTGCGCTTGATTGTAGTTAAATATACTGAAGCCGTTATTTCGCATGCGTAAACAGTTTAATGAGCGTTTCTCGGCGTCGGTTTTTAACACTAGCTGGCGTATCTGCTGCTGGCGTGACAATGGTTTCTCCTCTAGAAGCCCTCTATGCACGAGTTGCTAATGGTCAGGTTGCTAATGGTATTGGCTATGGTCCCCTGTCACCTAGACTTCCTGAAAATGTGGATGAACTGCAAGGGGTTGTCATCGGCGGGTTTGACCTTGGAACAGCACCCCTGCTAGAGCTTCCCCCTGGTTTTAACTACACTGCCATTTCAATCACAGGTCAGCCGATGACCGATGGGGGGAGAGTTCCAAGTAACCATGATGGGATGGCTGCTTTCCCAGGCTCCAACAACACGACAATTTTGGTACGGAACCATGAAGTCGGTGCTGCAACGAGTTCAAACCCAGTCGTTACTCCTAGTAAGTACGACCCGTCAGCTGGGGGTGGCACAACGACTCTGGTAATTGGTCCCGATCGCCGAGTTAAATCGCAATACGCTTCTCTCGGCGGTACAATTCGCAATTGCGCTGGCGGACCGACTCCTTGGGGTTCCTGGGTAAGTTGTGAAGAAGATGTTTCTATTGCACCCAAAAAGCATGGTTACAACTTCGAGGTGCCTGCTAGTGCTGCAATCCAAGTTGCTAATCCTGTGCCTCTGGTCGCTATGGGGCGCTTCAACCACGAAGCGGTGGCAGTTGAGCCAGAGACGGGTTGGGTTTATCAGACTGAAGACCGTGGCGATAGTTGTTTCTACCGCTTCCGTCCGAATCAGAAGGGCAACCTACAGAGCGGCGGTGTGCTTGAGGCGCTGAAAATCACGGATAGCAGAGCAGCTAATATTGAACCCGGCACAGGTAGCGCTAATACCAGCACGGGCTATTTGGGTCTTAAGAACGTACCGTTGTCAGTCACTTGGGTGAGAATCAATGATGTTGATCCCGTTGGCGATACTGTGCGGGTAGAAGCGCGATCGAAAGGTGCAGCCCGCTTCAGTCGGGGAGAGGGAGCCTGGTACGGGAATGGCTTAACCTACTTTGTATGTAGCAATGGTGGCGATGCAAGAACTGGACAAGTCTTTGCATACAAATCCAATCCTGCTGACCCTACCACTGGCACCTTAACCCTGGTGGTAGAAGCGACTGCCAATGATGTTCTCGCGGCTCCTGACAACATCTGCGTAGCACCCTTCGGCGACCTCTTCCTCTGTGAAGACGGCAGCGGCACTGAATATGTTGTGGGCGTTAACCAACAAGGCGAACTGTATCGCTTTGCAACCAATGTACTTAACGGCAGCGAGTTTGCTGGTGCCTGCTTCTCGCCCGATGGCAAGACCCTGTTTGTGAATATCCAGAGTCCCGGCATTACCGTTGCCATTTGGGGACCTTGGTCTCGGAAACGAGCCTAGAGTTTGATCACTAGCTGGGTAGTCTAAAGCGTTTCCTTTAAAGAATTTACCTGATGAATGTCGTAGGCAAGCGGCTCCCTTGTGACCAGGGCAAGTCGCACTACGTCAGATCATTTCTCTTTGAGAAATCGCTTTCACACTGGCAGGGCTACTCCACCAACAAATTGGAGTAGCCCTTCTTCAAGTCCCCAGGAGGAAGTTGCAGCAATGTAGACATCCTCTGCAATTTTTTCCTGCTTTGTTAACTCACGTCAGATTATTGTGCTTTGCAATGTTGAAACTGTTTGTCCTGGCTGGGAAGCGCGTTAAACGAACCGGACGATCGCCCAGTCTCTTTACCTTGCTACTAGCATCGACTGCGATCGGTGTTCTCCATGATCCACATGCTGCTTTGTCTCAAACTAGCTTTCTGACGGCATTTAACCCGGAAGATCATATCTGTTATATGCAGACGAGTGATGGGCGGGTGCTGAATTTAAGCAAACTGTGTGGTGGTAAGCAAGGGACTGTCAATGCTCTCTCAACAACCGATCAGAGTTTTCTTAACGATTACCAATCGTTCTTAAGCAAACGATCGACACGACTACCAGCCGTGAAGGCTGCTCTCTTGCAGGCGCAACAGAACCCTCAAGCAGTTTTACAGCGTGCCCAAGCGGTTTGTACAGCGCTGAGAACAGGGCAACCCCAACCAACCACGACAGGTCAAGTGGGCGATGATTTGTTCACAACGCTGGCTCCTGACTACTTCTGCCCTGAACTGGATGAGTAATCTTCTGGTGTAAGCGTTGCCCTTAACCAGGATTACTACCGCTTCACCCCGGCTTAGGTAGTCGAGCTATAGTTGCCTGACGCTTGGTTAGTAGCATCACGACCTTCAGGCAAGATGCGTGCACGGGCATACTTCAAGCCAGTCACACCTTGAAGCGGTTGGACGGTGCCACGCTCAATCTTGTCATCAATCCAACATTCCCGCATCAAATAGCGGAAGTACTGCTGGTATTCCGTCCACTCCTGCTCAGTACAAAAGACCAGGGTTAGCATTCCGGGTTGCGTGATGCGAGTGTTTGTTTTGTCGTCGATCGCCTTGTCAATGCGCTTTTTGACAATTTCATAGCGGGTATCGCGACTGCCGCGCACGTCAAACATCCGCTCGGTAGTTTCATCGTGGAAGATATCAATGGTTGCATCCTGGACAAGCACAAGATGTGTGATCTGCATGTGCGTGCTATGTTTTTCCAGTAGTTGGAACGCTGTCCTGGCACAGGCACACACGGCACGAAGCTGTTCGTAGCGCAGACTCCGAAGCTGAAAGCTACCAAATTTAGGGTCGATTGAGGCTCCGGCGTAGATCATGTGATCGATGCCATCGGTAGCTTCAATATCGCAGTAGTGAGGCGTAATCCGCTGCATTGCCTCCTGCCAGCGCTCCCAGGTTTCCCGCAGCAGCGTGTTGATGTTGTGTACCATCGCGTCATAGCGGGCACGTGCTTGATAAATGCATTCATGAGCATTGGCGCACGCATTGCGGTACGTGTTGATGGCAGCGATCGCTGCTTCACCGCATTGGGCAAAGTAGTCAAAGTAAATTTCTAGATGATCACGCAGATAGCGTAGTCGGCTCACTTCAGCATCGACGGTGATGCCTTCTTGCAGTTGGCGAATGTGTTCCAGTAAATCCAACCGCAGTTGCTCGCCCAGGGCTGTCGTCGTGGCATTGCAGGCAGAATCAACCACCGCTAGTGCTAAATGAAACTGCTCTAGCAAATCGGCTTGGATTGCCAGATTGCGCTCATGAGACGAGCCGCGAATGTCGGAAATGCCGTAGAGGGGATACACGTTGAGAAACGCAATGGGTTCTGGTGGTAAGCCCATGCTTCGACGCTCTGCTTCCTGCAAAAAGCGCCATTCTACAGACGGGTGAATATTGGTAATCAAGCGCTGTTGTACCAGTTGTCGCTGGGCAGTTGTGAGTGCTTGTGTAAAGGCAAGAATCAACTGCTCGGCATGGCGGCAATCTAGCGCATCAAACGTGTAGGGTTGATCACTTAACAGAGCGACAATGCCCACGGCACTCGGAGGCTTCAGTACTGGGGGTGCTGCTTGCAGACTATCACGGCTGGATGCATCTACCGCTTCTGTCCGATCGCCCAAACCACCATTGAGGGCTAGCAGCGGAATAAGCAACAAAGAGCGTACGCCCATTTTGACCAGTTGTCGTCCGCCATCAGTACGTGGATCTTGAGCTAGATCGGCAACGACAGATACCTGATTGCTGCGGAGTGCGTGCATAAAGTGAGATTCTTGCAGCGCCTCCAGCGGATAGAGCGTTGGATGCGCTTCGTCGCTCAATGATCCCATGAACAAACGAATCTGGTCGGTTTCAATGCTTAACAGCAGGGTATTCTGAGTGCGAAAGAGCGATCGCATCTGCTGGTTCAACTCGCGAAATTTGTGAGTACGCAGAATCGAATCGCGATCGACCAACAATTGAGTAATGCGGCGAATAATCTCCCGCTCTGTAACGTCCAAGCCTTCTAGCAGCAGACAGCCTTCGGGCTGATAATGCTGTAGCTCCAATTGCTGCTCTAAGCGCTCAACCTGCATTGGATCGGCGAGTGCGGCTTCAATCTGTGGCAGTGTCATTTGCTCCAGCTTAAGGGCAGCAGGCTCATCCAGTTGAACGTTGAGGCGTGTGAGTTGCAGTTGCTCAGAGCGTAGCCAGAACTCGATGTAGCGTGGTTCGGAATGCAGTGGACTTTGCAGCGCAATCATTACGGGTTCGTCTAGCAGACGGTAGCCTTGCAAATCAATTTGGTAAAACTGTTGCAGCACTCGATAGAGTAAATGTCGGCGATACAAGCGCTGGATTGCCCCATTATCGGCAACACCCATCAACTGCTGAAGGATGTGCTCCAATTCTCCTGCTGCGCCTGTCGCTGGCAGACCGAGAAGCCGACGGAAGTAAGCATTGGCATACTGCAACGTCATAGACTTCGGTTCGATCGTTGCAATGAGTAGCCGACTACATTGCTGAAAGTAGCTCAACCAAGCGTGCGTGTCAGTGGCTTGGGGCTCTCCTGCCTGGGTTTCTGCTGCTGGCATAGGGACGATCGCCGCCTCAGTGACTAAAGGCAGTGGCGCTGGCTGGTAGTCCAACTTTATCGTTGAGCGATCGGGCGACTGGACTGACGTACCAATATTCTGAGTCGTAGCGGTTTGATGCTCGTTCAATGGCATATTTGTCACCGACTCAGAAGGATTCATAATAGTCTGCCTTAAGTGGATGAACACTTATAAAGTGAGTAACGCTTCAGGGTAATACACCAGTTTTAGAGCATTGATAGCTATAACGCAGTGATCTAACTAGTCAGCGGGGGCTTTAAATCGGTGGAGCCTCAGGTCAGTAGCTTCTGTCCTAATGACTGGTGTAACCGCTGCAAACAGGAGAACGTCGGTTACAAAGCAAACGGGCATGGCTGTAGACAATATTTCCTGATACTCAATGTCGTAGGGTTGGTGATCGCGCTTACTTTAGGACGGAGGGCTAAAGGAGCAGCACCGTCTCTCACCAACCCAAACTTATTCTTTAACGCAAACTTGGTCTTTCGCAATGGTAAGAGGACTTGAAGCCATGCCTGATTGGTAAGGGGGCTAGGACGATCGCTGCCTGTCAATATCACAAACTATACCTTTTAAAATTTCTCCTTAAGAAATAAGTTTGGGTGCTTCTCGTTCAAAGAGACACGATAGAATCAATGTCTTAGGCTGCACGTGCGTCAGTTCGATGTTTATAAGTTACTGCAACGTTTTTTCGGGCGTGTGCCGAACCAGGAACGATACCATTCTCCTTCTCTCAGCCTTTTTATGAATTCACCAGATCAGGCGAACCGAAAGCGCTAATCTGGATAAAGATCAGGCAGCAATTTGCTGTCGGGCAGTTTTTCGTGTAACAGTGCCACATCTGTGGACAATTAACTAGCTGGCAAAAAACGAGTCATGTTTGAAGCACTCTCCGATCGCCTAGAGTCAACCTGGAAAAAGCTGCGCGGTCAGGACAAAATCTCAGAATCGAACATTAAGGACGCAGTACGTGAAGTCCGGCGGGCGCTGCTAGAAGCGGATGTTAGCCTTCAGGTCGTTAAAGACTTTGTGTCAGCGGTCGAGACGAACGCCCAGGGTGCAGCAGTTATTGCCGGAGTGCGCCCCGACCAGCAGTTTATTGAGATCGTTCACAACGAGTTGGTGCGGGTCATGGGCGGCGACAATGCGCCCCTTGCCAGTGCCGCTACTGCGCCGACGGTCATCCTCATGGCAGGGTTGCAGGGTACTGGTAAAACGACTGCCACAGCAAAACTAGCGCTGCATCTGCGAAAGGAAAACCGCTCCACGCTGCTTGTCGCAACGGATGTGTACCGTCCAGCCGCGATCGACCAGTTACTTACCCTTGGTCGCCAAATCGACGTACCCGTTTTTGAGCTGGGGACGGATGCAAACCCCGTTGAAATTGCGCGTCAGGGTGTTGCTAAGGCTAAAGCAGATGGCATCAACACCGTCATTATTGACACTGCCGGACGCTTGCAGATTGACGAAAGCATGATGGCAGAGCTGGCACAGATTAAAGAGACGGTGCAGCCTCACGAAGTCTTGCTGGTCGTTGATGCGATGACCGGGCAGGAAGCCGCTAGCCTGACTGAAACCTTCCATAGCCAAATTGGCATTACGGGTGCCATTTTGACCAAGATGGATGGCGATACTCGGGGTGGTGCAGCGCTTTCGGTGCGGCAAATCTCTGGTCAGCCGATCAAATTCATTGGTGTTGGCGAAAAAGTTGAGGCATTGCAGCCCTTCTATCCCGATCGCATGGCATCCCGCATTCTGGGCATGGGTGACGTACTGACCCTCGTTGAGAAGGCGCAAGAAGAAGTAGACCTGGCAGATGCCGAAAAGATGCAGGAGAAGATTCTCTCTGCAAAATTCGACTTCACCGACTTTTTGAAGCAAACCCGGATGCTCAAAAACATGGGTTCGCTGGGCGGCATCATGAAAATGCTCCCTGGCATGGGCAAAATCAGCGATGAACAGTTGCAGCAGGGCGAAAAGCAGCTTAAACGTGCTGAAGCAATGATCGGCTCTATGACCGTGGCAGAACGCAAAAATCCTGAGCTTTTATCAGGTTCGCCTAGTCGCCGTCGTCGTGTGGCGCGTGGCGCTGGCTATGCCGAAAGTGATGTAAGCAAGCTGGTGAGTGATTTTCAAAAAATGCGATCGCTCATGCAGCAAATGGGACAAGGACGCTTTCCTGGTATGGGCGGTATGCCCGGCATGGGTGGTATGCCTGGTATGCCCGGTATGGGCAATGCGCCCGGAGGCAACCGCCCCCAGCAACCCGGCTGGCGTGGTTATGCGACAGGCGGCAATAAAAAGAAGAAAGACAAGAAAAAGAAGGGCTTTGGCAATTTGTAAGTAGGGCGACATCACTAAAGGCAAGACCCTCTGTAGTCTAGTAGGGCTATGGCACGTACTTTGTAGTAGGTGCGTGACATAGCACATCTCAACTTTTTTGAGATTCCGCTACTATAAGGAATTTGTGCAATGTACGGAGAGCGTCTCGCGATGAAACGAATGCTTATTGCTGCATGTTTGGCAGTGGCTAGTGTAGGCGCAGTGGCTTTTTACTACTGGCAGCAAGCAACTCAACTGCCCGACTGGTATGGCTCTACCCAGCCTGATTCATCGAGTCAGACAGGTCAAACCGACGTATCGACATCCTCACCTGGTAACTTTATAACTGATACGAAGCGATCGACTGAGCCCGATCGCCGTCAACCCAACAGCCAGCCCTCCGTGACCATCACCCAGCCGAACAAAAAGGTCAGTACGGTATCGCAAACCCCTCCTAAGCAGCCAACGCCAACTAAGACGGAAGTGCAACAAAAAGAGTTGTCGCGGTTGTTTACAAACGAAATCACACGTAAAGCTGAGGATAAGAAGCTAGGTGCGGCTGTGAAAGGTGCAAACACTACAATTCAAAACGGCCATGTTGAAAGTGGTGCTGTCGTTAACTTCAAAGATATTTCGCTGGATCAACTGCCACCTGCCGAACGTGACTTTGTAACTAAATTAGTCACTGCCTTTCCAGCGTTGGGGCAGCAGAGCTTTTACATTGGCATCGAAGGCAAGCCCACCATCAAAGATGGTCAAGCTCAGTTAAACGATGATGTGCGGATCAAGCTCGGTAAACTTAGCTTTACGCCAGCGCAACTCTCACAGCGGTTGGACATTCCCGAAGAGCAGATTCGTCAACAGATTCAACTTCAGGTGCAGCTAGGAAACTTTACGGCTGACAAAGTGCCCACAGCAAACGATCACAACAAGCAGGGCAATGCAAATTAGTAGCCTGCACTTGCTACCGATCATCAAGAACTAGCCTTAAGAATTGCTAACACTGCACTGGTGAGATTGCCTAAGAGTGCAGCTTAAATAACCTCTACACTTCGCCTGTACGAGCACAGCCTTTGGCAGATGATTCTTTGGAAGGTTGCCAAGTTACCGAATGCTGTGACCTTACTAAAACTTGAACTTATTTCATGTTGCGTGTGTGCCCGTTATGACCAATCGCCTTGCCCAAGCCAACAGCCTCTACCTGCGGAAACATGCAGAAAATCCGATTGACTGGTGGTCTTGGTGTGACGAGGCGCTTGACACCGCTCGACGCGAAAACAAGCCGATTTTTCTTTCGATTGGCTACTCTAGCTGCCACTGGTGTACGGTCATGGAGGGGGAAGCCTTCTCTGATGGGGTTATTGCTGATTACATGAATGCAAACTTTCTGCCCATCAAGGTCGATCGCGAAGAGCGTCCCGATCTAGACAGCATTTATATGCAGGCAGTGCAACTCATGATTGGGCAGGGTGGCTGGCCTCTCAACGTCTTCATCTCACCAGATGATTTAGTGCCCTTTTACGGCGGCACCTACTTTCCAGTCGAGTCACGTTACGGGCGACCGGGCTTTTTGCAGGTACTCCAGTCTATTCGCCAGTACTACGACACGCAGGCAGATAAACTGCAAGCTATGAAAGGTGAAATCCTAACGCACCTTCAGGAAGCGGCGACGTTTAACGTGGCACTGTCAGTCGAAGCCGATCTCTTGCAGCGCGGGCTAGAAGCCAATACTGGCATTCTTGCGTCCCCCAGACCCGGTCCTCGCTTTCCGATGATTCCCTATGCGGACGTAGCGCTGCGATCGACACGCTTCTCCCTTGCCTCACTGCATAACGCCAGCGATGTGAGTCGTCAGTGGGGGCTTGATCTTGCGCTAGGCGGCATTCTAGATCACGTGGGCGGCGGTTTTCATCGTTATACGGTTGACTCAACCTGGACGGTGCCGCACTTTGAGAAAATGCTCTACGACAATGGACAAATTGTGGAGTATCTAGCGAATGTGTGGGCTTCTGGGATGCAGGAACCGGCGTTTGAACGAGCGATCGCCCGTACCGTGCAATGGCTCCAGCGCGAACTGACTGCCCCCGAAGGCTACTTCTACGCCGCTCAGGATGCCGATAGCTTTACTGATCCCACGACTGCTGAACCAGAGGAAGGCGCTTTCTATGTCTGGGATTATCAAGCACTGGTCGAGTTTTTAACGCTGCCGGAACTAGCAGAACTGGCAGAGCAATTTACCGTAACGGACAGCGGCAATTTTGAGGGTTTCAATGTCCTGCAACGACGGCACCCCGGTACACTCACTGAATCTCTCGAAAAAACGCTCGGCAAGCTCTTTCTCATTCGCTACAGCGCTCCTGCTGAAGCCCTTTCTACGTTTCCGCCTGCTCGCAATAATGAAGAAGCGAAAGGTACAGGCTGGGCAGGTCGCATTCCTCCTGTGACCGATACGAAAGCGATCGTTGCCTGGAATAGCCTGATGATCTCTGGTCTTGCTCGTGCTGCCAGTGTGTTTCAGCAGCCGTCATACCTGACACTTGCCGCTAACGCTGCCCATTTTGTCCTCCAGCATCAATGGGTTGAGGGACGCTTCTATCGCGTCAATTATGATGGCAAGCCTGATGTCCTAGCGCAATCGGAAGACTATGCGCTGTTTATCAAAGCCCTGCTGGATCTAGATCAGGCTTCCGTTAGCGTTCAGGGATCAAGCATTCGAGGATCCCTGAACGAAGAGCCTTCTGCCTCACTCCCCACTCCCCACTCCTTCTGGCTTGATCGCGCTGTCGCACTACAAGCAGAATTTGACGAATTTCTCTGGAGCATTGAGCTTGGTGGCTACTACAACACGGCTGCCAGCGATAACCTGCTGCTGCGTGAACGGAGCTACATTGACCAAGCCACACCCTCTGCAAATGGCATTGCGGCAGCCAATCTAGTCCGCTTGTCACTGCTCACTGAAGATTTGAGCTATCTCGACAAGGCAGAGCAAACGTTGCAAGCATTTGGTAGTGTGCTGGAGCGATCGCCTCAGGCGTGTCCCAGCCTTTTTGCAGCGCTCGACTGGTTCCACAACCATGTTCTGATCCGTACGACAGCAGAACAGCTTGCCGTACTCTCGCTGCAATATGTGCCCACGGCTGTTTTCAAGCTGGAGTCTGACTTGCCTACTGGTGCCGTTGGCTTGGTTTGTCAGGGTCTTAGCTGTCAGGAACCCGCCCTTACTCAGGAACAGCTACAGGAACAGGTGCGGCTCAGTCAGGTGAGGGGCTAGTGTCGCTTTGGCAAGACAGGATGGGCTGTTCTCTTGCCAATCAGCAGCTTTCGGTCATGATCCCAACGTTGAACAAAGCCGAAAAGGATGAAGGATGAATAGAAGCCCTTGCTCAAAGGATGTTTCAAGGTTTAGGTCTGTCCTAACGGTCTCTTCGACTGCTAGAGAAACGAGCGGTTGAGTCGGTGCGATCGTTAAGCGTCCACTTTCTCAGCCAGCGCCTTCTGCGCCATACGAGTCACGTAAATTGTGACTGCAACTGTTGCCATTAAACCAACGAGGCGCACTGCCCATTGCATCGCTGGATCGGTCGGCTCACTGCCAATTCTGGCAAGATCGCCTGCCAGGGAACCGACGTAGGCATACAGCACTATGGCAGGAAGCATTCCGATCGACCCCAGCGCATACGCTTTGAGCGAAACGCCTGTGATGCCAAAGGCGTAGTTCAGCAAATTGAACGGAAAAAGGGGCGAAAGACGGGTGAGCAGGACAATTTTGAACCCTTCGTTGGCAACCGCTCGGTCGATCGCCGCAAAGTTTGGCTTCCCTTCAATCGTTTTGCTGACCCACCCCCGTGCCAGATAACGACCCACCAGAAAAGCGGCGATCGCACCCAGCGTTGCCCCAATAAAAACATAAATGGCACCTAACCACACTCCAAAGACCGCGCCTGCACCTAGGGTGAGGATTGAGCCAGGTAGGAAAGCCACTGCTGCCACAATATAAAGGGCAATAAAAGCAGCGCTGCCTGCTAGACCCAAACCTTCAATCCACTGCAAGGTATGACGAAGTAGATCGGTAGGATTCAAGGCTGGCGAACTCTCGGCACTTTGAGCGAGTGCAGGCGAAGCAATCAACCAGGCGATCGTACTCACGCTCAACCCATAAATCCACTGCAAAACGCGGCTTTGGAGGATGCGACTGGAGTGCATAAGGGTTGCTTTAGCAGCATCCGCCACCGTTGTAGTGCCAGGTAGAATCTGTCACAATCACATCTTGCGGAAATTGCAAGGCTAACTTTGCCGCTGTTTTATCGCAGACCGCTAAGGGATTGCCGCGTTGCAGCAGATGCCCGGCGCGATCGTCCAACTGCGGTTCCACACCACTGTAAATAGCGGTTTTGCCAGTAAAGACACAGGCACCATCCTCTGGTATCGGTGCTTTGAATGAAACGGAATCAAGGCTTTCTAGCAGGAGGGGAGTATCTAGGTTGTAACTATGTGCATCGAGCAGGCGATAGGGACGACGAGCGCGAATCTCAATCTGCCCAAAGCCAATTTCAATCAAATGTTGGATGTAGGCATCGTACGTCAAAGCTCCTGAGAGGCAAAGGGCACGTAACCGTTCATCTTGCTGAAGGTGGAGTGGTATGGGACGAGTGGCGATCGGGTCACTCATAATCAGCCGTCCACCGGGCTTTAGCACCCGATAGGCTTCAAGCAGTGCTCGTTTCAGATCGTCCGGCTCAAAAATATTGAACAGGCAATTTTGCGCCACCACATCTACTGAAGCATCTGGTACAGGCAGTGCAAAGGCATCTCCCGCCAAAACTTTGACAAAAGCAGGATCAAACCAATCGTTGTCCTGCGTTGCAAGCTGTAAGTTGCGAGTGGCAGCCTGTCGCATTTCAGGCACCGGATCAACCGCAATCACACCGCCCGGTTGACGACAGAAATAGGCAAACTGAAGTGCTTCAATCCCGCCTCCTACACCGATATAGAGTACAGTAGGCGAGCCAAATAGCTCTGTTGGATGCACCGTTGAGCCACACCCATAGTTCATCTCTTGCATAATGGTTGGGATCTTTAGTCCCGGCAGTCGAGGTGGTGGGGTGCTCACACAGCACAAGCCAACTTGAGGGGTTTCAGCCGCTTCAGCATAGAATTGGGCGGTGGTTTCTAGATAAGTCATAGATTCAGTTTGAGGTGGTCAAAGCAAACATCAAAACGTAACGATGAGAAGCAATACTGCTTTGCTCCAGAGGCAGCTTGTTAGTCTAAACGGCTGTTGTAGATTAAGTGACAATCTATAGTTTAGATAACTCAGCGTGTACTGACTCTGGCTACAGACTGTTGCTCTTGAGGGCTAACCTAGTTGCTCATCAAGTTGCTCACAAAATTCGTGATGCAGCGCTGATTTGAGTCCGTTTTCCCAGTGCCACGCAGGCAATGACTCCCAAGGCAAAAACCAAGGTTGTCCTTGTTAGATGCTCACCCAGCAAGATTGTGGATGCCATGATGGTCAGAAACGGCTGAAGTAGCTGAACTTGTCCGACACGCGCCACGCCGCCCAGAGACAGCCCTCGATACCACGCGAAAAACCCCAGGAACATGCTGAAGAGGCTGAGATACAGGAAACCCAGTACGGCACCCGCTGAAACGGTTGAGAAATTGGAGGGTGCGTGTTGCCACACGATTGGAAGCAGTAGCGGTGCTGCCAAAACGAGCGACCAACAAATAACCTGCCACGAGCCGAAGGTGCGCGATAGCACTGCGCCTTCTGCATACCCTAACCCAGCCGCCGCTACTGCTCCTAGTAAAGCCAGATCTGCTAATCGGATGGAGCCACTTCCTGATAGCAACGAAAAGCTAATGACTAAGGCACTGCCTAAACCTGCAAAAACCCAGAAGGGCAAGGACGGACGCTCATCTGCCCGCCACACGCCACACAGTGCTGTCGAGAGCGGTAATAGTCCTGTAATAACGGCTCCATAAGAAGCGGGTGCATCTCGCATGGCGATCGCAGACAGCAACGGAAACCCAATGACAACGCCAGCAACAACGATGCAAAAGTTGGGTAAAAATTGCAGCGGCGGGATTGTTTGGCGCGTGACGACTAGCGAAATGAATGACAATCCGGCTGCCACGATCGCTCGACCTAACCCAACAAAGACTGGATCGAATCCTGAAACGGCAATGCGAGTGGCTGGTAACGTCAAACTAAAAATCAGTACGCCTAAAAAGCCATAAACGAAACCTGACAACTCGTTCTGAGACTGTGGACGAGTGATTCTGCCTGTTTGATCGTTCATCCGTTCTCGCACTAGCTACCAATACCCAACCGCCCAGCAAGGCTAGGAGTTAGTGGTAATAGTGTCACGATCGTTAAGAACAGTGCCAATAAGCCAAGCGCGGCTCTAGTGTCGTTGGGTTCAGTTAGTTCGTTTTGACTGGGGCGTTCGAGTTCGCGTTGCAGAAACAGCACCACGACTGCCCAATACAACGCCAGTGGATTCACGATCGATGCAAGTCCTAGTATGACGATGGTGCCGATGGTGGTGCGCCCAGCAATCTTGCGACCATAAATTGCTTGCACGATGCGCCCGCCGTCTAGCTGCCCCGCTGGTAATAGATTGAGTGCTGTAATGACTAGCCCCAGCCAGCCCAGAATGACTAGTGGATGCACATCGACAAGCGACTCTTGGAGCGACTCTTGCAGCACAACGCGCGTCAGGGTACCCACTAAAATGGAGCCTTGAAAAAACTCCGTTGGCACCTGGAACAAGCTGCCTTTATGCGAGAGTAGCAGCCCAGACACCAGCATCACCAGCGAGAGAATGCCGCCAGCTGCGGGACCCGCGATCGCAATATCAAACAGTGTGCTGCGGTTGGGCAAAACCGACTCAAACCGGGTAATGGCACCAAACGATCCAATTTGCCAGGTGGGAATAAAGAAGGGCAGGCTAAGACGGACTTGATAACGCTTTGCCATCACCCAATGCCCGACCTCATGGACTGCAAGCACGCTAAGGAGGCCGGCTGCCAGAGGCAAGACCTCTGCAAGGCGGTTGGGAGCCGTAAAGAAATCGAAGCCAAGCATTAAGCCTCCGGTTTCCAGGGTGGCAGCGATCGTTGCCAACAGCAGCATGACTGCCATTCCCTTTTGAAAGAGTGTTGATGGCTGCGGATCACGGCTACTGGGTAGCACAATGACGACAGGCTTGCCGTCTTGCCCTTCTACTAAAAAGAGACGATAGCGCGGCTGTGCTGGATCTGTTTCACTGACACCGACCTTTGCTTGCAACTGTTCCGAGAGACGAGCGAGGGTTGCGTCTGCCTCGCCCCGCAAATTTCCTCGCAAGATCACGCCTTCCTGGTAAGGAATGGTTTCAGTGACAAAGAACGTGTCAATACCAAAAATGCTCTGAATGACTTTTAGATCGTCGGCTGGGATGGGAACCATCTCGTCTTCGATGGCTGCCACTGTTACAGGGTTAGCAGGTTCCGAAACACTGGCTTCTGCACTAGCAGGATCACTGGGACTGCTGTTCTGTTCATCAGCGATCGCTGTGGCACGCTGAGTAAGCGCTTCCGTTTGGGCAAGCGATCGAAGTTGCTTCCCTAAATAGATATACAGCCCGGTCGAAAACAGGAAGAGAAACAACACACTCACAAAATTGAGGTAAATCCCCACTACGGAGAGGCTAAAAAACAGTAGCCACGGCGAAATCAGCACAACTGACTGAAACCAGGCAACTAGTCCCAATTTGCCAAGCGGTCGAGCGCGATAAAAGCCCAAGCCCAGGAAACCCAGCGCTACCAGTACAGTGATCGCAGTAATCATTCACAACCCTTTCCAAGACGCGTTTTGGCACTCTCAAACATGAAATGCCTTTTCTTAAATCTACCTGAATCAGGCACGGTCGCAACCATGCTTACAAGAAAGGCAGCCCTAGAGGACTGCCTTTCTTGGGATCGTGAATTTAATCAAGCCGCAAACTGTACAGGCGGGTTTAGCAGACCAAGCTGCATCCTGCAATGGCTTTGACAGCAAAACCTGCCTGTACTAAATAGCGAACTTATTCCATTCCTTGCTGCTTTTAGACCGATTGACTTGAGCGATCGAACGTTAGTTTTCAGCTTCTTTGTTGCCGTTGCCTTACTCTTTCGTTGCTTCAAGCGTCTCTTTAGTGAAGCAGCTTACGTAGTAGGGGCAGCGGTACCCAGTTGGGCAGCCACTTCAGCCGCAAAGTCTGTCTCTTCTTTCTCGATGCCTTCGCCCAAAACAAAGCGAACAAAGCGACGCACCTGGATATTTTCACCCAGTTGAGCGACGTTTTGCTTCACTAGCTCATCAACCGTGATGTTTTGATCGCGGATGTAGGGCTGGTCAAGCAAGCAAAGCTCTTTCAAGCGCTTTTCAATCCGTCCCTGCACAATTTTCTCTTTGATTGCTTCTGGCTTATTGCCGAGGTCATCACGACCCATCTCGATCGCCTTTTCCCGCTCCACAATTTCGGCGGGGATGTCAGCAATTTTCACGTACTCGACTTGCTGCGATGCCACAATCTGTTTGGCGATGTCTTGCACCAACTTTTTGAACGCTTCGTTGCGCGCTACGAAGTCTGTTTGGCAGTTCACTTCAACCAACACACCAACACGGCTACCCGTGTGAATGTAGCTATCAATGATGCCTTCAGCCGCTACTTTGCTTGCTTTCTTCTCAGCCGAAGAAATCCCTTTTTTGCGAAGCCAATCAGCCGCTTGCTCCAGGTCACCATCAGTTTCTTTGAGCGCTTTTTTGCAGTCCATCATGCCTGCGCCCGTTTTTTGGCGCAGTTCACCGACTAATTTTGCTGTGATTTCCGCCATTGCCTTTTACTCTGAATAGTTTTTAGTTTTTAGTTTTAGTTTTTAGTTGCTAGTTGTCAGAGTCTCTAAAAACCAACAACTAGCAACTAACCACTCTCTACACTGCGGTTTCTTCGCCAGCTTCGGGAATAAACGAGGTATCGTTATCTTCGTAATCGAACTCTTCCTCGCCGCCTTCGTAGTCTTCGTATTCGTCTTCGGACTCAAGCTGACCGTGACGACCTTCGTAGATCGCATCTGCCAATCTGCCTACGATCAGCTTAATAGAACGAATGGCATCATCGTTTGCTGGAATGGGCACATCGACCAAATCGGGATCGCAGTTGGTATCGAGCAATGCCACGATCGGCAGTGAGAGCTTCTGGCATTCCTGCACCGCGTTGTACTCGCGCTTTTGATCCACCATGATGATGATATCAGGCACTTTCCGCATGGCTTTGATGCCGCCCAGATACTTCTGTAGCTTTTCCAACTCGCGTCGTAGTACAGAAGCTTCTTTCTTGGGCAGCAGATCGAGTCCACCCGTTTCTTCACGGCGCTCTAGCTCTTTCAGGCGATCGACCCGCGTTTTAATCGTCACCCAGTTGGTCAGCATCCCGCCCAACCAGCGTTGATTGACGTAGTAGCCGCCGCAACGAGCCGCTTCCTGGGCAATGATCCCTGCTGCCTGACGCTTGGTGCCAAT
Source organism: Phormidium sp. FACHB-592 (assembly GCF_014695795.1). NCBI lineage: Bacteria > Bacillati > Cyanobacteriota > Cyanophyceae > Oscillatoriales > Oscillatoriaceae > Phormidium > Phormidium sp. FACHB-592. Next base: position 280,617 of record NZ_JACJOZ010000074.1, read on the forward strand.
GAAGAGAAACTTCTTGCCCTGCTCAGACGCAGTACGGACGTAGTTATAGGCTTCATCCATTAACCGGGCGGTTTGCACCAGATCAATGATATGCACACCATTCCGCGAGGTGTAGATATATGGGTCCATTTTGGGGTTCCAGCGACGGGTTTGGTGCCCAAAGTGAACCCCAGACTCTAACAATTGAGCCAACGAAACAACTGGCATTTAATTTGAACTCCTGATTCGGGTTAATCCTCCATCCAGGAGCATCTTTGAGCAGTCAGCGGTTAGCAGTCAGTGGTCAGCTTTAAGAGAAACTCTTGGACTGATGGCTGATAGCTAGTAGCCGATGGCTAAAAAACACCCGAAATCCTGGATGTGCGATTTTAGACAACTTCTCTAGGTTAGCATCAAACGGTATCTGGGATGGCATCGAGCAGTAGGGAAATCACTCCTGTGCAGCCGATTGGAGAGGCTATCTTGCACGGTAAAACTGCTAACCGGATTGGTGCGATCGGGACACCTTTCGAGACGTAGCGCTCAATGTGTCTCAAGCCATGTCTCGAAAAGACTCTCACAAAGCCTTAGATCTTATGGAACATCGCTCTTTTACAAAGGTTGCTTTATGTACTTGAACAAAGCCATCGAACTGTTTCCGGTCTTTTGCCATGAAACTCAGAAATCGTATGAGTTAAAACCTTCTAATGAACGTCAAATTGAGCTGTACGAAGCAGAAATCCAGCTCCCTTTACCCAAGGCTTACAAAGAGTTTCTCCTCTGGCTAGGAGAGAGTGCTGGGGGGTTTATGAACTCTTACGTTCTGATCGGTAATTGCCTACGCCGCAATCGAGAAGAAGCACCCGAAATGATGGCGGAGGATGGCTGTCCAGAGTTGCTGCCTGAGGATGCGATTGTCTTTGCCTGGTATGGATAAGGACAGGGGTTTGGCTTTATCCGCGCCTCTGAGGGAGACAATCCACCGGTTTACTTTTACGATGATACTAAAGGCAGGATTGTGCAGACTGATCCGAATCTAGAGGCTTTTGTCATTGGTTACATGGATGCTTTCTTAGACAACATCGTGAAACGAAAAGAGTGGAGCCGATCATTGAACAATGGTTAATGTGGGTGCTGGATGCGCCAGTACGACGGTTCACTTTATAGCGCAATCCTCATCCTGTGGGTGCTCGTTCCGTCTTAAAACATAAAACTGCTAATGCTACAGAGAACGAGTGGCTTGATAAAACGGCGTACAACAGAGTGATCGTTGGTTAAGCTCGTTATCCTTGTTACTATGGCGTGACGACTCAACATGACCCGCGCTACATCAGTTATTGAACCTGATCGTCAAACAGCGTCTTGCGCTCAAAGAGTGAATTTATGACACCTTCAATCAGACAGGAACCAGCGCTTCAGCCGTTGAATGAGTACAATCAGGTGCTCATGGCTCATGTTCATCCACCCGATTGGGTCAATCCTAAACCGGCGGCTGTCTACGATCTAGTAGTGCTGGGGGCTGGTACGGCTGGGCTAGTCGTGGCAGCTGGTGCGGCTGGGCTAAAGGTCGGTTTGAAGATTGCCCTGATTGAAAAAAGTCTGCTGGGAGGTGATTGCCTCAATATTGGCTGTGTGCCATCTAAGTGCGTGATTCGCTCGTCGCGGGTCGTTGGTGAAATGCAAAATGCTGCCTCGTTTGGCATTCACTCACTAGAGCACATCGACATTGATTTTGCGGCTGTGATGCAGCGAATGCGACAGATTCGGGCTGGCATCGGTGATCACGATTCAGTCGATCGATTTAGCAAGTTGGGCATTGATGTCTTTTTAGGCAGAGCAACATTTGTTGATGGAAACACGATCGCCGTTAACGATAGCCAGTTGCGCTTTAAGAAAGCGGTCATTGCTACAGGTGCCCGTGCCACTCGCCCTGAGATTCCCGGACTGGCAGAAGCAGGCTACTTGACCAACGAAACGATTTTTTCCCTTACTGAATGCCCAAAACGGTTAGCAGTAATTGGGGGCGGACCGATCGGCTGCGAAATGGCTCAGACATTCCATCGGCTGGGTAGTAATGTGACCATTCTGCATAAAAATGAACAGTTGCTCGATCGTGAAGATGCTGATGCCGCCGCGATCGTGCAGCAACAATTCTTGCAAGAGAAACTTCACTTGCTTCTGGATTGCAGCCTGGAAAAAGTAGAAAAAACAGAGGCGGGGAAAGTCATTCACTATCGCCAAAACGGTGCTGTAAAAACCGTAGTAGTGGATGAGATTCTGGTAGGAACTGGACGGACACCCAATGTTGATGGGTTGAATCTAGAAACGGTAGGCGTTAAGTATGACGCTCATCAAGGTGTGGTAGTGAATGACTATTTGCAAACCACCAATCCCCGCATTTATGCTGCTGGAGACATCTGCATGAGCTGGAAATTTACCCATGCTGCCGATGCCGCTGCCCGTATTGTGATCAGAAATGCGCTGTTTTGTCCCTTTGGTCTGGGACGCAGCAAACTAAGCAGTCTAGTAATGCCCTGGGTAACGTATACCGATCCAGAGATTGCCCATGTTGGACTGTATGAGTCAGAGGCGCAAGCGCAAGGCTGGGAGACCGGTACCATCATGATTCCATTCTCTGATGTCGATCGTGCCCTGGCAGATGGTGAACCGGAGGGGTTTGTTAAAGTCTTACACAAGCGAGGCTCAGACAAGATTTTAGGTGCCACGATCGTAGCCCGTCATGCAGGAGAGATGATCAGCGAGATCACATTAGCGATCGTGACTAAACAGGGCTTTAACGCTATCTCTAAGGTGATTCATCCTTATCCTACGCAAGCAGAAGCAATCAAAAAAGCGGCAGATAAGTATCTTCAACGCGCGCTTCTAAATCCCCGCACTCAATTCTTGCTTAAACTCTTGAAACGGTTTAGCTAGTGATGTCGTTGGGATGCTTCTAGCCTGGATTTGATTTGTTATAAGAGTGACTAAGTAGGGCGGCGATCGTTACTGTCATGCAATTCCATCTAATCGACTCGTTATAAAGCGCTTGCTTCAATCAACTGACGTTAATCGACGGAAGCACTATTGCTAGAGTAGCGATCGAACCATTGCTGATAAAGCTGCGCCTGTTCTGCACCCTCTACCACGAGTTTAATTTGTACCGTTTGGCAATCTACATCCGACTGGGCAGATGCGATCGTTCCTAAAAATTGGCTTGCTGCTTTGATTGAACTAAAGGTGCCACTGACGGTTGTTGGCAGCGATGCAGTAGAATGATTTGCCAACGAAACACCATCAAGATCAGACTCCTTTAAGTCGAGCACAGCGAGCTGTCTTGTTTCTAAGCCAACTTGTTCAATAATTAACTTCTCTCGCCGTACTGGCACTTCAACCATATACGTTTCAATTTCTTTACGAACAATGACTTCACCAATTTTACGACGCTGGCGATCCACAACTAACCGTTCTTCCAAAACCTGAACCACCAATTCCTCTGCTACCGTTGGTGCCGCAAGCGGTTGCGGTTGCCTTTGAACGTTAACTGCCTGATGATTGTAAGTATCGACACGCGCTGGCTCTACTGACGGTACTGGCGGATAGGAGCGATCGCGATCGACAACGGGTGTTTGAGTCTGAGAAAGGTTTGCCAAAGCCTCATCGACCTGATTATTAGTCGGTGCTGCTACCGACTTCACCTCTTCTCTAAACTCTAAGGGTGCCGATGCTTCTAAGGGTGCTGATGCCTCTAGGGGCATAGAATCTAAAAACGTAGGTTGGTTGGAATTATTTTTAGGTTTTTTAGGTGCCATAACGCTTCCAAAACTTTTGTGTAGTTGTAAAAATTTAGGTTTGAACGAAAGTGCAGGCAAAGCTATATTGCCTTTACCTGCACTTGTAATTCCTGTCTAATTAGCCACTAGAACTAGACTGACGTTTCTGTAGCTCGCCAGTTTAGAGTCCCTTTTTAGTCTGCTTGTTAGGAGTTTGGTCAACAACTGGACGACCTTGAGTATCGATATCCAGTTCCTCACGACGAAGCTGCTCTTCAGCCTCAACGGTGTCGTGATCGACTTCTTTACGGATGCTTACGTTCTCACGAACGATGGTTTCTTTATGGATGTCAGGAACTTCTTCGTAGACTTCCATACGAGCAACTTCGCCTTCATGGAAATTAGCGGCAGCTGCATCAACAGGCGTACCAACATTGCTTCCTGCTGTCCGCTCAATGACAACACGCTCGTGCTCAACGGGTACTGATACACGTGCGGTTTCAGTTTCCACCCGTTTGTTAACTGCAACTTCGCCAGTCTTTTGACGGGTTTTATTGGCAATCAAGCGTTCTTGATAAAGTTTGATGTTTTGGTGATTAGCTTCGTTGAGATCATAGAGATCTGGATCGCGATCGTAGCTGTAGGTATCGCGACTGTAAGCTGTAGCTTGAGCCGATTGATTAAGGGGAGCGTTACCTAGTGAAGCCGATTGATCAAGAGCCGCAGTGCTACCAGCAGTTGGTGTAGCACCTGAGCGGTAAGAGCCACGTACACGCTCTTCATGGTCATAATCAACAGTTGCTTTTTCGTCGAACTCAGGCAAGCCTTCTACTTGTTCTCGGCTGAGGTTGTCTGCATAAATCCGGTTCTCTTGGTAAGAGATCCGAGCGCGACCGATTGGGAGCAACACTTTCTTGCCGAAAACCCAAATACCTGTGTTGACCACTAAATAGCGGAAGTTGCCTTGTTCATCAACCAAAAGGTTGTCAACGGAGCCAACTTTTTCATTGCCACTGTAAAGATCGAAACTCAAAAAATCTTGGTTGTCGAAATGCTGGCGATAGTCTGGATCGAAGTCTTTGATTTTATAGAGAGCCATGTTTTTTCCTCTTTTCTCTTAACGAGTGCGAGCGTTCTTGTACGACTATAGAAATTTGTTTCTTGCCTTACCTCCCTCTAAAAGAAGATCCGATGCCTTTACCTGTTTTTAACAAAGAGTGAAGCAGCAAAATTTTGCAGTTGCTTAATAAGACGCTCTTTATATTTGTTTATAATCTTGTTTTCAAAGAGATACCCACAATTGAAGCTAGATATAGATTCAAGAGAGCGGAGAGCAAAGATTAGCAAGGCAACTTTAACTACCAGCAGCTTGTAAATATAACTACGATTCAGTTCCTTAAACTCTACTTAATAAAGAGAGGAACGCTAAGCTGTAAAGATGATTTAAGGCAGCATCACACTGAATTGGTAGATACTCCACAAGTAGTAAGTCTACAGATTAAGTAATATATTGGTCTTCAAAAAAGCAGCACTCAAGCGCTTGGCTGTCGGCTTGTCGTCCTAAATGCATAGTGGCAAAAGCGGTCACTCAATGCTGCGCCTGTTGCGTCTATAGACTGCTAAATAAACTTTACAGCCTTGCTTAGTAGTTTATGCCTGTGGATAGGGGTAGGCAGATCAACTGTTGCCTACTCTATTTACATTCCCCTGCTGCAATTAATCCCATTTGATGCAGGAACCAGTGTAAATGAGTTAAAGGCATAAACTATGGCATACGCAGATAGACCTATCAATAACGTGGTAGAGCGCTCCACTCTTCCTGTCGCCGATTACCACGATCGCGTACGGTGGGGTCCAATCATTGCTGGTCTCGTTGTTGCTCTAAGTACTCAGTTAGTGTTGAGTGCGTTAGGCGCTGCGATCGGCTTGTCTAGCATTTCTGGTTCAGGGTCTCCTCGGTCAGATGCAGGTGGTGTAGGTTCCGCTGTTGGTATTTGGGCAATTATCAGTCTGCTCATTTCGCTCTTCCTGGGCGGCTGGACAACGACTCGTGCTTGTGGACCCATGAATCGCAGCACTGGCTTACTGAATGGTGCCATTCTTTGGGCAACGACCTTAGCAATCAGCGCCTGGTTGCTTTCTAATGGTGTTGCAGGTGCGTTTGGTATTGCGGCATCAAATGCTGGTGAAGTAATTAACCAGGCGCAGCAGTCTGGAGCTGGTCTTCCTAATCCGGCTGCCTCTCCCGATGTAAATGTAACCGCTCAGCAGACCCGTGATATTGCTGGGAATGCCGCTAAGGTCGGTTGGTCTTTTGCAATTGGCTCTTTGCTAGGTCTGGCATCATCGTTGATTGGTGCATCGATCGGTACTCGTAGTCCCCGCACTACTACAACTACAACAGTGCAGTAGTAAGAGTACCCGCTTAAATTCTGTCCCGTTTAGATTCTGCTCGTTGATGCTTTAGCTGTTCTACGACAACACTGCTAACTGTTCTTGCTGTTTATACAGGCTATTAGTTAGCAGCTTTGTCGAAGCAGAGGCAGTCTTTCATAGACAAATATTGCTAGTTCATTAATGGCTTTCGCTGTAAAAGCTGTTACGAATTTGATTTTGTCCGATTTCCTAATCCTTCACTAATCCTTCAGAAGAAAGAGAGTAACTAATGGTTTCCACACTAAACGACGCAAAACGTGCTGCAATTGGTCAGCAACTTGCTAGCATCAAAGCGATTCAAGAGCTGTTGATCAGCAACGAACAAACGCTGCTTCCTACGATTCCCGATGCCAACATCCGCGATCGTTTCCAAGACATGCTTAAGGATGACCAAAAAAACCTGGGCATCTTGGATACGGTAATCGTCCAGTACGGTATTAAAGAAGAACCGAAAGAAACGGTAACTGAACTCGTAGAGAAAGCGAAGCAACTAGCTGAAGGCTCAGAGCTATCTCTGTATGAGAAAGTGTTTCAGCACGAGTTACTTAAGCATCAACAAGCCATGAGTGGCATACTCGTGCACAAGGCAGCACAAAAGGTTGGCGCTGATGTTGAAGCGGCGATCGCTCCCCTCAACACAGTCAACTTTGAGAACCGTGCTCACCAAGAGCAACTAAAAGGTGTGCTTGAAGTCTTAGGTGTACGTGAGCTAACTGGAGAAGAAGCTGATCAAGGCTTGTGGGCACGAGTGCAAGATGCAGTAGCAGCCGTAACAGGCGTAGCAGGCAGCGTCATTACTCAAAACTCTGACAAGTCTGACATGAACATTCAGGACGTGATTCGCATGGATCACCAGAAGGTTAACGTCCTCTTTACTGAACTTAACCAATCGAATGATCCGCAGAAGATCCAAGAGTACTTTGGTCAAATCTACAAAGACTTGACGGTTCATGCTAAAGCAGAAGAGCAAGTTGTTTATCCTGCAATTCGCTCTTTCTACGGCGACCACGATACTCAAGAGCTATACGATGAGCAGGCTCAGATGACAGTCTTGCTGGATGAAATCAAGTCGCTGAATCCTGCTGATTCTCAATTTAAGACCAAGGTTAATCAGCTCAAAGATATTGTCATGGATCACGTCCGGCAGGAAGAGAGCACTATGTTCGCCGCTATCCGCAATAACTGTAGCAGCGACCAAAGTGAACAGATGGCAACTCAATTTAAAGCAGCGAAAAGCCAGCTACAAGATCAGCTAAAGGCTGCCCTTCACTAAGCTTTAATTGTTTAGTTGTTACCTAAAAGACCATTGGGGCGTACATAAGTGCGCCCCTTTCCTTTAAACATATTTACTCTTACTCTAACGTTTGAGTAAATGTACTCCTGTTTCTAAGTAGCTGAGCGTAATTATCTATAAACTCATTTCGATTGCGCGTTTGACGTTTCGCCTAAGCTCAATGTCGAAGCCTAAGGGTCCTTCGGTATGGACTCTCAGGTCAAAAGCTCAGACCAAAGTCTTAATGCTCTCAGTTCTTTTATGTCGGCGGGTTGAGCGCAGTCGAAACTCAGTCTCTCAGTGGTGCTTAATTTAGCCCTTCTACTTAAGAAATTTCTTAAAAAAAGGGTTGGTATAATCTACCAACCCAACGAGTACGGATTTATGAGCTTACTGTGCATTTCGTTTGCACTGTTTTATGCTAATGACGTGCGCAGGCAGTTTCATCATCTAAGTTAATGAGATACCGCTTAATCATGTAAAGCGAAAAGGTGTATTTCCATACCTTACACACGTCTAGATTAAGCAGTGGTTGAGAAAATCAAAGCTAATATTTTTCTGTTTCCTAGGCTTATTCTATTGAAATCAAACTTTATTCTACCGGGAGAAATCCTCATCCTCTGGGAAGAGTACTCACCTAAAGTTTATTGTTATTGTTAACACTGACGTTACGTATTTATTAACAGCCATGGGAAACCTTGAAGATGCTATCAAGTCAGCAAAAGATGCTCTACCTAACATAACTCCTACACCACCTGGTTTTAAAACTGAGTCATCGGCTCATGATTTGAAATCGCGTTTAGAGTGGGGCGAACCTGCGCTTACGATCCTTGATGTACGCGATCGTGAATCCTTCAATGCGGGTCACATCATGGGAGCGATGCCCATGCCTCCAGATAAGTTGGTTGGTGACACGATTCCAATTGCTAAAGAGCGTGATATTTACATTTATGGCGCGACTGAAGAAGAATCGACGCAGGCAGCGACCAAGTTAAGAGAAGCGGGTTACACCAATGTAGCTGTGATTAAAGGCGGTCTAGAAGCCTGGAAAGAGATTGCTGGCTCTACCGAAGGCACAGAAGAAATTGCTCACCCCGGTTCTGATGCTTACAACGTCGTTTCTCGCGTTGCCCTTCATCAAGATCTTGAGCGCAAAGAAGACCAACAATAGTAAGGCGAAGTCTTCCAACGCTCTCAGGCATAAAAGCTTAACTGAAGGAATTGGACCAGGCACGCAATTAAGACTGTTGAATCTTTTTGATTTAACCGTCTGACCTATGTAGAAATGAGGAAATGGATTTATGGATACACTTTTTGCCTTTTGTAAACGGCTGCATCTTGGCAAGCTTTTTACTGCTTTTGCAGCAAGCTTTCTGCTGCTTTTAAATGTTGCTTGTAGCAACGGAACTGCTACTGGCGCTCGTCCTAACAATCCGCCGGTGCAAATGGGTGGACAAAACAACCCCCACAAAGGTGGCGGAGACGGTTATACCGAGTACAAAATGTCTACCGATTCTGCTGTTAAAAAGCGCGATCGTGCTGATCTTCCGGGATTAGGGCTGTTAGCTGCAAACCCTAAGCAAACAGAACGCTCTATATCCGACCAAGTTGTTTCGGCTCGTAAGAATTCCAATGCAGGCACAAGTACAAGCCAGCCTGGAAATCCGACGAGAGACACGGTAAAAGAAGCGAAGCAAATTCCAGAGAAGGCGCAAGAGGTGATCGATCGCAGTGATCCAGATGTCAAAATTTTGGAAAAAGCAGGTCAAACGTTCAAAGAAGCTGGCAAGCATTTGACCGGTGACACTGAGAAGGCGATCGACCAATCGGGTGTAGTACAGTCTGATCGTTAGCACCCCTCCTGGTTTTTAGTCAGGTTGAACCATGCAGTCGATCAATAGCCCCTCAATAACATTGTGAGGCTGTTTGCAAGGTTTTGACAGTTGAGTTCGTGACTACTGAAACGAAGTTCACCGTCGTAGGTTTACTTAATCATCCTAATGTTTCCGCCTGCGGCGGTAAGCTATATCCTTTCCAACATAGTTGCCTCAGTGCTCCTATAGCGTGAAAGTTTTAGTCTCTTAAGCAGTAGAAACGCGACTCTTTAAATTAAGCAGCCTTTAAAGATTGACTATAAGGTCTGACAAAGATTGAGCAACATAATTAGCACTAACGGAGTAATAGAATGAGCAAAGTTTTTTCCTTTTTTAAGGGCATTCAGTTGAGTCGGATTCTAATGATCGCCACGGTAAGTCTGTTGATGCTATTTAGTACCGCTTGCAGTCGTGCAAATGCAACCGATACATCATCAATGAAAAATCCTGGCGTTAAAGATCCCATTACTCCAGGTCAAGTTCAGCCCTATAAGGGTGGTATGAACAACTTTGAGGACGTTGACACAAATCGTCGCCTCGATAAAGGTAGTGTCGATGCGAAGGCTAAAGCCCTAAGAGATCGGGTACAGCGCAACATTGACGAGAAGAGCATTGATAGCCCTGAACAGTATGTTAAAAACTACCGCAGCGGCACACCCCTAAATGAGCGCATTGAAAACATTGGTGAAGATGTTTCTAAAGCAGCTGACGAGGCTAAGGATAGCCTAAAAGAGTTCAGCAATCGGGGTCCTAAGAATGTTGAGCGTAATGTGAAAGACGTACCAGAAAAAGCGTCGCGCGGTCTTGACCAAGCAAAACAAAATGTGGAAGCGGCTGGTAAGGACATCTCCCGTGGTGTTAAAGAGCCAATTGATAAAGCTGGTAAAGCGTTGAACCGTGCAGGTGAGGTTGCCAAAGACAAGGCGGCTGATTCGGCTAACGCTGTTGGTCGTTCAGTAGACTAAAGACTAAACTCTTTAGCAAATTCTGGAAATAAGTTAAGTAGTGCAAGCGTTTTGTCTATGGAGGCAAGATGCTTGCACTTCAGCTATAAACCTCAAAAATTTTAATGTAAGAAGCAAATGTTTTTTAAACTTGCTTGTAGCGTTAAGTACAGATACTAACGATCGAACGTCAAAACTGATAAAAATGAAGCCAAAGTTTCTCTAAATAACGTTGGAGTACGACTGGCTCTAAATTTAAAGGGTGCAGTTGCTCAAGGTTTTTCCTAGAAACTTGTTATAGAGAGAGTCATTCTTACCTTAACGCTGGTAACGTCGTCTGGAGCAAGACCAAATCTACAGATAGACGCGCAAGAAAGAATAAACCACTAAACTGCTGAACGTAGTAGTGAACTGAGCAGCTAACACTATTATGAATCAGCGGGCATCATCAAAAACCTCGATGTTCGAGCTAGAGCATCGTGCTAATTTCAAGCATATTGTGGTGGTACGATCGCTGGCTGGATTAGGGGACTTTCTCTGCATTGTCCCGGCGTTACGATCGCTGCGTACTGCCTTACCCTATGCCAAAATTACGCTGATGGGATTGCCAAAAATGCAGCCCTTGGTGGAACGGTTCCATCAGTATGTGGATGACCTACTGCCCTTTCCAGGCTATCCCGGTTTGCCGGAGCAAGCGCTACAGCTTCAGGCATTTCCTACTTTTCTTGCAACCGTACAGAAGAAACGCTTTGATTTAGCTTTGCAAATGCAGGGCAGCGGCATTCTGACAAACCCGCTCACCGTGTTACTGGGTGCCAAGCGTACTGCTGGCTTTTTTCTGACTGGGCAATACTGCCCCGAACCCAGTAGTTTTTTACCTTATCTACATGAGGAATCAGAGATACGACGTTATATCCGGCTGATGGAATTTTTAGGTCTACCCGCGCAAGGGGACGAGTTAGAGTTTCCACTTTGCGAGGCAGATTACAAGGCAATAGCGGCGATCGATGCAGCCCATTCTCTTCAGGTCGGGCGTTATATCTGCATTCATCCTGGTGCCAGTGTTGTCGATCGCCGTTGGTCTCCTAAGCGGTTTGCCATCATAGCAGATGCATTGGCGCGGCACGGCTATCAGATTGTGCTGACAGGATCATTAGAAGAGGTGCCATTGACGCAGGCAGTTGCCCGCTTTATGCAGGCTCCATCAATCAATCTTGCTGGTAGTACTAATTTGGGTGCTTTGGCTGTTTTGCTGAAAGGGGCGTGCTTGCTCATTTGCAACGATACGGGTGTTTCTCATTTAGCGGCTGCCCTCCAGGTGCCCAGTGTGGTAATCTTTACAACCTCTGATCCGGCTCGATGGGCACCCCTTAATCGCACGCGGCATCGTATCGTTTGTGCTGCGGAAAATGACACGTTGGCGGATGCGATCGCGCAAGCAGAAATGCTTTTACAACTGTCCCTTGTCTCTAAAGAAGCAACACTGGTGGGGCTGCAACGTGTGGAGCAAGGAGACACACTCGTATGACTCAGCAGTTTAAACAGGTGGCGATCGTCATTGCAGAGCGGCTCGCTCAACTTTTGGCAGCAAACGTTTCGGTATTGAACGAGCAAGGCACGGTAGTGGCAATGAGTAACCCTCATGCAGAAAGTGCCCTTCACGCCAAGCATGAGGCAATCGACGCTCCAGTTCTAAGCATTCCCATCCATTTTGATGGGCAAATGGGAGAGGTACTCATTGTTCGGTCAGCGCAAAGTGAAGCGATCTCGCTCCGTCCGGCGCAGGTGCTAGTGGAATTATTGCTAAGTCAAGCCACAGCAACGCGACCCGATCAGCATGAGCTGAAGAACAAATTTATCCATGATCTGTTACGCGGCTCTAACGCTAGCGAAGTCAACCTGCTACGAGAAGGTCAGATTTTGGGCATGGATCTCACCCGCCCTCGTGCCGTGCTTTTAATTGATGCCGCTGATTATATTCTGTCTACGATCGCCCTAAGAGAACTGGAACCATCGGCACAAATTTTGCGACGTGCCCAGCTTGTGATTAGCAGTGTAGTTAGCTTCTTTCACTTACCGAACGATACCATTTGTGCCTATATCGGCGATGGTGAAATCGCGGTACTTAAAGCCAGCAGTACACAAGATTTAGCGGCATGGACGAACGGCGAGGATGAACCAAGACACGTTGATGCCTCTTGGGCAAACCTAATTGCCCTGAAACGAGCTGGAGCAGCCTTGCTCGATCGGTTGCGAGGCGACACACGCACCACTATTAACATTGGCATTGGTCGCTATCACCCAACCTTAAAGGGGCTGGCATCTTCCTATCAAGATGCGCGTGCTGCACTATCGCTGGGTAAGCGGTTTTCCGGTCAAAATCAGGTTCATTGCTTAGATGGGCTAGGCATTGCTGCTTTTGTGGGTCTTTCTCATGAACGTACCAAGATTGATCTTGCTAGATATTTACTCAGCCCTCTGGATCAGGAATCTGAACTGCTTGAGACGCTGGATGTATTCTTTTTTGAAAATTGCTGCCTTTCAACAACTGCGAGTCGGCTGTCAATCCATCGCAATACGCTTAGCTATCGCCTGGAAAAAATCACCCTGCTGACTGGACTTGATCCACGTCGTTTTGATGCTGCCATGCAGATTCGGCTGGCTCTTTTTTTACGATCGCTCCACGGTGATGGGAATAAGTTGTGCAAATGCACAGTTGATGAACATTGGGATCAACCACATATTGGGCAAATATCCGATGAAAGTTGCCATGCAGCCATTCACTATAGATAGAGGCGTACTTAAATATGGGCTGTACAGCTAGATATTTGAGTTCTACTAAAACCATTTAAGCCAGACCCCATCTAAGTTCTATCCCTCAAGGACACTGTTAAAGATGGGAATGCATAGCAATAGGATGAGGGATGAGGGATAAATCGAAGCTCTTGCTCAAAGGACGCTTCAAGGTTTATGTCTGTCTTGACGTTCTCTTCAACTGCTATAGCGGCGTTTGGTAAGCACTCCTTTCTAGAGAACGGTTTAGTCCGTTTAAGTGGGCTATAACTCTAAGCCTACTACAGAAGCCCTCTACGGCTTGCAGGGTTCGTGTTACGAGCCGTGCAAACTCTTAAGTAAAAATTATTGTGTGTAATCGTCATGCGTCCATTACGCATCTTAACCTGGCATGTGCATGGGAGTTATCTTTACTACCTGACGCAATCCCGTCATCACTTTTACTTGCCTGTAAAACCAGGGCATCCTGAAGGTTATGGAGGGCGTTTGGGGGGACTTCCGTGGTCAGACAATGTGCATGATGTGCCTGCTGAAGCGGTGCGTGAGCAAGAGTTTGATTGTGTGCTGTTTCAGTCGCGCAAAAACTATCAGGACGATCAGTACGAGATCCTCTCGGCAGCCCAGCGCCAGTTGCCACGCCTTTACCTGGAGCATGATCCACCGCAAGAGCATCCAACCAATACGTGTCATCCAGTTGACGATGCAAATATCCTGTTAGTTCATGTCACACCGTTTAATGCGTTGATGTGGGACAGTCGCCGTACACCCACTTGTGTTATTGAGCATGGCGTTATGGTGCCAGATGTGCACTATACAGGTGAACTCGATCGCGGTCTGGTGGTAGTAAATGGCTTGCGATCGCGCGGTCGTCGGCTCGGTGCTGATATTTTTGAGCGCGTGCAGCAGCAGGTACCACTGGATTTGGTTGGCATGGGCACAAACAATGGTGGTTTAGGTGAAATCCCACATCTGCAACTGCCTGCCTTTCAGGCGCGGTATCGTTTCTTTTTTAATCCCATTCGGTATACCAGTCTGGGGTTGGCTGTCTGTGAAGCCATGATGGTCGGTATGCCGATCGTCGGTTTAGCCACAACTGAGATGGCAACTGTGATTGAGAACGGCGTTTCTGGCTATGTGGATACAGATATCGATCGCCTAGTGGCGGTGATGCAGCAGTTGCTTCATGACCCAGCAGAGGCGCATCGTCTGGGTGAAGGCGCACGCCGCTGTGCTGAAGAACGGTTCAACATCCAACGGTTTACCCGTGATTGGGATGCTGCGTTTGCACTGGCTACAGGTATGGAGGAGCGGCAACGTGACTCAACACCCCCTACGTTAGTACGAGGTAGAGCATGAAACGACGGCTTGCATTAATTAGCGAACACGCATCTCCCTTCGGTGTATTGGGTGGCGTTGACAGCGGCGGACAAAATGTCTACGTTGGGCAGCTTGCCAAACATTTAGCGGCAATGGGCTATACGGTGGATGTGTTTACGCGACGCGATCATACCCTTTTGCCAGAAATCGCTGACTGGGTCGATGGAGTGCGCCTGATTCATGTTCCTGCTGGTCCGGCAACCCACGTTCGCAAAGAAGATCTACTGCCGTTTATGGCAGACTTTACCGGGTATGTGCTTCAGTTTTGCAAGCGTCAAACTGTTACCTATGACCTCATCCACGCTAACTTCTGGATGTCAGGTCTGGTGGCAGCTGATGTCAAGCGACAGTTGGGCATTCCTTTTGTTATGACGTTTCACGCACTGGGTCGGGTGCGCCGTCTGCATCAGGGCAAGGCAGATGAATTTCCTGATGAGCGGTTTGCGATCGAAGACCGAATTGCGGCTGAAGCGGATGCCATTATTGCCGAATGCCCTCAAGATGAGGAAGATTTGTGCCAGCTCTATCATGCTGATCCTAGCAAGATTGTGATCATTCCCTGTGGGTTTAACCCAACGGAGTTTGAGCCACTAAGTAAGCCGTTGGCTCGCGTTGCTTTAGGGTTGCCTGCCAATGAGCGTGTCCTTTTGCAACTGGGTCGCATGGTGCCCCGCAAAGGTATTGATACAGTAATTCGGAGTCTGGCTCATCTGGTTCAGGACTACCAAACGCCCGCGCATTTGATTGTAGTTGGTGGTGATGGTAATGATTTTGACTCACGCATCACTGCCGAAGTGTCTCGGCTCAAGGCGATCGCTGCTGAGGTTGGAATCAGCGATCGCGTCATCTTTATGGGTCGTCAGCGGCGCGAAATGTTGAAGTATTACTACAGCGCTGCTGATGTATTTATCACAACTCCCTGGTACGAGCCGTTTGGCATTACACCAATCGAAGCGATGGCGTGTGGCACCCCTGTGATTGGTGCCAATGTGGGCGGCATTAAATTTACGGTGCGGGATGGCGAAACAGGTTATCTGGTGCCACCTAATGAGCCAGTGGCGATCGCTGAACGTCTGGCTTACCTTTATCAGCAGCCTGAATTGCTCTCTACCTTCCGACAGCAAGCGATCAAACGCGCTAACGCTTTGTTCACCTGGCAGACAGTCACGACTGCAATTGCACGCCTCTACGAGCGCGTTGTTGCGGAGAATCAACCCGAGCAGCGGTCTACTATTAATGCTCTGGCACTGATCGATCGCAGGTTCGAGGGTGCCTTAACCGCCCTACAAACATCACGGCAGCAGCTACAGGACTCAATTTTGTCAGCGGCAGCCATGCTCAGTGATTGCTTTCAGCAAGGCGGGAAAGTGCTGTTGTGCGGTAATGGTGGCAGCGCCGCCGATGCTCAACACTGTGCCGCAGAATTTGTGGGTCGTTTTCGGTGTGGAGACCGACCGGGCTTTCCAGCCATGGCGCTAACGGCAGATAGCGCAGTGTTAACTGCCTGGGCGAATGATATGGGCTATGACAATGTATTTGCGCGTCAAGTGGAGTCCTTTGGCAAGGCGGGTGATGTGCTGATCGGCATTAGCACTAGCGGACGATCGCAAAATGTGGTGCAGGCTTTTACAGTGGCACGATCGCTGGGAATGCAGACGCTTGCTATTTTAGGGGGCGATGGGGGCGAGTTGCGCTTGTTGGCAGACCATTGCTTGCTGGTGCCATCGTCTGAGCCGCAGCACATTCAAGAAGTACAAATTGTCATTATTCATCTGCTCTGTGAACTGGTGGAACAGTGGTTTGTGGCACCGTCATCTGTGGTGAGCCGTCAGCCCCTAGCAAACCATCTTCAGGCGATTGAGCGTCAGCTTGGTAAAGCGATTGCGCCTGACGGTAAAGCCATTGCGCCTGATCAGTTCCCAGCGCCCATCGGCTAATAGAAAGGACAAAAAGTGGAAGGAGACTTAAATTATGAATGAGCTAACTGGAAAAGTAGCACTGGTAACGGGTGGTGGACGTGGGCTAGGCGAAGCCATTTGCCGAATGTTGGGTACTGAAGGTGCGATCGCGATCGTGGCAGATATTCGTGAAGAGTTAGCTGAAACCATCGCCTTAGAGATTCAGGCAGATGGCGGTAAAGCCAAAGCGATGCGGTTAGACGTTTGTGATGAACATCAAGTAGAAATAGCCGTCGCAGAAATTGTGAGCGAATTTGGTCGGTTAGATATTCTGATTAATAATGCGGGTACTGATGTCACCTTGCCAGTGGATGAATTGACGATCGCCGAGTGGGATCGTGTGCTGGCAGTCAATCTGCGTGCGCCATTCGTCCTTTCAAAACAGGTGTTACCCACCATGCAGCAACAGAAACGAGGGCACATTATTAACATTGCCTCTACGGCATCGAAGCGTGCCTGGGCAAATGCATCTGCCTATCACGCTAGCAAATGGGGTCTTTTAGGCTTTAGCCATGCCCTTCATGTGGAAGCCCGTCCTCATGGGATTAAGGTTACGGCTGTGCTAGCGGGTGGAATGCAAACACCCTTTATTCTCGATCGCTTTCCCGATACTCCTCTGGAGAAACTCCAAGATCCCAAAAACGTTGCAGATACCATTCGCTATGTGCTGTCTCAACCAGAGGCAACGGTAATCCCTGAAGTGATGGTGTTGCCCATGCAGGAATCATCGTGGCCGTAAAAAAGGTGAGGGTCAGGAGTCAAGAGTCAGAAGTAGGAAGCAACTCTATGCTGAAAGCTGAAAGCTGAAGTCAGGAGCCAGGAGATGAAGCATCGAGCCGTGTTTTTGGATAAAGATGGCACATTAATTGAAGATGTACCATACAACGTTGACCCCGCACAGATGCGCTTAACGGTGGGTGCAGGCGTAGGGCTAGGGCAGATGCATCAGATGGGTTATCAACTGATTGTCATTTCTAACCAATCTGGAGTCGCACGCGGCTATTTTCCTGAGTCGGCATTGGCAGCAGTTGAACAACGCTTGCACGTGCTGTTGAGACCATTCAATGTGTCGCTGGCTGGCTTTTACTATTGTCCCCATCATCCAGAAGGCACTGTAGCGGAATATGCGATCGCCTGTGCCTGTCGTAAACCGGCTCCTGGTTTATTAATTCAAGCTGCCCGTGACCATGCTATTGACTTAACGGCGTCCTGGTTTATCGGCGATATTCTCAACGATGTGGAAGCGGGTCGGAGCGCTGGTTGCCAAACGATTCTGCTCAACAATGGTAATGAAACGGAATGGCTACGTTCAGCCGATCGAGAACCCCATTACATAACGATGGATTTGGCTGAAGCGGCAGCAATAATTAGGAAGGCAGAGGGCGGAGGGCAGAGGGCAGACTTTCCAGAGCGTCAGGCGATGGGAGGCAGAGGACAAAAGGCTAAAGGCTGAAGGCTAAAAGCTGAACTCAAAACGCTTAGAATTGCTGGCTACTATTCAAGACCAACATCCATGTACACGAATTTACCTGGCTTAATCAATACGTTCGTCGATCGCCATGTCGTTGTGCTGGGTGAAGCCATGCTTGACAGCTATCTGATGGGTAGTGCGAACCGTTTGTGCCAGGAGGCTCCGGTTCCGGTTGTGACGTTGGACGACCGTAGCGATCGTCCAGGGGGTGCCGCCAACGTGGCTGTCAATCTTCATGCTCTTGGGGCGCGGGTGTCCTTTCTATCTGTGGTTGGGGATGATGGAGACGGCGATCGATTGCGGCAAACGCTAGAGCACTATGGGCTTGAAACCGATGGACTTTTGGTGCAACCCTCTCGCCATACGTTAGCCAAACAGCGCATTATGGCAGCCTCTCAAATGGTGGTGCGGCTTGATCAGGGCAGCACTGACGCGATCGCGCCTGAGATTGAACAGCAATTGATTGAACGACTGCAATCTCTGGTGCCACACTGTGATGCTGTCATCATCTCTGATTACAGCTATGGTCTGCTGACCCAACGAGTGATAGACACGATTGCCACCCTCCAGGCTACTGCACCAATATTGCTAGTTGTGGATTCCAAACGGTTGGCACGCTATCGATCGCTAAGTGCCACGGTTGTCAAACCTAATTACGACGAAGCCTGTCGCCTGCTGACTGACCCAGTGGGGACTGCGGATTCTATGCCTGATATGGGAACTCGCCTTGATTCTATAGCGCGACAGCGTGATCGGCTGCTTGACCTGACGGGAGCCAAGATGGTTATTGTGACGCTAGATGCAGAGGGTGCCGTCATTTTGCAACGAGAGCAAGCCCCTCAGCCGATTGAGGCAAAACCTACCACTTGCAGGCAAACAACGGGTGCAGGCGATACCTTTATCAGCGCGTTGACCCTTGCTCTAGCAAGTAACGCCCCTGTCGCGATCGCAGCAGAACTAGCGGTTACGGCAGCGGCAGTAGTGATTGCCAAAGACGGCACTGCAACTTGCTCAATGGAAGAATTGCAAACAGCTAGCGCCGCCATGCCATCGCAGATTGAACCATTGGCTAACCAGGCATCCCTATGGTGCAGTAGTGCTGAACGTAATCCATCAACAAAGGAGGTTGCATGAGTTTGCAAGAGCCAGGTTTACAAGCGCTCAATTTTCAAGCAATTGGGTTACAAGCGCTGAATGTACCAGAACCGAACTTAAAAGACCAATGGCAACAGGCAAAAAAGATTTTATGTATCCGGTTAGATGCGATCGGTGATGTGTTGATGACCACTCCAGCGATTAAGGCGTTAGCAGGCGGTCGCCACATTACCTTACTCACGTCACGATCGGGGGCTGAAGTTGCGGCTTTAGTGCCAGAAATCGATCAGGTGATGACCTACGATCCGCCATGGATGAAGGCAA
Source organism: Phormidium sp. FACHB-592 (assembly GCF_014695795.1). NCBI lineage: Bacteria > Bacillati > Cyanobacteriota > Cyanophyceae > Oscillatoriales > Oscillatoriaceae > Phormidium > Phormidium sp. FACHB-592. Next base: position 299,911 of record NZ_JACJOZ010000074.1, read on the forward strand.
CGTCACCACGCTTGAACAGCCGCCCCGAACTAGCAATGGTGGAAACCTTACGGGAGGGCAACTTTGACGCAGCCGTGATTTTTACTGTGTTTAGCCAAAATCCCTTACCGTCTGCGTTGCTGTGCTACCTGGCGGATATCCCGTTGCGGCTGGCGCACTGCCACGAAAACCCCTATCAACTCCTTACCAACTGGGTGCTTGACCCAGAACCCAGCAGTGGCATTCGTCATGAAGTGCGTCGTCAACTGGATCTTGTCGCTAGCGTCGGGTTCCACATTACTGATGAGCGTTTGTCGTTGCAGGTGCCAGAGAGCGATTATCAGAGAGTTTTTGACCATTTATCGCGGCTTGGACTTAACAGAGAGCAACCGTGGGTCGTCATCCATCCAGGTGCCACAGCCCTGTCACGACGCTATGCGGCAGAAGGCTTTGCCGCCGTTGCACGCCGTTTAGTGCTGGATGCCAACTGTCAGATTGTGTTTACAGGGACAGAGCCAGAACGATCGCTCGTCGAAAGCATTCAAGCGGCAATGGCTATAGAGTCCTTTTCCCTGGTTGGCGCGCTGGATCTGGCAGAAATGGCAGCGCTGTTGGCGATCGCCCCTCTTGTTATTGCCAATAACACAGGTCCCGCTCATCTTGCTGCGGCTGTGGGTACGCCTGTCGTTGATTTATATGCGTTGACCAATCCGCAGCACACACCCTGGGGTGTGCCCAATCGCGTGTTGTTTCATGATGTGCCGTGCAAGTTTTGCTACAAAAGTCTTTGCCCTGAAGGGCACCATCACTGTTTGCAGTTGGTGACTCCTGATGAGGTCTTTAAAGCCGCTTGTGAACTGCTGGCTGGCAGCCCATCAACAATCGAACCAGACTCGATGGCAACCATACTGACCCGACCAGCGCTGACGGTCAGCCTTGAGAGCGATTGTCAATCAGCAACATGGGTGCCAACGGCAAGGGAGGTCTGGCGATGACACTGGTAGATGTCTTGATTCCCACCTGTAACCGTCCCACAGCGTTAGCCGTCACGCTGACCAGCCTCATTGCCCAGACATTTCAGAACTTTCGGATTGTCATTTCTGATCAAACAGAGGGCAGTAATCCCCTTGCAACAGGCGAAGTGCAGGCAGTCTTGCGGGTGCTGCAAGCGCATGGGCATATCGTTGATCAACACAAGCACTTACCGCGTTGGGGCATTGCGGAACAGCGTCAATTTCTTCTTGATCAGGCGATCGCTCCTTACGTTCTTTATCTGGATGACGATGTGATCTTAGAAGCAAACGTCATTCAACAGCTATTGTCAGCCATTCAAACAGAAGGCTGTGGGTTTGTGGGCAACGCTATGCATGGCTTGAGTTTTCACCAGGATGTGCGTCCTCATGAGCAGATGATCGAGTTTTGGCAGGGTGCTGTACAGCCAGAACTGGTGAGACCCGATACACCGCAATGGGAGCGATGGCGGCTGCACAATGCGGCAAATCTCTACCATGTGCAGCAGCGTTTGGGATTAGCCGTTAACCATCCACGCAAGTATAAAGTCACCTGGGTGGCAGGCTGCGTACTGTACGACGCTGACAAACTTCGTAGCATTGGTGGTTTTAACTTTTGGCGTGACCTGCCACCAGAGCATGGAGGCGAAGATGTGCGGGTGCAGCTTGAACTGATGGCGCGTTATGGCGGTTGTGGACTCATACCCTCCGGCGCTTATCACCAGGAAGTACCAACGACGATTCCCGATCGCCATGTTGCTGCTGACAACGCGATCGACTGGTCAACCGAGCAGCCTTTTTCTAGGAAATGAAGCCAGACGTACAGTCTATTCTCTTTATCGAGTTGCTGGGCGGCATTGGTGACGTATTGATTGCCCTGCCTGCAATTCAAGCGTTGGGTCGTGCTTACCCACAAGCAAAACTCACTGTTTTAACCTTTGCATCGGGTGGCGAACTAATCCAAAGCGATCCCCTGATTCATGAAGTGATTTGCCTTAAACCCCAGCCTGATGCACCTCACCTTGCTCGAAGCGCTATTGAGGCAGTGCTAAAACGCCAGTCTTTCGACTTAATTGTGTCGGATACAAACTATGACGGCATTGACACGTTGCTACAGCAGAGCAGTGTCCCTCGCGTAGTGACGAATCTCTGGCGATCGCCGCCACCTAACCAGAAGGTTGGCGATCGCTTTTTGCAAATCCTGCAAGCCGAAGGGTTGATTACACCTGCTGACAGCGCACCCGCGCAACTGCATCTCTTGCCTGCCGAACAATGCCACGTACAGCAGCAGCTTGGCGCGATCGCCCAGCCCCTCGTCGTCCTGTATCCCGATGCCGGGATGGCTATTAAGCGGTGGTCAACGGCAAACTTTGTGCGGGTGGGGCAAGCCTTACAGCAACAGTACAACGCCACGATCGTGGTGCCTATTGGCTCTGATCCTGAGTCAGCACAGATTGTGGAAGCGATCGGCGGTACTGCGAAGGTGTGGGCACCGGGAACCTTACGATCGCTAGCAGCACTGATGGCAACCGCTGCGTTAGTGATTGCAGCCGATACGGGACCCGCTCGCATTGCCGCCGCTTTGCAAACGCCAACCACCACGCTGTTTGGTCCCTCCTGGCACGAGCGTTACGGACAACCCGCACCGCACATCAATCTACAAGGCTACCCAGACTGCCCTGAACGCCAAATCAACAACTTCACCACGCAGCGCTGTTGGTACAGCGGCGAATGCCCCTTCGATCGCTGGCACACCTGCCTGGAGGACATCTCGCCTGCCGAAGTCCTGGCTGCTGCCGCGCCCTTTCTGAAAACTTTAGCCTCTAGCGTTAAACGACCAACCTCTGAACTCGGTCATTCAAGCTTAGAACTCGGAGTGTCGAGCTTAGAACTCGGAACGGCGAGCTTGGAACTTAATTCTTCGACCTCTAACCTCTGATTGCCAAACGCAGAACTTGAACCATCCAACTCAGAACTCGGAATGCCAAGCCCAGAATCCAACGCTTCAGACTCTAAGCTGCACGCGATCGCCCCGATCCCCTTTGATCACGCCCTACAGCAGCAATGGTCATCCGTCCGTAACCTCCTGGTGATGCGGCTAGACAACATTGGCGATGTATTGATGACCAGCCCTGCCCTGGGTGCGCTGAGAGCAGCCTTGCCAGCCACCCGTTTAACCTTGATGGCAAGCCCTGGGGGAGCGCAGGCAGCCGCACTCTTGCCGTGGGTGGATGAGGTTTTACCGTGCCGGGCACTATGGCAAGACTTAGGCAAACTAGGGTTTGATCCTGATCGCGAGCAGGCATTCATTCAAACCCTGCGCGATCACCAGTTTGATGCGGCAATTATCTTCACGAGCTTTAGCCAAACGCCCCATCCGGCAGGCTTCATGTGCTATTTGGCAGGCATTCCCTTACGCCTGGGGCAGTCTAAAGAATGGGGTGGTTCTGTCCTGACAACCGAGGTTAAAGCAGGGCTGGATACGATGCATCAAGTGGAACGAAACTTGCGCTTAATCGAAGCCGTCGGTTTCCCCGTCAGCGATCGTAGCCTCCGCATTCAAATACCAACCGCCGCTCAGCACAGTGCAGCCGCAAAACTATTAGAGCAGGGGTTGAAACCCGACGAGCCATACATTTTGCTCAATCCCTGGACAAGTTGCCAGTCGCGTAATTACGCTGCCGATCGCTTTGCGGTTGCAGCCCAGCAGTTAGCAGCAAAAACGGGTTATCGCGTTGTGGTGACAGGTGTAGCGAACGATCGTGCTCACAGTGCGCCTTTGCTAGAACAGTTGGGTACGTGTGCGATCGATCTCATTGGGCACACCAGTCTTGCCGAACTGGCAGCGCTGATTGCTAGAACAAGCCTGATGTTGAGCAACAACACTTCTACCATGCATCTCGCTGATGCCACTCGTACCCCCAGCGTTATTTTATTTGCAGGCACCGAATACGAATGCCAGTGGCAACCGCGTCATACCTCTGCACGACTGTTGCGCCAGCCAACCGACTGTAGCCCCTGCTATGCGTTCACCTGCCCCTTCAAGCTGGAGTGTTTAGACATTGCACCCGAACAGGTGGTTGAAGCTGGATTAGCGCTGTTACAAACGACGTTCGTGCACACAAATTCTGGCTTCGTTGCTAGTCCTGATCGGGGGACTTCCCCCCGCCCCCCCGTTTTGTGGGGTCCTAACTCCCCTACGCCCCTCGAATAAGAGTGCTGGGGGCAATAGCAGCAGCTTACTTACAAGGTCATTTGCCTCTTAGATTCACACTACCGATAATCCTATGGTTCACGTCACGCTGATTGCAGGCACCTATGAACCGACCCGCTGTGGCGTGGCTCACTACACCGATCGCCTCCGCACCAGTCTTGAGCAACGGGGCATTCAATCCGTCGTCATGACTACCCATACTGCTGCCCAAACGGCGAATACACCAGACATTATTGGGGCAGTGCGAGACTGGCGCTTGTCTTCACTGATCCCACTGGTGCGATCGCTCCACGCCGTACCTACAGATGTTCTGCATATTCAGCACGCGGCTGGGACGTATAGCTTTGAACGCGCCATCTTTTTGCTGCCCTTACTGCTGCGGGCAACGGGTTGGCATCAGCCGATCGTCGTTACAGTGCATGAATACGGTTGGTGGGAATGGCAACCTCGCTGGTTACCGCCGCCTCTGCTGGAATGGTTGAAGCAATGGGGACAGCACCACGACTGGTGGGATCGAGAAGATGGGTTTCTGCTAACGTTTAGCAATGTCATTATCACCACGAATGCTGATGCTGAAATAGCCCTGCGAGAGCGGTTGCCAGCCTTGAGCGATCGCCTTCATCGTCTGGCGATTGCGCCCAATATTGATGTTGTTCCGATTGACAAAACCAGTGCTCGTCAAACGTTGCGCGAGGTGTGTGGCTGGGCAGCGGAGACAGAAATCATTGCCTTCTTCGGCTTTCTGCATCCTGTGAAAGGGTTAGAAACGCTGCTGCCTGCCTTCAAACAAGTCCTTGCTACTCATCCTCATGCCCGGTTGCTCCTCATTGGTGGTGTGGAAAGTTTGGCATTGGTAGGTGAGCAAGCAACCACCTACTGGCAGCAATTACACACGCGGGTGGCTGCTTTAGAGCTAGGCGAAACCGTTCATTTCACAGGCTACGTGTCTGCTGAAACTGCCTCCTGTTATCTGTCTGGCGCTGATATAGGTGTGCTGCCCTTTAATCACGGTGTCACGTTAAAAAGCGGTTCCCTACTGGCACTGCTGGCGCACGATTTGCCTGTGATTGCAACCCAACCTGACTCCCCTGATCGTGAGCTAGAGAATTGCCTTCGCCTCGTTCCCCCTCGTGATGTCAACGAGCTAGCGATCGCGCTCACTGAACTTTTGCACGATCGTACAAACGGCAAGCAACTGAAACACGCAAGTCGTACCATTACTCAAACTTTGGTATGGGATGCGATCGCAGACGCACATCTGCAACTCTACCAATCAGCCTTGCTCAATCCTGTACTCAATCTTGGTGCGCTTAAACAGTAAAAAGTAACTGGGATAACGCTTTCAGGTAGCATTCCGTATGGTTATACAAGCGATGCAACTGATCATGTAACGATCTGTAACTTTTGGTAGAGTAGGCATCCTTTATGAATCGTTACAGTAATGGAATCAACTGAGTTAAGGAAATCAACCATGCAATCCTCTACCGATAAATCCGTTTTAACCCCCACAGCCGCTCCTGCTTTTAACGGCAAAGACCGCAACGCATGGCTGTTTGGTTGGACTCCTCAAGCTGAACTTTGGAATGGTCGCCTGGCAATGATTGGCTTTGTAGCCTACCTGCTATGGGATCTTGCTGGTTACAGCGTTGTCCGTTTGCTCCACCTCGCTTCTTAAGAACAGTTTCTTAAGGGTATTCACGTTGAACTAAACCTCCAATCTCTAGGCAAATAATGTAGCTGCTAGCGTCAGCCCTTACTGGGTGTTGCTAGCAGCTTTTGTGTGATAACCATTAATCGCGGGGGCGTGGTACGTACAGTCGGGGCGATCGCGGCATTGACAAAACTTTCTGCCAAATTTCTTCATAGCGCTTAGCCATCTGTAGGGCTGTAAAACGTGCATTTGCCAACGCTTGTCCCTGTTGCCCTAAGCGTTCACGCAGTGCGGCATCATCTCTTAAACGGCATAACGCAGACACCAGACCTGCTACATCATCTTTCTCAATTAAGATGCCTGTTTCATCAGGAATAACGGCTTCGGCAATACTGCCTACCCGTGTTGCAATTACTGGGCGTGCGGCTAACATCGCTTCCACGATCGCCAATGGAAAACCCTCAGAACGTGATGGTAGGACGAAAAGATCGTACTGATGTAAGCGATCGCGGGGTTGTTCAATCCATCCTGGTAAGCTGACGCGATCGTGAATGCCTAACTCAACTGCCAGTGCTTCTAAGGTTGGGCGTTGTTCGCCTTCGCCCAAAATTTCCACCTGTACATTGTCTACCTGGGCGATCGCTCGTAGCAAAACATCATGTGCTTTCATTGCGTCTAGTCGCCCCACGCTGCCAATCAATAAGCCATCATGCTGCTTAACTGGCATAGAGGGGTGGCTCACTTCAGCAGGCACACCGTTTGGCACCGAAAGAACAGTGTGCCGACCCAGTGCATAAAAATCTTCCATTCGCCTTGCAGATGCCTCACCGACTGCAACATGGGCATCCACACGTAATGATAAAGTGCGTGTGCGCCATAGTTCGATCGCGCCCGTCGTACGTAACGGTAATTGATCCACTCGCACGACTCGCACGTTCGGTAACGATAGTGCTGCAACCAACCCACTTGCACATGCCCACGGCGTACAGAGATTGCAATGCACCACATCCGGCTGTAGTTGATGGAATGTTGTTAGATGTGCCAGCAGCGATTGAATGCCTGTTGTAGGCAGCACAAACCCTTGAGTCTGAGGACGGTGAACGGCGATCGCGTCTACAACACGTTGTGAGACTCCTACGACAGTAATGGCAATGTCGCTCGACACATGGGCAATTAAATGACCCAGGCTAATTTCTGCGCCACCAATACCCATTGCATCGGTATAGACTACAACCCGAAGCGCAGAAGAGGCGCAGTATGCAGAAGGCGTCATAGTTGCAATCTTCTCTCGGTCGTTATAAACACCATTGCTTTATAACAGATAGCCTCTACTAAGTAGGAGGGCTAAATTAAGCACCACGCAAAGACTGGGTTTCGACTACGCTCAATCCGCCGGCACACAGGATTAAAAGCATTGAGACTTCGGCATAAGCTTTCGACCTAAGTGCTCAAGCCGAGGGACGCTTAGACGAACGCGAAGTCTCAATGCACCTTCAATAATTGTGCCTAACGACCTGAGGAATCTTTACTACTGATACAGTTGCTTTCCAATTTACTGTTATCAGCAGCATCGCTACAACGTAACGTTGCTACGGCATCGCTTAACAGATGCTCCTCCCTCAGACAGACAACGCCTCTTCCCAGTGATGGACGGATGAAACCGTCATTCTCAGTAGCTTAGAGAGGTGCTTTAAAGGATTGACCCATTTGCTTTTGCTATTGGGATAGGCAGCCGACAAGTCGCACTCATTACAACGTGCGCTAGACAAATAAAAGTAACGAAATCAATCAAATCGATAAAACCGTTTTTAGGAGCAGGAATGCAACTTAAGCCAATAGCACAGCAGGTCGTCGCCATTGTTGGAGCCTCTAGTGGCATCGGGCGTGAAGCCGCACTTCGCTTTGCACAACGCGGTGCCAAGGTTGTAGTGTCAGCTCGGAGCGAGTCAGGCTTGGCATCGTTAGTTAATGAAATCCATCAGCTTGGTGGTGAGGCAACAGCGGTTACAGCGGATGTCTCTGTCTTTGAACAGGTGCAAGCGATCGCTGACAAAGCCGTTGCTACATATGGACGCTTGGATACCTGGGTGCACTCCTCTGCAACTGGCGTTTTTGCACCGTTTGAGCAAGTGACACCAGAAGAGTTTAACCGTGTCATTGATGTCACCTTAATGGGACAGGTTTATGGTGCCATGGTTGCCTTACCCCATCTTAAGCGTGAAGGGCAAGGTGCTTTAATCCACATTTCTTCAATGGAAGGGCGACGGGCGCTTCCTCTGCAAAGCCCTTATTCGTGCGCGAAACATGGCGTGGAAGGTTTTCTCGAATCGCTTCGAGTTGAATTGCAGCATGAGGGCAGTGGAGTCAGTGTTACCAGCATTAAACCAGCAGTGATTAATACGCCGTTTTATAACAATGGCTTGACTAAACTGGGCGTAAAACCAACTGGTATTCCTCCCTATTACGAACCCAGCTTGGTTGTAGATGCCATCCTCTATACCGCCGAACATCCCACACGCGATTTTATTGTTGGTGACGTTGGCAAGGTTCTAGACGTTTTGCAACGGGTCTCCCCATCGTTAGTTGATTCCCTGTTGGTGCTGACAGGTTTTAAGGGGCAGAAAACAGATGAATTGAAGTCAGCAGACGCACCAAATAACCTCTACGAGCCAGTAGCAGAACACGATCGCATTGAAGGTGACTTTGGCAATCTTACGATACCTAGCGTTACCGATTGGTTCGATCGCCACCCTGCACTCGGATGGGGCGTTGCTGGAACTGTGGGAGCCGCCGTTTTAGCCCTGCTGGCAAACCAGGCATCGGGTGGCAAGAGTTAAGCAACCAGACGTAAACACGAACTGGCATCAAACAGAGCCAAGTTCATGAAGCTTTGGTTTTAGCAAACAGCATTAACAAACACGATCGCAGGAGAACGTGAAATTATGGAAGAGATTACGACCATACAAAACGATCAACCGTCAGCTTCATCGCCGGGTGATACTGAACGGTGGGCTTCGATTATTGGCGGCGGTGCCATGGTGCTCTTTGGTTTGCAGCAGCGATCGCTGCGTGGCGTCTTGACTGCTATAGCGGGTGGTAGCCTTGCCTATCACGGCGCTCAAGGTGAAAAGAGCCTACCCACTGTCGTCACTGATGCTGTTGGCTTGAACAAGGTCATTCGGGCAGAGCGAACAGTCACAATCAATAAGCCAGCCGCAGAACTTTATGCCTACTGGCATGATTTTGCAAACCTGCCGACGTTTATGAGGCATGTGCAATCCGTTACTGTGATGGATATGCGGCGATCGCACTGGGTAGCCAAAGCCCCAATGGGACAAAGTATTGAATGGGATGCTGATATTATTGACGATCGTCCCAATGAATTGATTGCATGGGCTTCGATCGAAGGTGCCGATGTAGATAATTCCGGTTTTGTTCGCTTCAAGCCCGCCCCTGGCAATCGAGGTACAGAAGTGAAAGTCGTCATCGAATACAACCCTCCCGGTGGCGTTTTGGGCAGTGCTCTAGCCAAACTGTTTGGCGAAGAACCCGAACAACAAATTGGTGACGAACTTAACCGCTTTAAGCAATTGATGGAAGCGGGTGAAATTGCCACTACTGAAGGTCAGCCAGCCTGTAGAAGCTAATGCAACGTTAGGGGCTGGGATTCTCTCCTAACCCCTAACGCAACTTTTAGGAGCTAAATAAACGATGAAAGCTGTTTGCTGGCACGGTGCTCATGATGTGCGAGTTGAAACCGTACCAGACCCCAAAATCTTGAACCCGCGTGATGCCATTCTCAAAATCACGTCAACAACCATCTGTGGATCGGATCTCCATATCTACGATGGTTACATCCCTTCTATGAAGCCCGGTGACATTATTGGTCACGAATTCATGGGAGAAGTGGTTGATGTTGGGCATGAGGTAAAGCAGCTACGGCGGGGCGATCGCGTTGTTGCATCATCAATTGTTGGTTGTGGACAGTGCTTCTATTGCCAGCAACAGAAGTGGTCTTTGTGCGACAACTCTAATCCCAATGGCTGGATGCAAGAACCCCTCTTTGGTTTTGGGACAGCCGCTATCTTTGGTTACTCCCATTTATTTGGTGGTTTGGCAGGGTCTCAAGCGGAATATATACGTGTTCCCTTTGCTGACTTAGGGTCAATCAAAGTGCCAGACCATTTACCTGATGAGCAACTGCTGCCGATTTCGGACGCGTTCCCTACAGGCTATATGGGTGCCGATTTATGTGATATTCAACCTGGTGATACAGTCGCCGTTTGGGGTTGCGGTCCGGTGGGTCTATTCACCATACGAAGTGCTTACTTGCTGGGTGCTGAGCGGGTCATTGCCATCGATCGCGTACCAGAGCGGTTGCAGCTTGCAAGAGAGAAAGGTGGTGCCGAAATCATCAACTATGAAGAAATGGATGCTGGTGAAGCGCTTAAGGAGATGACAGGCGGACGAGGTCCTGATGCCTGCGTAGATGCGGTTGGGTTAGAAGCGCATGGGATGGGGCTGGAAGGGTTTTACGACAAAGCCAAGCAGGCAGTACGTCTAGAAACCGATCGCCCTCACGTCTTGCGTCAGATGATTGTTGCCTGTCGTAAGGGCGGCACCGTTGTTGTCATGGGTGTCTACAGCGGCTTTGTCGACAAAATGCCGATGGGCGCTGCGTTCAACAAAGGGCTAACCCTCAGGATGGGACAAATGCACGGTCAGAAGTATATGCCCCGCCTTTTGGAGCATGTTTTGAACGGCGATATTGATCCATCCTTTGTGTTTACGCACACCCTGCCCCTAGATGACACAAAGCACGCCTACGAGATCTTCAAACATAAGCAAGATCGCTGTGTCAAAGTGCTGCTAAAACCCTAAAACTCAGCACTCCTTACCCAGTGCTTATAAGAATATTGCTCTCTATAAGCACTCTTTCTCAGTTCATTTCAACCTTAGATTTTATCGAGGAGTTTTTTGTGATTTATATAGCTCAATTACGTAAATCTTTCAGCGCCTTTTTGGTCGCTGTTGTGTTGCTTTTAGGTTCTCTGTTTGTTGGTGATTTGCAGACGGCTGCGATCGCCGCACCACTGACCCCTGAAGCGGCTGCTTATGAAATCGATCAGGCTACTAGCCCTGATGAAGCTCATTCCAGACTCGAGGATAAAGCCAAGAGTTACAAAAAAGAGCTGAAAGAAGACTCTGCTTACACGAAGCAAGCAGCCAAAAAAGCAACTGGACAAGCCAAGAATGCGATCGAGCGCACGGCTGACAACGTACGCGAGAAGCTCAATTTGGATGAACCTCTACCACAAAGCACCAAAGATTTCTTGAATGACATCAAGCCATAAACACGGTGCTGTTTAACCATCTCAAAGTTCAATCATCGCAAATTTTAACGCACACCTACTTTTTCGCAGAGGACAAACTCATGAATCGTATTGCTCAACTACGTAAGTTTTTCACCATTTCACTGCTTACTGTTGCTTTGTTTCTAGGCACAGCCTTTAGCCATGTGGCTCAAAGTGCTTTGGCAGCTGACTCTCGCTCGACTAATGATGTGTCTAACGTTAAGGGTGACAGTAGCGCCGTCAATCGGTCTTACCACAATCTTCAAGCGGCAACTCAAGACTATCGACGCAGCTTTCGCACTGGCGAAGAGGGTGGAACACCTCCGGGTAAAAAATCGCCTCAAAGTGGGCGTAATACCCGCACCAAACAAGCTGCTAAGAATGTAGGCAAGAATACTCGTGGTGCCTTTGAACGTGCGGCTGATGCTGTGAAAGACACCTTTGATTAGCTCCTGGCTACGAGTGCATTATTTCGCCTCAATTAGTTTACTGTCGCTGGGAGTTTGTATTTAATGAAAGCAGTTTGCTGGCATGGTGCCAATGATGTTCGGGTAGATAATGTGCCCGATCCTAAAATTCTCAATCCCCGTGATGCGATCGTCAAAATTACTTCTACCGCCATTTGTGGCTCTGACTTACATCTTTATGATGGCTTTATTCCCTCAATGAAATCTGGGGATATTTTGGGTCACGAGTTTATGGGAGAAGTGGTTGAATTAGGTCCTTCAGTAAAGAACCTGCAAATTGGCGATCGCGTCGTTGTTCCCTTCACCATTTCTTGTGGCAGTTGCTATTTTTGTAGCCGTGCGTTGTCGTCCCTTTGTGACAACAGCAACCCAAATGCCTGGATGGCTGAAAAACTCTATGGCTATTCCGCTGCGGGTTTGTTTGGGTATTCCCATTTGTTTGGCGGTTACGCTGGCGGGCAAGCAGAATATGCGCGTGTACCCTTTGCAGATGTCGGTCTGTTCAAGATTCCCGATGGGCTGACCGATGAGCAAGTTTTGTTCCTCACCGATATTTTCCCTACTGGCTACATGGCAGCCGAAAACTGCAACATTCAGCCTGGTGATACGGTTGCTGTTTGGGGTTGCGGTCCAGTTGGGCAATTCGCTATCCGCAGTGCTTACCTGCTGGGTGCCGAGCGGGTGATCGCGATCGATCGCGTTCCCGAGCGTCTGCAAATGGCAAAAGAACAGGGCAAAGCAGAAGTCATCAACTACGAAGAAGTGGATGCTGGCGAAGCCGTCAAGGAAATGACCGGAGGGCGTGGTCCTGATTCCGTGATTGATGCAGTTGGGATGGAAGCGCATGGCACTGGTCTTGATGCCTTGTACGATAAGGCAAAGCAAGCAGTGCGCCTTGAAACCGATCGACCAACCGCGCTGCGTCAATTGATTGTTGCCTGCCGCAAAGGTGGATATGTTTCGATGCCAGGTGTCTACGGTGGTTTGCTAGATAAAGTGCCCATGGGTGCTGCGTTTAACAAAGGGTTGACCTTCAAAATGGGGCAAACTCACGTTCACCGTTATCTGCAACCACTATTGGAGCACATTCAAAACGGTGATATTGATCCTTCGTTTGTGATTACTCATCCTATGCCTCTGGCTGATGCCCCACGTGGTTATGAGATCTTCAAGCACAAGAAGGACAAATGTATCAAAGTTGTGCTTAAGCCGTAAGGTCGAAACAGCGTTCTGCATCATCAACTTGTGTTGCAGAACGCTGTTAAAGACAAATATCTTTGACATCGCTGCAATTAGTGATTGGTTAAGCCAGCGGCTGGCATAGCTAAATGCCAAGGTAAATAATCCTTACTCAAGCCCTTTTCTTTAAGGAAAAGGGCTTAAACTCTATGTCTTAAATTACCTACCAGTTTTCTCTTAGTAAGTAACTTTAAACGGTTCCGATCGCTCCTTTCTAAAGAGCGTTCAGGAGGATTAAAGAGCCTTAAAGTATACGCCAGTGCTTTTGTAGCGCTGGTTCTAACCCTTGCTAACGTACTACAAGACATCAGCAGTAGCTTTCTGCGAAAATATGTAGGTAGAAGGGCAGCAGCTTAGGAGATTTCTGAGAAGAGTGTACCGCTTGTAGGGGGCAAGTTTTGCTAGAAGCTTTGCGAATAGCCGATCACATTGGTATCAAACCTTCCCCTACAGGTCTTTTGTTTGCTAGAAAGCTCCTTATGTGTTTAACCCTGCTTAGTTAGGAGTCCTTAGCTGCGATCGTAGTTTACTGGTTTGGGCTGAATGGAGGTGTGAGGGCATGACCCAGCAGCAAGCGGCTGAACAGCTTTTTGCAGGCAGTAGTGAAATGGCAATGCTGATGCGATCGCACGACTGGTCGCAAACTCCACTTGGTGCCGTAGAGCAGTGGTCGCAGAGCTTAAAAACCTCCGTGCGTATTATGCTGACCTCACGCCAACCCATGTTTGTTTGGTGGGGCGATGAGCTGATTAACCTTTACAACGATGCGTATAAAGCGATCGTCGGTGGCAAACACCCGCAAGCACTTGGGCAACCCGCCTCTGTAGTGTGGCAAGAAATTTGGGATCAAGTCAGCCCACGGGCAGCATCAGCTATGCTCAAAAACGAGGGCACGTATGATGAAGCACTGCTGCTGATTATGGAGCGCAACAGCTACCCAGAAGAAACCTACTACACATTTTCCTATAGCCCTGTCCCAGACGACCAAGGTGGTACAGGCGGCATTCTTTGCGCTAATACGGATGATACACAGCGCATTATTGGTGAACGTCAGTTAGCGCTGCTGCAAGAACTGGCAGCCAAAACAGCCGATGCTCGTACCTTTCATCAAGCCTGTACCCTTAGTGCTAGTTGTTTGGGAACTAACCCTTACGACCTGCCCTTTGCCATGCTGTATCTGCTTGAGCCAGATCAACAGCGACTGGTCTTAGCAGGCACTTCTGGCATCGATCGCACCCATCCTGCTGTTCCGGAAGTGATAGATCTGACTGCCGATGCAGTTTGGTCGTTTGCAGATGTCATCAAGACGCATCAGTCCTGTTTGCTCTCTGATTTAGCGGCAACGTTTGGCAGTTTGCCTACAGGTGCCTGGTCGCAACCACCGCATCAGGCAGTCGTAGTACCGCTCGCTTCGTCTGGTCAGACAGGACAAGCAGGTGTTTTGGTCGCTGGCTTAAATCCATTCAGGCTCTTTGACAGCAGCTATCGCGGCTTCGTTGATCTAGTGACGGCTCAGATTGCAGCCAGTATCGCCAATGCCCAAGCATACGAAGAAGAACGCAAGCGAGCCGAAGCACTGGCAGAACTCGATCGCGCTAAAACGGCATTCTTTAACAACGTTAGCCACGAATTTCGCACACCGCTAACGTTAATGTTGAGTCCATTAGAGGAACTGTCGCAGACGCTTGACGAACGGTTGCAACCAGACGAGCGGGAACAGCTACAGTTGGTGCAGCGTAATGGGCTGCGGTTGCAAAAGCTGGTCAATACGCTGCTAGATTTCTCTCGGACTGAAGCCGATCGAGTGCAAGCTATCTATGAGCCAATTGATTTAGCCAGTTTTACGACCGAACTTACCAGTCTTTTTCGTTCGCTGATTGAACGAGCAAGCATGACCTTACAGGTTGATTGTGTGACCTTGCCGGAACCTGTGTACGTCGATCGCGAAATGTGGGAAAAGATTGTACTCAATCTGCTTTCCAATGCGTTTAAATTTACCTTTACAGGCGGCATTAACGTTCGCTTACAGCAGGTTGGTGATGCCGTTGAGTTAAGTATTGAAGATACAGGAGTCGGTATCCCTGCGGCTGAATTGCCGCAATTGTTTAAACGGTTCCATCGGGTCAGTGACACACGATCGCGCACCTATGAAGGGACTGGCATCGGGCTGGCTCTGGTACAAGACCTTGTTAAGCTGCATGGTGGCACAATTCGCGTTACCAGCCAGGTCGATCGTGGCACAAGATTTACGATCAACCTTCCGCTGGGCTCAGCGCATCTCCCGCACGATCGTCTTGGGGTACGCACCTATACACCCACTGCCCTAAGAGCCGATTCTTACATTGAAGAAGCGTCGCGCTGGTTACCAGCAGTGGGAAATGGGGAATGGGGACTAGGGAACGGGGAAGAGCTATCGACCCCTACTCCCTACTCCTCACTCCCTACTTCCGTTCGCATTCTTCTGGTTGATGACAACGCTGATATGCGGGGCTATGTGCAACGCTTGCTCAGTGTGTACTGGGAGGTTGAAACCGCTAATGATGGTTTAGCAGCTCTGGAAGCCATTGCCCAACAACCTCCCAGTTTGATATTGAGCGATGTGATGATGCCCCGGCTCGATGGGTTTGGGCTGCTGCGGGCACTTCGTGCTGATGAACGCACCAAAGAGATTCCCTTGATTCTGCTGTCGGCTCGTGCTGGAGAAGAGTCACGCATCGAAGGACTCGCAGCGGGTGCTGATGACTATTTGACAAAGCCGTTTTCTGCTCGTGAATTGCTGGCAAGAGTAGAGTCATGTTTGAAACTGGCACAATTGCGACGAGCCGCAACACAGCAGGAGCAGGTACTTCGGTTAGAAGCAGAACTGGCAAAGCAGCACGCTGAGACGATTCTCTCTAGCATTAATGATGCCTTTTATGTCCTCGATCGCGATTGGCGTTTTACCTACGTGAACAATCGCTTGTGCGAGATGGTTTCAATGGAGCGTGACCAAGTGCTTGGTTACTGCTTTTGGGACTTGTTCCCAGATACTGTGAATACTGACATTTACGTGCAATTTCAGCAAGCGTTCCATGAGCAAACGCCGAGCCACGCTGAATATTTTTATGCAGCGTGGAATCGTTGGTATGACCACCGGGTTTATCCATCATCTGATGGGTTGACTGTCCTTGGCACTGATATCACGGCTCGTAAGCAGGCTGAGGCAGACTTGCGTAAATCGGCACAGCAACTTCGTGCCATTTATGACGGGACAGATGCCTACGTGGTACTGCTCTCACCCGATGGCACGTTACTCGAAGCCAACCGTGCGTCACTTGAGTTTGGTATTAGCCAGCACGATGATGTGATTGGACTACCCTTTTGGCAAACAGAATGGTTTCGGTACACGCCAAAGGCACCGGAAAGAGTGCGACAAGCCGTGATACAGGCAGCAGGCGGTGAGTTTATCCGTTACGAAGCACCCATCATTAATCCCTCGGGTGAACTGAGCACGTTTGACCTTTCGTTCTACCCGATCGCTAGCGAAGAGGGCGACGTTATTCTGATTCTGACAGAGGGGCGCAACATCACTGATCGCAAACAGGCAGAAGCCGAACTGCGCGAAAGTGAAGCACGTTTCCGGCAGATGGCAGACAGTGCACCTGTGCTGATCTGGATGTCTGGCACCGACACCCTTTGTTATTACTTCAATCAGCCGTGGCTCAACTTTACAGGACGGACGATCGAACAAGAAAGAGGCAATGGCTGGACAGATGGCGTTCACCCCGACGACTTCCAGCATTGTTTAGCAGTCTACGTCACTTCTTTTGAGGCTCGCCAACCGTTCCAGATAGAGTATCGTCTGAGGCGCTTTGACGGGGTGTATCGCTGCATTGTTAATTCAGCCGCACCCCGGTTTACAGCCGAAGGCGACTTCCTGGGCTACATCGGTTCCTGTATTGATATTGAAGATCGCAAGCAAGTCGAAACCGCACTGTATCAGAGCGAAGAGCGCTTTCGCCTCTCGACCTATGCAGTGGATGGTGTTGTCTATGACTGGGATCTAGAAACGCATCAGGTCTATCGTTCAGAAGGCTTATATCGGCTGATTGGTATTCATCCCGAAGATGTCCCGGCTGCAAGAGAGTGGTGGGCTGAACGCATCCATCCTGAAGACCTGGCGCACATTCATGCTGTAATCACTCCTGTTTTTGAGAGTGATAGCGATCGCTACGAGTTTGAGTATCGGGTGCGTCATCGTGATGGGCACTGGCTCAATGTTTGGGATCGAGGCTACCTCATCCGCAATCAGCAGGGGCAGATAAAGCGCGTCGTTGGCTCTACAACTGACATCACCAGTCGTAAGCAGGCTGAACAAGAACGCGAACATTTGCTCAACCGGGAACGCCTCGCACGGGAAGAAGCAGAAGCTGCCAACCGGATCAAAGATGAGTTTTTGGCAGTGCTATCGCATGAGCTACGATCGCCCCTTAACCCGATTCTAGGCTGGTCGAAAATGCTTCGCGCTGGCAATCTAGATACAACGCAGACGGAGCGCGCGCTAGAGACGATCGAGCGCAATGCTAAATTGCAAACTCAACTGATTGAAGATTTATTAGATGTCTCTCGTATTCTCCAGGGCAAATTGAACCTGAATATGGTTCCTGTCGATTTGGTGTCTTCGATTGAAGCAGCGCTAGAAACAGTGCGATTAGCAGCAGAAGCCAAGTCGATTCAAGTTCAAACCATGCTTGATCCTTCAGCAGCGCACGTCTTAGGCGATGCCGCTCGTTTACAGCAAGTTATCTGGAATCTGCTTTCCAATGCCGTTAAATTTACACCTGAAGAGGGGCAGATCGAGGTGCGGCTATCCTTAGTGACAGTGCCTCAAGCAAATAACTCTGGACGTCAGACGACTTACGCCCAAGTTCAAGTGGCTGATACTGGTAAAGGTATTGCTCCTGATTTTCTGCCCTATGTGTTTGAATACTTCCGTCAGGAGGACGGTAGAACCACCCGTAAATTTGGTGGGCTGGGCTTAGGGTTGGCGATCGTGCGTCATTTAGTAGAACTGCACGGCGGCACCGTTCAAGTTGCTAGCCCAGGGGAAGGACAGGGAGCCACCTTTACAGTAAGGTTGCCGCTTCTCAAGGAGAGTGGCACAAGGCAACAGGCGCAGGGAGATGCTTTGCCAACCCTTGCTGCCAGTGCCCAGCCGTTACAAGCAGTCAACGTTTTGTTGGTTGATGATGATGATGATTCACGCCATTTGATTGCTTTTACGCTGAAGCAGAGTGGGGCGAGCGTCACCCCAGTGACCTCTGCTGCTGAAGCACTAGACGTTTTGAAGCAAACGCGCTTTGATCTGTTGATCAGTGATATTGGGATGCCAGAAATGGATGGCTATACGCTCATGCAGCAGATCCGCGCTATGCCGCCAGAGCAAGGGGGAAACATGTTGGCGATCGCGCTCACTGCATATGCCGGAGAGTATAACCAACGCCGAGCAATCGCGGTTGGCTTTCAAAAACACATCTCGAAACCAGTCGAGCCAGATGCCTTAATCAGCATCGTTGGCGCAACGTGTGCCTCAAACCTAAACGGCACTGCCACAAACTATAAACGGTCAAATCTACTCCTATAAATTCCGTAAGTTAGGAGCGCTAAATTAGCATTACTGAGAGATCGGGTTTCGACTGCGCTCAAATCGCCGACACGCAGAACTAAGAGCCTTAAGACTATCCTATACAGGGCTGGGAGGGACATTAATGAAACATCCCCACCTGATGCTCTACAGCCTGTCTGGTATAGCAGTCAAAGAGAATGTTAGGACAGACCGATAGCAATTCAAGAGAACGTATAGAACAGACATAAACCTTGAAGCTTCCTTTGAGCAAGGGCTTCGATTTATCCCACCACAGAGCGGAAACAAGCTACATCCTTTATCCGTTTGCTATAAATTCTGAAATCTCCTTTGAAGAAGGACTTTATTTATCCTTTATCCTTTTGCCATACCAGCGCTCTCTCCTAACAGCGTTGAGCATTACGCCGACGGTATTTTGTCAATCTCCGTCGTCGCATGAAGCACCAATTTGCCTTGCTGTGCCTCTAAGGTGTGAACTTGAAAGGAAGCAACTGGAAGCTTAAAGTTTCGCAGATCTAGAAGGCTAGCAATCTGGTCAAAAATAGCAGTGGTCAATTCGTCTGTTAGACCCTGCCCCTCAGCAGACAGAACGTCTAAAGCAATGCACTGTCCATTTTGCTGCACCTTCGGAACAGCAGTGGCAGTAAGCTGTTTGCTTTCACCGGACTCTACAAGCAAAAAATCAGAGTTAACAACCAGTTGATTGTTACCAGGTAGCGATACTTCTGCTTTCTTAACGTCGATCGTCACTGGCTGCCCCTCAACTGTCATTTTCAAACCACATAATTTGGCTTGAACAAAATCAGAGCTAAGCGCTCGGTTTAAATCGCTGTCTAATAAAACAATGTGAGCTTCAGCGTTGGTCGATTGGTTGAATTCAATGTTGCCAAAAATAGCGCTAAGAGGATTGATCGAAATCTTGTCTGTGTTGATTTCCAGGGTTTCCATCCGCAAATCCTGTTTCATTACCAGACCTTTGCCGACGATCGTCACGGAGTCTACTTCTCCTTGCACCAGCTTTACCGGATTCGTCCGAATATCCACATCAACGTTTTCGGCTTCATCCAGTTGGCTTGTCATTCCTGCCTCTACAATTTTGCTGAGGGCTTGTTCTCCCAGGTCAGGGCTACCTGCGGTCATGTCATAAACTCCTGTCGTGTCGTTTGTAAATAAGATCATTCCTATGTCAGACCTGACTGACTAACAGAAATGAATGTCTCAAGCTGTATTTATAGCGGTTTCGAGTTGGGGATCGCATCTGCTCTTTAGGCAGGTTTCGCGTCACGCCGTGAGCTAAAAAATCTGTCTACATTAATACCAATGCCAAAAATGCTGGTTATAGATTCCCGTACTTGATCCTTCTTAATCCTCTTATAAAAGAGAAAGCCATAGGCAGAGGAGGCTTAATTGCAGCGTGCAAAAGGGGAGTTAGTATAACTTGTCAGCCTTATGAGTAGCTGGGCGCAATTATTGATAAGACCCATTTCGATTGCACGTTCGATTAAGCGCTCACGCCAAAGTTTCAAGGCTCTCAGCCCTGTTGGTAGGTAGGTTGAGCGCAGCCGAAACCCAGGATGCGTCAGGCAGACAGAGCTAACAGGTTTAAGGGTTAATCCTTGAAAACTATGTGGTTTTTGGCATCTTGGGCGACCTTACCTTGCTCTTGCAACTTGCCTAAGAGTCGGGTCACGGTTACGCGTGTAGTACAGCAAGCGCTAGCAAAATCTTGATGCGTCAGGCGCGCACGCAGTCGAGTACCTTGCTCTACGGGTTGCCCGATCGCTTGCTTTAGCAAAACCAGGAGGCGGTTTAACCGCTCTTCTACGCGCATCTGCCCGTTGATGGCGAGCAAGCTTTCGGTCTGCTGGAGCCGTTGTTGGAGCGATCGCAACACTGCCTGAGCTAACGGAGGAGACTGCGCCACCTCTGAAAGCGAGATTGCCGCCAGTTTGACATCAGATAGCGCCACTGCCTGATAAGTCTGCAACGCCGTCAGGCTTGAACCAAAGACCATTGGTTCGCCTAACAGCCCTACTAGCATCTCTTCGCCTCGATCGGACAAGGTCGTGATTTTAACTACTCCATCGATGACGAGCCAGATCGTCTGAGGCTCCAATGGAATAACCTCTCCTTTGCCAAATTGCACCAGTGGACGATCGAGCGCAGGATCATAGTGAGGATGAGCTAACGCAGCTTCTGCTCGCTTGCGCTCCGTCACATCTCGC
The DNA here is from genome assembly GCF_014695795.1 of Phormidium sp. FACHB-592. Taxonomy (NCBI): domain Bacteria; kingdom Bacillati; phylum Cyanobacteriota; class Cyanophyceae; order Oscillatoriales; family Oscillatoriaceae; genus Phormidium; species Phormidium sp. FACHB-592. Next base: position 320,673 of record NZ_JACJOZ010000074.1, read on the forward strand.
ACTAGCCACTGTATAGACCCTAATTCGCCATTTGGTTGGCGAAGTACATTTACCGTTAGAGTCGCAGGAAAAAAGCTGTCGGACTGACGACGAAGCCGTACCGAAAACTCGGTTCCATTGTTCGCTCGATACTGCTGCATTACTTGCGAAAGCTTGACTTGAAACAGCGATAAATCTTCTGGGTAAATTAAGCTTGTAAGCGACTTACCAACTAACGCGTGTGGCTGTGCATTCACCAAGGCAGCACCCACACGATTTACTTCTAAAACGACAGCCTTGGCATCGGTTACAAAGCAGCCATCTGGCACAAATTCTAGTAAATCTAAATAACGTTGACGTTCGGCTTCAATCTCCGTTTGAACGATTGCTAATTGCTTCGTTTTATAAGCGATCTCATCGATCGCGCCCTCCAATGCCTCTGAAACAAGACCAAGCTCCATCAAAGCGCTGGACAAAAGATCGTGAGAGGGCAAGGACGAATCGTTAGCATTGCGATATAGCTCTAGCGATCGCTCACCAGCTAGCTTTGCACGTCGGCTTAAAGAATTAAGATTGCTCATACATCATTTGCCCGCACTATTCAAAATTCGGTAGCCCCTATAGCTAAACAGTATCCTTAAGAAATATTTGTTTACACTCTCTGAAGGCATAGAAAAACCTGTTTGAAATGGCGGCTTTAACAGTTGGTTTCATCTAACATTCGTACAATATTTAAACCCAGAATGTAAAGGCTGAAAGTGTACATAAACACCGGTTAACGAAGCCCAAAATTACCTGGGTTCAGCAAAGTCAGTTTTATCTTTTTGTAGGGTTTGCTAAAGCAATATTTATCTTTTTTGTTTGAGCGCCAAAATTGCATTCGTTACCTTTTTTCGCTAGAGTGTTAGACTATCCGCTGCGATCGTCCAACTAGTTCCGCTACGATTGCTACAAATTGATCAATATCGGTTGGTTTCACCAACATTCGTTGAAAGCCTGCCGCCAAAATTTGTAGCTGCGTCTGCTCATCTGCAAAACCTGTAATTGCCATTGCTGGAATCTGCGCGTTTGGTTCTACTGGTAATGCTCTCACCTGACGAAGTAGTCTATAGCCATCAATATTTGGCAACCCAATATCGCTAATCAGTAGATCAAAAGGTATTTCTTCCATCGCCGCCATCGCGGCTTCTGCCGACGCTTCTGCGCTTACCACAGCACCCTTCTCTTGGAGCACAAAAGCAAACAACGACCGTGTATCAGGGTCATCATCCACTACCAGCACGCGTAAACCGTCTAAAAGAGGAAAATCGATTGGTGTTATAGTTGCTCCATCGTTAGCTAGTTCGGTTTGAGACATGAAACCCCCTGTAGCGACACACCTATAAAATCTTTTTCAGAAAAAGAAAATCCCCCCGCCGAAAAAACGAGGAGGACGTCTATCCGAACTAAAATCTCTTCCTGAGGATTGACTCAGTGCAATCTAAAAAGGAGCACTATAACGGCACAAGATAGTCTTAATTAACCCCCTTTAAATTCTCCTTAAAATGATTCACCATCAAGAATATTCTGTACTGGTTGTCGATGATGTTGCCGACAATCTACTTTTGCTGCAACTTGTCCTTGAAATGGAAGGTTATCGGGTAGAGCTAGCAGATAGTGGTGCTGAGGCACTTTCAAAAATCAAAGAATCGCCACCCGACCTGGTATTACTCGATGTCATGATGCCTGAAATGAACGGCTTGGAAGTGACTCAATGCCTTCGTAAGAGCAGAGAGCTTTCGTTGCTGCCGATCGTGCTTATTACGGCTGATCGAGATATCGATGTCGATCAGGCGCTAGCAGTGGGAGCAAACGATGTCATCAATAAACCTGTTGATATGGACGATTTGCTTGCAAGAGTTGGCAACTGGTGTCCTGCAACCTAAATCTTTTGTTGAAAAGGAGCATACTCTGATAGCGACGGTGGTGTCGGTACGGTTTTAAACAAAAGCCACGCTACTTTCAGATTCTTCTTTCAACTGTTTGAGGCTGAAGCGTTAGGTGCTCGTTTCACCTTTTGCCGATGAGTTCTAGCTCAACGAATTACTACCATAGGCACATTACGTCGCGGAAGGATTGTAGAGCCAGGCAAACTCATCTCGCACCATCTGGTAACACTCACAGGAAAAAGCTTCTAACCCAGAGCGATCAATGATCTTAATGTGACCGCGAGTGTAGCGAAGCAACCCAGCCTGATTGAGTGTAATAGCAGCAACGGTGACACCCGCTCGACGGACACCAATCATCTGAGCAATAAACTCCTGCGTGAGGTCAAACTCGTCCGCTTGCACACAGTCTGACACCAACAGCAACCAGCGGGCTAACCGTTCCTCAGTTGTATGAAACCGATTGCACACACCCGTTTGCGCGACCTGGGTAAAAAGTGCCTGAAAATAGCGGAGCACCAATTTTTGAAAGCTGTCACCGCGATCGAACTCAGCTTTTAGGGCAGTTACACTCAAACGCCACGCTTGACCGGCAATTTGGACAAATCCATGATGGGCTTTGGTCTTGCCGCTAAGTAGTGCTGGCAGACCTGCCATGCCCTCACGCCCAACCATACCTGCTTCCATAATTGAGCCATCTTCCAGTGTGATCACTAATGAAACAACAGCACCCCTTGGAAAGTAAACATGAGTGATTGGTTCACCTAGATCATAAATAGTTTGGCGCAGCGGGAGATCAACCAACTCCATATACTGCTGAAGTCGCTGATAATCTTCGGCTGGCAGCGCTGCTAATAAAAAATTCTCTGATGTGTTAAAAGCTTGAGCATTAGACATAGTAAACCTTTCCTATAAAGCCCTTCGAGAAAAAGACATCGACGGCGCAAGGAAAAGAGTGTAAAGCTCAACCCAGGAGGTCATAAAATGTATTTCTAATTAGATTCAAATAAAAAATCTAGCTCTCTGCTCTCCTTTGCAGAGCAAAAGCTAGCTTATCTCCTTTAAAGAGGGAAGTCTGTACGGTGATAGACAGAGGGGTGGTTGACCTAATTTGAAAAGAGTTGGCGTAGACGTTTTAAACGTTCTATATCCTCATAACTAACGTTAGAAGTTAAATAAACTTTAGAAGCCGGGTTGAGCGCAGCCGGAACCCGCCGACACATGGGGCTAGAGCCTTGAGACCTTGACAGGAGCTTTCGACACGGAGCTTATAAATAATTACGCCTAACCGCTGATCATTGAGGTTGTAAGTTAAACAAAATTACTTGATTTTGGAGAGATGTAAAGGACTGTAAGTAAAGCTAGTAAATACATATCTCTGTAAACAAACGGCTACTCCTTACAACAATTGCTTCTAAAACTTTACAATGTTCAAAAGCGTACAGACGAATTTTTTAGCGTGTGCCAAGAATGAAGCCGACGCAAGTGAGCGGCTTCTTCTATGTTGTTTTATTCAATTTTTCTGATTGAAGAGTCAGTCGAACTTCGTACACTGGATCAAGAACGTGTAGCGATCGCGCGACGAGGACGCTTAATTTCGACTCAGAAGGATTACAAGACTGCTAAAGAAGTTGGTCTACTGCTGGCAAAAGAAAAGCAGCTACTCTTTATCGACTTTACAGTATTAGAGCCATAGCCAACTGATAGTAATTAACTGGATCGATCGTGCTCTTTAGCGGCAAGTTAACTGCAAAAAAGCGCACCGATCCCTTCAGAATTAAAAGGACGTAGCAGTACAAAAATTCAGAACTCACGTCTGAACTTCTACTGTCACGCTCTCTTATACCAATTCCCTTTCGATACTCTACAAAGCAAAATCCCCTCAATTCCTTTCTTGAAGAAGGTTGAGGGGATCAATGGGAATTATCGAAACGCAAGCGCTTTGCAATCTGCGGTGGCAGGCTTTTTCCGTGTAGCCGCTACTTCAGCCGCTAAAGCTACTCTATAGACGCACGGGTGGATTCTTAGGTTGAGTTTGTGCTGGGGCTTTACCTTTTGCACTAGGGTCTGCAACGTACTCAAAGTTTTCGTCCGAATTCCAGGGACCGCGCTCGTCTTTCTCTCCGTTAGTTGACAGATTGAAGTAGAGATCAACGGTTTCATCGGGTTGAATGTTGCCAAAGAATGGATCATCCAATTTGCCCAACGATTCCAGTGCTTTCATAAACATCTTGGTGTGAGAAATTTCTCGCGTCAACAGATGCGTCAGCGTTTGTTTGGTGCCTTCATCAGTTGCCAGCTTGATCAGTTCTTCGTAGGTCTGACGTGCTCCGGCTTCTGCGGCAATATTAGCTCTCAGATCACGCACAATGTCGCCACCTTCGTTCAGGTAGGCTGCTGTCCATGCGCTTCCCTGGCTATCGAGAAAGTGGGGACCCATACCGCGCACAGCAAACAACGTGCTTTTGTAAGCCTCTGTTTGATCCACATTTTTGGTGTGTCCTTCGATCAGTTTGCCCACCATTTCAAGATGGCTAAATTCTTCGATCGCGATGTCTTGCAACATATCGCGCATACCAGCATCTTCAACGTGGAACGACTGCACCCAGTACTGCAATGCGGCCGAAAGTTCGCCAGTAGCGCCACCAAATTGCTCTAGCAGTAGTTGAGCGTACCGAGGATTTGCTTCCTTAATGTCAACGTTATGGATAAGCTCTTTCTTGTGAAAAAACATGGTTTCCTCTCCGTACAAATTTTAGATTTAAGCTGTTTTGAAAGTCTGACAAAACGGCTTCTCCCGAACTCACTCACGATAGAGGTAGGAGTTTACTAAAACATGAGTCTACAGGTTGAGGTCGAGGCATCTAAAGGAAGACGTAAGAGCGAGCTTTTTTGCGCTACGCCCGATCGCCACTTGCACTTCCAGATCATGACAGTAACAGCGATCGCCCTCAATAGTCTCTCAGTCGCTAAAGAGAGGAAGCGGTCGCCTGTGCTGGGCAAACGCTACTCGATCGGAAAAACGTCCTTAAAGAGTCGTCGAATAGTTTTCCTAGCGGCGCTAAAGCCACCATCGAAGTAAATGCCGCCAATAACCGCTTCCAGGCTTTCGGCAAGCACATACGGTTGATCATAGGCACGCTGCTGCTTTTCGCCAATGCCCAGCTTCAGCACATAGCCAATGCCGATCGCCTGACTAATTCTTGCCAGGTTTTCTTCGCGCTCTAGCTCAATTTTTCTGGTGGTGATGTCTTGTCGCGTGTCGGAGCCTGCCCGAATCAGCAGTTCTGTCAGCACGGTTTTCAGCACGGCATCGCCTAGAGTGCGATAAATCTCTTGGTCGTCACAGTGCTCATTTTTTTGACGTTGCTCTAACGCGTACGCTTTACGGGTCAATGCTCGCGTCAGAATGCGCTTATCAAAGAAAAAATAGCCGAGTTGTTCTTCAAGGACAGTGGACATTTGGGTTAGAAGGCTAAAGGCAAAGGGCAGAAGGCAAGAGGCAAAAGGCAAAGGCGCTAGTAGTCAGAATGTATGCAAAACTCGAAACTTTTCATCCTTGATAATTTATCCTTTATCCTTTCCCACTTTATCCTTTCCCACATGCTGCACGGTTTTATTCCACCCGATCGCTTCTTTGCTTACCTGACATGGACGGATGTTCAGGCAATGCCAGACAAAGACAATGTAGTGATTATCCAGCCTGTTGCCGCGATTGAGCAGCACGGACCACATTTACCGCTAGCCGTTGATATAGCGATCGGGCAGGCTGTTATTGGCAAAGCCCTACAGCAGCTACCCGTTAGTGTGCCCGCTTATGCGCTGCCATCACTGTACTACGGCAAATCCAACGAACACTGGCATTTTCCAGGAACAATTACGCTGAGTGTCCAAACCTTGATCGCAACGCTGATGGAGGTCGGCGACAGCATCTATCGTGCAGGCTTTCGCAAGCTAGCGTTTGTTAACTCCCACGGAGGGCAGCCGCAGGTCATTGAAGTGGTGGCACGAGATTTGCACCAGCGCTATGAAGATTTTGTCGTGTTGCCGCTGTTTACGTGGCGAGTGCCCAATATGGCAAACGAGGTGCTCACTGCCAAAGAACAGGCGTTAGGCATTCATGCGGGTGATGCCGAAACGAGCCTGCTGCTGTCAATCTTGCCGGAACAGGTGAAGATGGAACGAGCGATCGCAGAGTATCCTCACGGGCTACCAGACGCTAGCTTGCTGAGTATGGAAGGAAACTTGCCGTTTGCCTGGGTAACGCGCGATCTCACCAAAAGCGGTGTTCTGGGCGATCCCACGACGGCTACTAAGGAAAAGGGCGATCGCATCCTGGCATCACTTGCGGATGGCTGGGTACAGGCGATCAAAGACATTTACCACTTCCAGCAACCGCAGGCATGGAAGCAATAATTCGGTAGGGACGTTACATGTAGCGTCCCTACCATTCATTCAAAGAGCCGAAAATAGGGATACTGAACAGGTGCGCCCGGTTCTTTATCCAAGTCAAAATTAATCACGTCCCAGCAAGGGTTTTCCTTGGGATCGGGACTAAACTCGACGGGTAGCCCATACAGGCGCGGTCGCTGAGAATCTGCCTGCCCCCGCCAAGGAGTGCTGCGCTCTAGATAAGTGCTGATCAAATCTTTGTAGCGTAGAGCAATGATGACGCGGGTAGCGCGATAGCCCTGAGTATAAAGTCGATCGAGCGCTTCATGAATTTCAAACCGGATGCCGTCTGGGTGAGTATGCTGCCGATACCACTCGTTTTCCCACTGCCGCCAGTGCCGCCCAGATTGCAGATGGACTAATTCGCCTGTTTTAGGGTCTGACTCAAAAGCGCCGTGTCGCTGACACAAGTAAGTGTCGGTGAGCGTCAACGCCGGAATAGTTTGGCGGCAGTGCGGGCACTGAATCTCCGGTCCAAAGATTGGATATTGCAAACTAAGGTTAATCATCAAGGACGGATATGCCTGTTCTTATGCGTCACTGCCAGTGGCTTTATTATACTCTCTAGGTTACTGTCGCCCCTAACAGCAATTTTATAAGTCCTTTCTTTACGATCCTTTACTGTGATTAATCAACCCCAACCCTATCCTGCTTTTTGGACTGTTCCAGATTACTCTCAAGCTGCGTTTGTTGCCGCCAACGCAACGGTTATTGGGCAGGTGACGATCGCCGCCGGAGCAAGTATCTGGTACGGAGCCGTCGTGCGCGGTGATGTAGAGGCGATCGTCATCGGCGAGAGTACGAACGTTCAGGATGGCGCCATCTTGCATGGCGATCCTGGTAACCCAACGGTCTTGGAGGATCACGTGACAGTCGGACACCGCGCAGTCATCCACAGTGCTCACGTTGAACGTGGCTGCTTGATTGGCATTGGAGCCATTGTGTTGGATGGTGTGCGAGTTGGTACAGGCAGCATTGTCGGGGCAGGAGCGGTGGTGACAAAGGATGTACCCGCCCGATCGCTCGTTGTTGGCATTCCTGGCAAAGTGCTGCGACAGCTTTCGGATGTAGAAGCAGAAGAACTCATCGACCATGCCAAACGTTACGAAACGTTAGCGCTGGTTCATGCTGGAAAGGGCACTGACTTAGGATTTACGTCCAAGGGCTAGGAAAACGGAGCCTTTTGCGTAAAAATGGAATATGAGAATCATTCAAGAATCTTTAAGAGAGAGGCTCCAGACATGGACTTAGATCTTCGCATAGTGGTTGTGCTGCTTCCCATTGCTGCGGCGGCTGGTTGGGCAGTGTTTAACATTGGTCAAGCTGCCCTTCGGCAGTTTCAAACATTCACTTCTAAAGACTAGACTGGCTTAACCGCTTGAGGTTTAGCAAAAAAGCGATCGTCTTTCTTTAAGAAGGGCGATCTCTTTTTTTAGAAAGAATTTTGAAAAGAGGTTGAGTCGTCAGCCAATGGATGATAAGAGCCAGTAGTTTACGGCTGCTTCCGGTCACCTGTGCGATCGCTAGCAGGTTTGCTGGTGTTTGGCTTTGCTTCCTGTGCGGGTACTGTGCTAGCAGGCTTCTGCTTGCTCGGCTTTGCTGGCTTGCTTCCAGGCGACGTGCTTTCAGGCGTGCTAACAGGTTGTTTGGGCACAGCTGAACCGCTACCAGGCGTTTGAGCACTTTGCACCGTGAAGGAAGCAATGCTTTGCTCAAACATGGCTAGCCGCTGCTGATAGTCGCCCGATCGGGTCGAGTAAGCGACTGTCCACAGCGTTGTGCCCTCTTTGATCACGTAAATCAACTGCCGCAGCCCATCTGCCTGAGTGCTAGACGGTACGCTTACTTCTGTCACTAAGCGTCCGGCTGGCTTTTGACCCACCTGCACTGTTTTGCGCTCGATCGTCCGCATTGGAGTCGGCAATGACTTCATTGCTGCATCAAGGTAGGCGTCTACGGTAACCGTTTCTGGCACCTTAACCGCGCTCACGACCACGTTAGTAATGCCGCCACTCACATCAGGCTTTGGATCTACCGCAATTAGCAGAAACGTCTCAGGGTTTTGCTCTACCATGCTGGCAATTTTCTCGTAATCGGAACCCAGCGATCGAATACCTTTAATCAACGTCTGCAAGCCTGTCGTGTTAGGGCTACCGCCGCGATAGTTTTCGGGTAGCGATAGCTCAAGTCCGGGTGCCTTAAAGGTTTGCCATTTTTGTGTGAGTCCTGCGGCACCAGCAGGATTCTTCAAGCGAATGCCAGACGTACCCGTAAGTCCACCTGCCCCAGTGGGTTTAGTCGGTGCGGTTGTTTTTGATGGTTTTGCCTGAGCCTGAGCCTGTTGAGGCATTACTACTCCCCCCGGCAATGATCCCAGGCTTAAAAGGAGCAAGCCAACGCTCATCAAAGTTTTTTGCATAATCCTCGATCGCGGTTTTTGTTGAGTCTGCACTGCTGATGCGTTTTGCCTTTAGACACATTATGAATGCAGCGAAACAGGATGTTGAAGTCCCTTTAGTACGAGCAGCAGACACAAAAGTGCCTTTCCTGCCGCTCCCCACTCCCATAAACTGAAAACTCTCAGTCTTCTCCTTTAGCTTTCAGCCCTCAGCTTTCAGCCCTCAGCTTTCAGCCCTCATCCCCCCATCTCTCTTCCTTATGGCAGAATGAGTTGGATACGACACCAGGCAAGTCCCTTACTCTATTTCTTCCCCAACCTATGGCTACTAAGTTTGTTTTTGTAACGGGCGGTGTCGTTTCTAGCATTGGCAAGGGGATTGTAGCAGCTAGTTTAGGGCGCTTGCTCAAGTCGCGACAGTACTCCGTTTCCATCCTGAAGCTTGATCCCTACATTAACGTTGACCCAGGTACGATGAGTCCCTTTCAACATGGTGAGGTGTTTGTCACCGAAGATGGTGCCGAAACAGATCTCGACTTGGGGCACTACGAACGCTTCACCGATACGTCAATGTCGCGGCTCAACAGTGTGACAACGGGATCAATCTATCAGGCAGTGCTAAATCGAGAGCGCCGGGGTGATTATGACGGCGGCACTGTGCAGGTGATTCCCCACATCACCAACGAAATTAAGGAGCGGGTGCGGCGCGTTGCTAAGGACACGAATCCTGATGTCGTCATTACCGAAATCGGCGGTACGGTCGGCGATATTGAGTCGCTGCCGTTTCTCGAAGCGATTCGCCAGTTTCGTAAAGATGTCGGGCGACAAAATGTGCTGTATATGCACGTCACGCTGGTGCCCTGGATCCCTTCCGCAGGGGAAATGAAAACAAAGCCGACTCAGCATTCAGTCAAGGAACTACGATCGATCGGTATTCAGCCCGATATTCTTGTTTGTCGGAGCGATCGTCCCCTGCCGCCGGGACTCAAGGAAAAGATGTCAGGCTTTTGCGATGTGCCGGCTGAGTGTGTAATTACGTCTCAAGATGCCAGAAGTATCTATGAGGTGCCGCTAAATCTGGAACGTGAAGGGCTAGCGCATCAGGCAATTGAGCTTCTGCAACTGGAGCAGCGTCAGCCTGATTTGACGCAATGGGCAACATTGGTCGATCGTCTGTATAGCCCCAAAAAGACGGTCGAAATTGCGATCGTTGGTAAGTACGTGCGTTTGAGCGATGCGTATTTATCGGTGATGGAAGCACTCCGCCATGCCGCGATCGCGCTTGATAGCGACCTCAACATTCGCTGGGTTAACGCTGAAGATATTGAAGACGACCATGCCACCAATCATTTAGAAGGCGTTCAGGGCATCATCGTCCCGGGAGGCTTTGGCATTCGGGGCATTGATGGCAAGATTGCGGCGATCGAGTATGCACGGACGCACCAAATTCCGTATCTCGGTCTATGTTTGGGCATGCAGTGTTTGGTCATCGAATGGGCGCGGCATATCGCCAACTTGCCCGATGCTCATAGTGCTGAATTTTCTACTGAAGCAAGCAATCCTGTGATCAACCTCTTGCCAGAACAGCAAGACGTGATTGACTTAGGCGGCACTATGCGGTTGGGGCTCTACCCTTGCCGTCTGTCGTCCAACACCCTTGCCTTTAAGCTTTATCAAGAAGAGGTCATCTATGAACGGCATCGCCACCGCTATGAATTCAATAATGCCTACCGGAACCTCTTCACCGAAACAGGCTACACCATCAGCGGCACCTCCCCTGATGGTCGTCTAGTCGAGATTGTAGAATTGTCGAAACATCCGTTTTTCATCGCAACTCAGTTCCATCCTGAGTTTCAATCACGCCCAAGTGCGCCCCATCCACTGTTCAAAGGGTTTGTCCAGGCTGCGTTGGCGCTCTCAACTGCTAGTGTGAGCGATGAAAACAGCCATGCACAAGCACAGGCGATCGACCCAGAGCCAGTAAGTGTAGCGCTGTAAGCCTTATGGAAAGGGTTGCTTAAAGACGAGCTTTCACCATTTGAGCGAATAGCTCACGGTTGTTCTTCAAGTTTCTGGGAAGACCCTGCGGGTACGTTTGGGTAATCAATGTTTGTAACCGCTTGACGCGATTATCAGGGCTAGGGTGAGTGCTAAAAAAGGCTGGTGGTCGTCCATCTTGCCGCGTAACTCCCAAGCTTTGTATCAGTTGAACAAAGCCTTGCGGGTCATAGCCTGCTTCGGTCATAAACCGTAAGCCCAGTCGATCGCTCTCCAATTCATCATCACGTCCGTAGCGCAGACTCACCAGTTGCTTAACTGTTTGTGCCAGTACTGCCGCTTTGTCTTGGCGATCGTTTGTAGTGGCATTAATAGCAGAGACTGGTAACTGGCTAACCGGGTGCTTTGTTAGATGCTCGGCACCATGACGCGCCACCACATGACCGATTTCGTGACCGAACACGGCTGCCAGTTGTGCTTCAGAGGTTAATTGTCTCAGTAAAGCAACGGTAAGAAAGACCTGCCCTCCCGGTAGTGCAAAAGCATTGATGGCACGCGAGTCACGCAATAGGTGAAACTCAAAGGGATAGGGGGATCGGAATGCGGTTGATCGCTCCACGATCTGCTTACCGACCTGATTGACATACTGCTGAAGCAGAGGGTCAGGATGCAAGCCATTATGTTGAGCCACCATCTGCTGCCGTGCTTCTAGCCCTAATACTATTTCCTGTTGCACCGATAGCTGCACATTTTGCTTCTCGCCTGTAATGGGGTTTTCAGCGGTGCTGCTACAGTAGTTAAGCAGCCCAAGCAGAACGATAAGAAGCGCAATACCTAACCGAACGAGCGATCGCACAGCGTTACTCTTCAATGATTCATTTAGACAAGCACTATTTGACGAAAGGATAGCAGAGGCAGGGCAGATAAGGTCGCTTTGACAAACGCAAAAACCGAGTTTCTTTAAACATTAGACTTTAAGCCTGACGTTTAGAAACCCGGTTTTCTTCAATGTGCTACTGCGATCGCCTTCAAAGGCTAGGACAGACCAAGCTGGCTGTTGCGATAGCCGTTACACAGTGGCAAGGACTGGGGTAGGAGCAAAGTAAGCGTTTTGTTCTGCCCGCAGCTTATCGGAAAGGCGATTTGGTGGCAATTCCACATCGTCATAGGTTAGCGCCCGGTCTTTAGGAAGATCGCGCTTCAGGCGGCAACCCTCTGCCAAACCCATAGGCAAAAGATTCTCCGCCTGCACAACCTCAGAGTTTTCGCACTGCCCATAGGTCATGTAGAAGCCAATGCCATCCAGCGTTTCGCCTGCTTTCAGGTCAATTTTGGCAACGGTAATGACATCGACAACAGGGGCAGCGATCGGAGCCATGACAGCATCATGAAACAACACGACCCGCGCTACGGATAAGGGCACTTCAAAATGGCAGAGGTGATACGGTGTGTAGAAGCTGTACAGCGGACCTTCACCCAACTTGTAGAGGTTCAGATAGTGCCGCTGCTTGGGATCGTCGTGGGTGCCAAAAACAAAGACACCGGGACCTGGCTTTGCGCCCACTACATAATCGACAATGCCGCCCAGAGATTTGAGTTGGTCAATGTCATACATACTGGTCATTTCATCGACGTGCCCAGAGAAGTCGTAGCCCAACATCCCGCGTTTAGCAACTTTCATCCCTGTTGCGTTAGCCACGATCGCCTGCTCAAAGGAAATTTTGCTACCATCGGCAAAGCTGGTGACCATATGCGCTTGTTGCCCCCACTTCTTGGCAAACCCTTCCTGGGTGGTGGGGTTGCGATACGGGTCTTGCAAGCCTTTGATATTGCCACAGAGCAACGGCGTGAGACCAATGCTTTTGACAAAGCGGTAAAGGTTGATCTCGACACCTGGTTGATCGCCATCACAGGCAGAGAGCACTACACCTGCGCGATCGGCATAAACCTTCAGGATGGGTCCGATGGTGCCATCGAGTTCAGCATTCATCAAGACAACGTGCTTCTTGTGAGCGATCGCCTCTAGCACCACTGCGGCACCAAACTCGATCGTGCCCGTGACTTCAATCAGCGCATCAATCCCTTCGGCGCGGCACAGCAACATTGCATCATCCGTTACCGCATACTTACCTTGTGCAACAGAGGCTTCTAAATCAGCAACCGTGTTTACAACCTGGAAGGTTTCGATACCCACTTCTGTATAGGCACGCTTTGCCCCATCCAAATTACGGTTAAAAATAGCAACCAACTCCATCCCTGGCACCGAGTTTGCAATCTGGTTCGCGATGCCACGACCCATAAAGCCAGCACCAATCATGCCAACTTTAATGGGCTTTCCTGCTTCGGCACGTGCTTTTAGGGCAGTATCAACAATAAACATGAGTAATCTCCTACAAGAATCTTTTAAGTGGCGCAAATGTTCTTAGTGAACTTGAATTTCCTGCTTATGCTGCGGGACAACGCTAGAACGTTGAGGACTAGTGAAAAAGCTGAAAAGAAAGTGCTTGAGCAGTCCCTGCACCTCTCCAACTTGCCAACCGAAGCTAAATAACCAGTTAGAAAAAGCTGCTCTTTTTGACACGGGAGGCTTGTGTAAGAGATGTTGCAAAAGCGCGAATGTCCTTCTAAAGAGTTCAAGCTTGCCCATCCCAACTCCATACCGCTTCCGAATTAATGGGTTGTCTTCACCCCATCGGTGCGCTTGACGATAAATATCGCGCCATGTATGACGAATGCGATAGTGAACGACAATCTGAGGCGCGAAGTGGAGCGGAATACCTGCAAGTTGCACTCTAAAGGAATAATCCATATCCCAAGCGCAGGGGAAGGAGGTATCAAACTCGCCGACTGTTTCGTAGACAGAGCGTTTCATACCCAAATTACAGCCATAGGCAAAAGAAAGATAAGGTTTGTGCTTTACCACGATAAGTGCCTCTGATTGAGCCCCATTGCCATTAGCTTCAAGAATCCAGGGTTCGTTCAGCCGGGTGTACTCCAAAGCACCAGCTACGCATTGGTGTTGAGCAAGCGCTTCTGCCATTTGAGCTAACCAGTCTGTTGCAACTTCGTCATCTGCCTCACAGAAGGCTACAGCATCACCGTCTGCCGCCTGAACACCAGTGTTGTAAGAGTGAGCAACGCCTAGTCTCGGACCAGGAGGTGTGTAAGCATTGACAATGCGTAGGTGCGGTAGGCGATCGCGGTAGCCCTCAACAATTTCCATTGAATGGTCAGTTGAGCCATTGTTAACAACAATGAGTTCCCAAGTTCCGGCCCACTGTTGCTTTGCCAGTGACTCAAGTTGAACCGCGATCGTCTTCTCACCGTTGTAGCAGGGCAAAATTACACTTAGCTTCATGCCTTTCCTTCTGAAGAAAACAGTGTCCTGAAGGCAAATAATGCATTTTAGCCTTTTCGCCTAGGCTGGAACCGCTTCAAATAAGGACCAGGCAGCATCCTTTTCAGAAATGACCGTTACGGGAAGGGGCCATTCGATACCGAAGGCAGGATCGTCATAGCGCAAGCCGCGCTCGTAACCAGGAGTGTAAAACTCACCCACTTGATACACGACTTCGGCATCGTCGGTGAGCGCTTGATAACCGTGGGCAAATAGTTCTGGCACATAAAGCGCTCGTCGATTTTCTGCCGTCAATTCCACGCCAATGTGCTGTCTGTAAGTGGGAGACTCAGGACGCATATCAATGATGACATCGTAGATAGCGCCCTTTGTGCAGCGGACTAGCTTGGTTTCGCAGGCGGGTGCAACCTGGTAGTGCATCCCTCTCAGTGTGCCTGCCTTGTAGTTAAAGGACAGATTGCATTGAGCAACAGTTGGCTTCAGTCCGTGGTCTTCAAATTCTTTGGCGCAGAAGGTGCGGGCAAAACCACCGCGATCGTCGTTACGCAGCTCCAAATCAAGAATAAATGCGCCTTTTAGCTTCGTTTCTGTGAATTTCATTACTTGCTCCAAAAGAAATCTTTGTCAATTTGTTGGGTGCGAATCAGGTACTCAAGCTGTTTCAAACGAGTAAAGCCGCGTGACTCAAAGACTTCTTTCGTCATATCAATGCGGGTAAATAGATCGAAAAGCTGCTGGGCACCACGTTCGGCATTCCAATCGCACTTAAAGCCTGGTAGTTGCGTATTGATTTTCTCGAAGGAAACGCGGTAGCTGCGGTTGTCAGAGCCGCTATCACCAAAGCTTAGTTGACAGCCTTCAAACACGCTGGCAATGATTTCGGCAATTTCTTTGACTCGGTAGTTATTAGTCGTATCACCAACGTTAAACACCTGATTGTGCACAATGTCGCGGGGTGCTTCTAATGCACAGGCGATCGACTTGGCAATATCCAGCGCGTGCACCAGCGGTCGCCAAGGTGTGCCGTCGCTAATCATTTTGATTTCTTTCGTCGTCCAGGCAAGACCAGCCAGATTGTTCAGCACAATGTCAAAGCGCATCCGGGGAGAAGCGCCAAAGGCAGTGGCATTCCGCATGAACGTGGGCGAAAAGTTGTCATCCGCAAGTGGCTTCAAATCCCGCTCTACAAGGGTTTTGCATTCAGCATACGCAGTCTGAGGGTTAACGGGCGTTTCTTCAGTGGTCAGACCGTCGCCGCTAGCAACACCATATACACTACATGAAGACATATAGACAAAGCGCCGTACACCCGCTGCTTTTGCCAGTTCAGCCAGCCGCACCGAACCTTTATGGTTAATGTCATAGGTAATAGTTGGCGACAGTTGTCCCGTTGGGTCGTTGGACAATTCTGCCATGTGAACGATCGCTTCAATACCCGCTAAATCTTCAATGGTAATGTGGCGAATATCTTTGTTAAGGGTTTTAGCCGTTAAGTCTGTGCCGTTGTAAAGCCAGCCAACCTTATAGTAGCCAGTATCAACTGCTGTGATTTCATGCCCACGCTCCATCAAGAGGGGAGCCAAGAGTGAACCAAGATACCCTTCTGTTCCAGTAACCAGTACTTTCATTGCTTCTTCCTAGTAATCAGTGCTAAACGTTGACGGTGGTGCGTAAGTGCTGTGGCGCAGGGATTTGCGCGACAATGGCTTTGCCAATTTCAATGGATGAGGTTGCTGCAGGAGAGGGCGCGTTGCAAACGTGAACAGACTGCTGACCTTTGATAATCAGAAAGTCATCGACCAACTTACCATCGTTCATGAGTGCCTGCGCCCGAACGCCTGCATGAGTAGGCACAACATCCGCCGCTTGCACTTCTGGGATTAAACGCTGCAAGCTATGGACAAAGGCTGCTTTGCTAAAAGAACGAATGATCTCTTTAATCCCTTCATCAGCGTGCTTGGCAGCCAATTTCCAAAAGGCAGGGTAGGTCATCACTTCAGCAAAGTCACCCAGGTCAAAGTCGGTCTTTTTGTACCCTTCGCGTTTGAGACTCAGCACTGCATTGGGACCAGCATGGACGCTGCCGTCAATCATGCGGGTAAAGTGAACGCCCAGAAACGGGAAGTCAGGGTTTGGAACAGGGTAGATGAGACCTTTAACCAAGTAGCGTTTTTCGGGAGTCAGCTCGTAGTACTCCCCTCGGAAAGGCACAATTTTTGCCTTCGGGTCAACGTTACCAAGTTTGGCAATACGATCGCTGTGTAAGCCTGCACAGTTAATCACAAACTGCGTTTCAAAGGTGCCTTGATTGGTTTCAAGTACTTGACCAGTCGCCGTTTCAACAATCTTTAGAACTTTAGTGTTAAGTCGTAAATCGCCACCGCTCAGTTGAATGAGTTCAGCGTATTTTTGACAGACTTTTTTGTAGTCAGCAATGCCTGTAGAAAAAACCTGTACTCCGGCAATGCAGTTGACATGCGGCTCAATTTCACGCACTGCTTCAGCAGTCAGGCGAGCAACTTTAATATCATTCTGCAAGCCGCGCTGATAAAGATTCTCCAGCAACGGTAACTCTTTCTCTTCTGTGGCAACAATGACTTTGCCGCAGACTTCGTAGGGGATGTCATGTTCCTGGCAAAAGGCAACCATTGACTGGGCACCTGCACGGCAAAACGTTGCCTTAAAGCTGCCTGGTTTGTAATACAACCCAGAGTGGATTACGCCACTATTATTACCAGTTTGATGAAAAGCCCAGCGACTTTCTTTCTCAAGCACCAATATCTTTGCATCTGGGTAGCGCTGACTCAAGGCGACACCCGTAGAAAGACCGACGATGCCACCACCGACGATCGCAAAATCGTACATAAATTCTTGTCCCTGCTTAAGTGATAGCTAAACCCTTATCTCGCCAACGCTGCTAGCAAAGCAGTCGTATTTCCACCAAACTTTCTACCAAACTTTCCAGGGTGCTTTCCCTTCTTTCCATAGCTCGTCGAGATACATTTTGTCTTTAAGCGTGTCCATTGGTTGCCAAAAACCGCTGTGTCTAAAGGCACTAAGCTTACCAGCCTGAGCGATCTTTTGCAGAGGCTCATGTTCCCACATCACAGAGTCATCAGTAATGTAGTCAATCACTTCTGGTTCGAGAACAAAATAGCCACCGTTAATCCAGGCACCATCGCCACCTGGCTTCTCATGAAATTGATTAATTTTGGTTTGTTCTTTTGACAGTGAAATCGCACCAAAACGTCCGGGAGGCTGTACGGCGGTAAGGGTTGCTGACACACCTTCTGCTTTATGAAAGGCAACTAATTCAGTAATGTTGACGTTACTTACCCCATCACCATAGGTAAAACAGAAGGTTTCATTGCCGACGTGCTCTTGCACACGCTTCAGCCGTCCACCTGTCATCGTATTTTCACCAGTGTCAACTAGCGTGACGCGCCAGGGTTCAGCTTTACCGGCATGAATGTTCATTTGATTAAAGCGCATATCAAAGGTGACATCTGACATACGCAAAAAGTAGTTTGCAAAAAACTCTTTGATAACGTAACCTTTGTAGCCGCAGCAAATGACGAAATCATTGATTCCGTGGGCAGAGTAGGTCTTCATAATGTGCCAAAGAATGGGTTGTCCACCCACTTCAACCATTGGTTTTGGCTTAATAGTCGTTTCTTCACTCAATCGTGTACCCAAGCCGCCTGCCAAGATTACTGCTTTCATGCAACCACCTTTTGAAAGTTTGCGACGAACTGACCCGTGCTTATAGATTGAATAGTAATCCTAGCGTTTAGTGATTTCAGTAAAGGTATGGTAATTTCAATGACTCCTCTATGAAGGAAATACAAAGATGTCCGTTTATCCACGGAGTATTCCTATCTGTGGCGGATTTAGTCATGCACCAGATGAAGCTACTAACGTAGTTAGTGAGTTCGGTAAAGGTATGATAATTTCAATGACTGCTCTATGAGGGCAATAAAAAGATCTTCGCTTACCTACGGAGTATATCTATCCGTACCAGATCTAGTAAATATAGCCATGATGAAGCTACTAGTATAAGCTGATAGAGTGTGAGCGCATAGCTCCATCTTTTGACTGTTAGTTTTCAGCTTCAAAGCCCCTACAGTCTGTTGCCATAAGTAAGCGAAAAATTAGCTAAAGAACCTGCCAGTCTTTAAGCTCTCTAGTTGCTTCAATCTGCAATCGCCATTACTATCTGACGCTTGGCGTGGATGTTTTTCATGTGTTTCTTCACCGTATTATGGGTGATGTAAAGTTCTGCAGCGATCGCTTTGTAGGAGTAGCCAGCACGGTAACGCAGCCAGACTTCCAGTTCACGGGGTGTAAGTCCGTAACGCTGCCCTTCACCGATCGCTGCCTGCTGCACAGACTGAAGCCGATCTTCTAGCGTAATCAGTAAGCAAGGGCGCTGAAAGCGTTCAAGGGTTAGCCATTGTGCTCGTACACGATAGGAGTCCGCTTGACCTGTAGTGATTTCATCTTCGATCGTCAATGCTTTATTGGGATAAAGATTAAGGCTGCCGATCAGGCATTGGCACGCTCGCCAGATTTCTTGAGGCACGCGATCAGGCTGGGCGATACCTTTTGTGAGTTGATCGCAAATGTGGCGAGCGCGATCATTTGCGTGTATCCATTCACCTTGTTCAGACAAAATCAAGACGCCATCAATAAAGCCTTCCAGTACAGCTTGAAGCAACGAAGGTGGTTTTGCAGTCGAAATGACGGTATCCATCGTGAGTTCATTGGGGGCTAAAGGAACAGCTCATGCAAAGGCTACGCACTCTGTCTCAGGCACGCGATCGCAACTAACGGTGAAGCCGTTTAGCTGCCACTGGTGATGAGATGAGCCAAGCACTTAACAGAGGTGCGAACCTTATTTAACTTCTTTGAAAAATCAGCCCGTTTCGGAAGCGGAGGCGATCGCTTCATAAAAGTACGTTGAATACACTAAGCTTTGGTTGAGATGCTCTAGACCCGCTATGCCAGACGCAAGGACGTTAGCTGAAGCCGTGATTACAACGCTGACACAACGCTTAACGGTAAGCCCACAAGCAGCGGTTGCCTTTACCCTCGCTCTAACAGCCGAAGAACGAACGCGATCGCGCTACCGCTTTGAAAGCCTGGATGGACAGTCGGTTTATCTTCAGTTACCCAGGGGTACTGTGCTACGCGATGGCGATTTTTTGCAGTCTGACGATGGTTTTGTAGTGCAGGTGAGCGCCAAACCAGAACCTGTTTTAACCGTCACGGCTGAGAGTGAACTGCCGTTGCTGCAAGCGGCATATCATCTCGGCAACCGCCACGTACCGCTAGAGATTATGCCAACTTATTTGCGGCTGTCTCCTGATCCTGTCTTACGCGCTTTATTAGAGCATCGAGGTCTGCGCGTTGTTGAGGAAGTTCAGCCATTTCACCCAGAGACAGGGGCTTATGGGCATGGGCATTGAGGAGGTGGAAGAGTGAAGGAGTGGAAGAGTGAAGGAGTGGAAGAGTGAAGGAGTGGAAGAGTGAAGGAGTGGAAGAGTCGTATTTTGTGTCGCTTCATTAGAGGTTTTTGATTGCGTTTTGTCGGCTAGTTACTTACGTTTTGCCAGTTAATTACTGATCACTGAAAGCTGAAAACTGACTGCTCATAGAAGGGTTTTGATTGCGTTTTATCGGTTGGTCACTGAATCGCTGAAAGCTGACTGCTGAAAGCGCATGGAAGGATATAGAAATGGAAAAAAACAATCATCAGGGTGCATTGCTGCGGTTGTTGCAGTTAGCGAGTCCGGCGTTGCCAGTTGGTGCTTACAGCTATTCTGAAGGACTTGAGGCGTTAGCTGAGGCTGGCAGATTGAGCGATCGCGATGCGCTTGAAAGCTGGCTAGTGCAGGAGCTTCGGTATGGTGCTATTCGTGTTGAAACGGCGGTCATGGTACGTGCCTATAGAGCGTGTCAGCTAGACGATTGGGATGCTTTGGGCGACTGGAATCGCTGGCTATCGGCAGCGCGTGAGACGGAGGAGTTGCGACACCAAAGTTTGCAGATGGGGCGATCCCTCTTGCGGCTGTTGCAAGATTTGCACCTTGTAGAGCTACCGCAAAGTATTGTTTTACAAAAAGATGGCTGCCATTTTGCGATCGCCTTTGCCCTTGCAGCGGTACGATGGCAGATTGACCTGCCTTCAGCCATGCTGGGCTATTTGCATAGTTGGGCAAGTAATCTGGTCAATGTGGGTGTCAAGCTGATTCCATTAGGGCAAACAGCAGGACAGCAGTTGTTATTGCAGCTTCAGCCTGCGATCGAAGATGCCGTTGAGGCGGTTTTGTTGCTGCAAGATGACGATTTAGGCAGTTGCAGTTGGGGATTAGCCTTGGTAAGCATGGCGCATGAAACTCAGTACAGCCGCTTGTTTCGGAGCTAGCTAGTCAAAAAGTCAGCAATTAGCGGTCAGCGGTCAGCATGGCATTTAACGCTAAAAGCTAAAGGCTAGAAGCTGAAAGCTAACCCAGAGTATTGATAAAGCAAAGGCGATCGCTTCACTTCTGACTACACTAAGAGATGTCGTTTCCATGCTGTGCGAATGCTGATAAATCGCTTTTTTGTCGTGCTGTTCGCGTTGTTGCTGACAATCGGTATGGTTTCGGTGCCAGCACAGGCGGTTACAGGTGCCAAATACTCTTCTCAATATACGCCGCCGCCTTCTTACAGCAATGCTGAACTAGCAGGCAAAGATTTCTCTGGGCAATCGTTGCGAGTGGCAGAGTTCTCGAACGCTAACCTCAACCGCACGAATTTTGCTTATGCAGATCTGGCTGGGGCAGTCTTTAGCGCTTCGACGATGACGGAAACGAACTTACACGGTGCTGATTTGACCCAGGCCATGCTGGATCAGGTGAAGCTATCGCGGGTTGATCTCAGCGATGCCGTTTTGGTGAATACGATGATGCTCCGAACCGTTTTTGATGCGGTGAACATCAACGGTACTGACTTCAGTGATGCGATTTTAGACAAGGTGCAGATTCGAGAATTGTGCGGCATGGCAAGTGGGGTAAATTCTAAAACGGGTGTGGAGACGCGGGAGTCGTTAGGGTGCAGGGAGTAAAGAAGAGGGATTGAGGGATGAGGGATGAGGGATGGTGATTAAACGTGTGGGTGTGATCGGTGGTGGGCAACTTGCCTGGATGATGGCAGGCGCAGCCGCTAAACTGGGTGTTGAATTGGTGGTGCAAACACCGTCTCGTGATGATCCAGCGGTAAGTATTGCGGCAGAGGTGGTTCTGGGGGCGATCGATGATGCAACGGCGACGGCACAATTGGCAGCTCAATGCAATGTCATCACCTTTGAAAATGAGTTTGTCAATCTGGAAGCACTTTCACAACTGGCAACGCAGGGAGTCTGCTTTCGACCAGGGTTGGAGTCGCTAAAGCCACTGCTGGATAAGTATCATCAGCGCTGTTATTTACAGAAATTAGGTCTGCCAACGCCTCAGTTTGCGGCTTGGGATAACACCTGGCAGCAAGCGCTAGAAGAAGGTGCTCAGAACGTCCCGGTTTCATTTCCGTTTGTGCTGAAAACCCGTCGGCATGGGTATGACGGTCAAGGCACATTCATCATTAAGGATGCCCAGGCATTGAATGCGGCGCTGGGGCAGTTGGAGGACTCTCAGTTATTGGTGGAGGCGTTTGTGCCGTTTGAGCGGGAATTGGCAGCGATCGCCGCTCGTTCCACTACAGGCGAGATTGTTGTCTATCCGATCGTCGAAACACAGCAGGAGCAGCAAGTATGTCAGCGTGTCTTTGCGCCTGCCAAGCTGAGTGCGGCGATCGCTGGGGACGTGGAAGCGATCGTCCAGACGCTACTCGATCGCCTGCAAGTAGTTGGTGTATTTGGCATTGAGTTCTTTCTCACTGCTGATGGCAAAGTGTTGGTAAACGAGATTGCGCCACGCACGCACAACTCAGGGCACTTTACGCTGGATGCGTGCGAAACATCTCAATTTGAACAACAGTTGCGATCGGTCTGTGGTTTGCCGTTAGGTAGCCCAGCCATGCAGTCGCCTGGAGCCGTCATGGTCAACCTTCTGGGCTATGAGCAGTCTCAAAGTGACTATCAAGCTAAGCGACAGCAGCTAGCCGCGATGCCGAAGTCTCATTTGCACTGGTACGGCAAAAAGGAATCTCGTCCAGGGCGCAAGCTAGGGCACATTACGGTGCTGCTGGAAGACGCACAGCAAGGAGAGGTGATCGCGAGTACGATCGAAGCCATCTGGTATGGCAGCTAAACGTTAGCAGCTAGTGCAGCTCCAATAGATAACAGCTTGCGGGCTGTCAAACCGATTAGGCTTTTACCTTCAGCCCTCAGCACTGGTGTGTCCATTAGAGGTTGATTTTGGCTGGTTCAGTGACTGACATTGGGCGATCGCGGCATTGTGGGCTGCGAGATACTCTTTGCCGCCCAGCATCAAATCGCCATAGTATTCGTAAGGAGCCTTGCCATAGATTGGTAGTGGATCGTCGTCGGGATAATCTTCCTTAGCCTCTTCGATCGCGGCTTTCAACTGTTTCACCGTGAGTCGCTGAGCAGGAAAGTAGTGGAGTGCAGTAGCGGGGCGGTTAAAGTGCGGCAGCGACGGGTCAACGATGCAATTCTCCAGTTCTAGCCAACTATGCTCGATCGGCTTATGTGGCTGCCCTGCCAACGCTACAAACCCCTGTACGTAGATTGCGCCTTTTGTAGCCAGTGCCGCACGGTAGGCATTGTCAAACGGTGCTTTGGCTTTGCTTTTGATGCTAGTAGACAGCGCTATCGACTGCTCTGCATCCAACGGTTTATTCATGACGATCGTCTAGAGTCCACTGCTCTAAACAATAGCGCTTCCATTGAGGTGCCGTCGAATCGTTGCAATATCTGCTCTTGTGAGACCTGTAACTCTTGTCATAACGGTGCTGTTGCCTGCTCCACAGGGCTCATCCCCCCTTGTCCACTTCAACATCTGTCACAAGAGGTATAGCAAACGTAGGCTAGTAGCGAGATGATGAATATGTGAGGAGTACGAATCGAATACAAAAAGCCCCTGAAGTCGAAACACGGCAAGACGTTCAGGGGCTTTTTGTTGCTTGCCTAAATCGTTGGATTGTCACAATACTTTTTGGTTGTCAGTGCTGTAATCCTTGCTCTAATTGTGCTGTCGTCTGCTTTACACACGTAATTCACACTTGCCCATCTCAGCATCTGTCACATGAGATATAGCAAGCGTAAGTTGGTAGCGAGATTATAGATGTGTGAGGAGTACGAATCGAATACAGAAAGCCCCTGAAGTCGAAACACGGCAAGACGTTCAGGGGCTTTTTGCTATTTGTTTAAAGTGATCGTGCTGCAAAAGACTACCGCAAGGAAGAAATCTGTGGTATATTCGCAAGTGTGTGAGGAGTACGAATCGAATACAGAAAGCCCCTGAAGTCGAAACACGGCAAGACGTTCAGGGGCTTTTTGCTGTTTGTCTAGGAGCTTTGGGCAAACAGCAGGCTTTGAGCAAAGAGTTATGATCTTCTAAACTTAAGTCCACTAAACTAAGTTCACATACTGACGAGCAAGGTTCAATGCGCGATCCAAACGAGAACATTGTCAAGATTGATCCCGGAACGCTACTTGCGATCATGGCTGCGCTTATTCTTGTGCCGCTGCTGGTAACGGGGTTTCTCTCGCAGTGATGTCCAACGTCACCATAAGTTAAAGCACTTATCTAAAGCCTTTGTCGAACGCATTTGTCTGAACCTATCCCTAGAGCCGTGACTACCTACTTCCGCCCCGCCATTGATGCGATGACTGGCTACGTGCCAGGTGAGCAGCCAAAGTCTGACACACCCATCATTAAGCTAAATACCAACGAGAATCCTTATCCGCCCTCTCCAGCAGCGATCGCAGCGTTGCAAACGCTTAAGGCTGAGTCACTGCGACGGTATCCTGATCCCTACGCCAATGAGTTTCGGCAGGCGATCAGTGAAGCGCTCGGCGTGCCGATGGACTGGATTATTGTGGGCAACGGCAGTGACGATATCTTGAATATCATCATTCGTGCGTGCGCTGAAACTGAGCGCAAAGTAGTTTATCCGGTACCGACTTATGTGCTGTATCGCACCTTAACTGCAATGCAGCCAGCGGACACGATCGAGATTCCCTACGGAGACGACTATCGCTTGCCGATTGCGGAACTAATTGCTGCGAATGGTGCCGTTACCTTTATTGCGTCGCCCAACAGCCCTTCTGGTCATGTGGTGTCGATCGCTGAACTACGCCAACTAGCGGCAGGGCTTACGGGTGTTCTGGTGGTTGATGAGGCATATGTTGACTTTGCCGAAGAAACTGCATTGCCGCTGGTACAGGAATTTGATCATGTGATTGTAACGCGCACGTTATCTAAAGGGTACTCGCTAGCAGGGTTGCGTCTCGGTTTTGGCATCGCTAATCCAACGCTGTTGAGTGGCTTGTTCAAAGTCAAAGACAGCTACAACATTGATGCGATCGCGGGGTTAGTAGGTGCCGCTGCTATGCGCGATCAGGCGTACAAAAATGAGTGTGCTGCCAAAGTCAAAACTTCGCGGGCAGCGCTGGCGATCGCGCTTAAGCAACTGGGTTTCCGCCTGTGGGATTCGCAAGCTAACTTTTTGTTGGTGCAGCCGCCCCAAAGCAATGCTGAACAAATCTATTTAGCACTTAAAGAGCGCGGCATTTTGGTGCGCTACTTCCATCAAGCTGGTTTAAGCGACAAGTTGCGCATTACCGTTGGCACGGACGAGCAAAACCAGGTGTTGGTGGAAGCGCTAATCCATTTGGTGTAGCAGTCCGCTGACGTAAATTCAGCCTGGTTCTATGTCGCCGTCCTGGCTAGCTGTTGTCTCCTCGTTCTCTGCCATCGCTTCTTGCACAAAGATTCTAGCAAGGCGATCGTACATACCTGCGCCGATGTATTGCGGATACTTGTGCAAGCAGCTACAAACTGGGCGCAAAGCGGTTGTGGTCGTGCGAGAATGGCAGCAAAGCGCGATCGACCACCCCATCACCAAAGGCGACAATGGCACGGTCACTCCTGACTCAACCGATCGCACAACGCCTTAGCTCTCCGTTCAGCCAGCGCGATCGCCAAACCCGTAGGCATCCACCAGGGCATCGCATTAAGCGATTGTACGAATGCGTATCTTCTGAGTGTTTCTGGTGACTCGATCCAAGTTAGTTCAGCCATTTCTCAAAGTGTTAGGAAAGGGGCATCCAGCACTACAGCCACCGCTACACCGTTGCCGATGACGCTCTAGGTTTGTCACTACAAAAGTTGATCGACTCTCAATATCGTTAACTCTGCAAGCGCTGTTGGCACCCCCAGGTTTGGCAGTATAGCCCCACAGTTTGCCGTCAGCGTCAATGCCAGTGCGATCGTTCCTCCAATGGTCAACCTGAACCACAGAAACAGATGAAGGATCAGGAATGAGACTACTACCGTCTGCGCGATCGACCACCTGATAGCCCAGTGCTGTCAACTCATCACGCAGGCGATCAGCTTCAGCCCATTGCCGATCGCGCCTTGCCTGTTCTCGTTGTGCCAGAAGCTGTTGTGGTGTCATGGCTGTTTAAGCTTCCCTCGCGGCTGACTAGACTGTTTAAGCTTGGAGCGATCGCTCTTTTGCTTTCAAGCGGGTGCTTGCAGCTCAAAGTGAGCCGACAGCCCCATATCGCTACAACATTGCTCAAAGGTCCAAGCTTTGTTAATAAATGACTGAGCATTGAAACTATTGGTTTCTAAGAGTTTTGGCTCTGCCGAATCGCTAGGCGATGACAACATATAGAAGACAGCGCCAGGGATCAGGATCAACGCCAGTTTCATGGCGATCGCCTGAAGCTCGGTATAAACCCCACTGGAGTAGTGATACAGAGGCGCTTCATTTGTCCACTCAAACGGCACACGGTTGTTGAACATATTTTGCCCGCCAGTCGGGTCATAGTCCATAGCGGCGCGATCGGCTTGTGCTTTGTAGGCAGCAGGAATAAAGATAGTGATACGTTTCATTGTATAGCTCCTAAATGTTGTAACTTTGCATAAAGGCTCGAATCCTTGCTTGCACGGTGGCGCTGTGAGTGCGGTAAACAATCAAGCCGTGTAAGTAGCCGTTCCAAAAATCTGTCAAGGCTGCGTTATAAGCAGTCGTGCCACCCGTTCGCGCCCCGAAGATGTTGCCCGTTTGCTGTACTGAAGTGGTTCGCACACTATTAGTTGAGGCATTATTTGTGCCGATCGTTGTAAAAGTTGTGCCACTCCGATATGACGAAAGGATGCCACTGCCAGAAAAAACAACCGCAGTCGTTGGCGTAAGGGTGCCACCGATCGACTGAGCAAAATTAGTCGCTGTTTGTTGGCTGATATATCGAGTAGCGTTGCCACCAATAAACTGCGTTAAAAGCCGTCGATCGACCGTTGTACTGTTGCGGGTTACTGCCACATGGAAGGAGAAATCAGCGCTATCTGGCAGCAATGGATTCGCGGTATTACTCCCATCAAGGAAATCATCAACACCGTCAAACGACAAGCGGAAGCCTGCTGCCACTGTATCGGTTTGCAAGAGAGGTCTGCTACCTGCTGTTGCTTGCACCCACTGGTTTGATCCAGTGATCCAATCTGTCCACGCTGAAACAGCAGTGCCGACGCTTACCCCAGTGCTATCGGCACCCGCCTGCCACCAACGATGAGCGGTTGCTAAGTCATCAATGATCTGCCTGCCAGTAGTCGATTGCGCTGTCGCAACTGAATTGGCAACCGTGGCGATGCGATCGCGCCTTGCTGTTGGCACATTTGGCAGTTTTGTCGCCACATAAGCAGCATCGGCGGCAGTAACAACGTAAACAGGTGGTGTACCGGGAGTAGCCGATCGCGCCCCAACACTCAGAGTAGAGTCAGCGCCAATGCTGGTGATCTTCTGACTAATATCGGTGCCAAAATAATCAGTTAAGCCTGCCTGGATGCCATACAAGCCGTACAGGTCAATGCCTGTTTTTGTAGCTGTGGGGGAAGCTGCTGTGAGCTTAAAATCAGTCGCCATGGTTCCCGACAAATTGACAAAAAGCGGATTACCTTCTTGCCCATAATTGGTTGCACCAATTTTCTCTTGTGCAGGGGTGCCGCGCCAATTCGTCAGCCCTGTATAAGTTGTGCCACCCCATTTGAAGGTAACAGTGCCGGTCGTTGAATAATATTGATTATCAATAAAGATCAAGCCAGCGGCAGGCGACTCCGCCATCAACGTGGTGAGTGTGCTGACTAGGATATTCTTAGCAATCAAGCCTGTGTTGACTGCCAAGCGATTATAGATTGCAGGCAGAGGAGCACCGCCCGTCTGGTTCACACGATTGACGATCGTATTATTGATAATCGTAGAATTTGTGGCTGACTCACCATTGAGTCCACCGTAGATGTAAATTGTGCCAAAACCTGAATCGCCCGCCAGTGGAGAACCTTTGGCACAATCAACGAAAATATTCCCACTGATGCTATTGCCATCACCGTCGATGATCAGAGCGGCTTCACCACGGCAGTTGTAAGCGTAATTATTGATAATCTTGCAATCGATGCAATTGAGATCAATGCCGTAAGCGCCGCCATCGGGTGAAGTGTTTTGGCACTTGGCATTGACAGCAATGTTTTTCTGCATAATTGCTCGCTTGGCATCATAAACCCAGATTAGGTTGCAAGCAAAGCCATTCGCTGAATCATTACCATCCGCATAGTTATCTTCAATCAGAGCGTCTACAACACCCCCCAGGACGATCGCGGATGCTGATGGTGTTGTCGTACCCAAGCCCCACAGCTTATTGATGATGTTGGATCGCACTGTAATGTTTTTGTGCGTGAAGGGATTGTCTGCGTATGAAATGATGCCCTGCGTACTGACGTTGGTGATTGTGCAGCCTTCGATCGTAAAGTTGCTAAAGGCAGGAGTGCCACCAAAAACGATCGCATTCTTGCAGCCATCAATGTCGCAATTAATCACACCGCTGCCAGAGTAGCCACTGCCGTTCTCGTAGTAGAAATTTACAGCATCACCAGCAGTCGTGTAGGAAGCTTGAAATAGTTTGAGGTTGCTAATCCGTACATCACGGTTGTAAATGTAAAAAGGCGAACTGTTTGCCGCAGTCGTTTGGATCGTTGCTTTGCCCGTGCCATAAGAGTCGAAACGGTAAGGCGTAGTACTTCTAGGCGTGTTTGGTGAATCAAAAGAGATCCCATCCGGTGCGCTGAAAGTATCGCCACCTCGAAAGAGGATGCGATCGCCGTCTTGAAGCCCTGCCACGATCGCTGTATTAACTCTACCGATCGTTGCCCATGCTGTTGAAGGAGTAAGACCATCATTCGTATCGTTGCCAGTAGCGCTGACGTAAAAGGCTCTCCCTGTTTCTGCAACGACCCAAGTAGCCGCTGCGTAAGCTGCTGCTGACCACGTACCAGTCGACCATGTGCCAGCGCTGTACGTCATGTGTTCCTCTTGACGAACAAGGCAGGGAAGCTAGCGTCACACTGAGCCGTGGCAGCGCCAGCAATCGTGGAGATCTTAATTCGTGTTTTTTCGGGTAGTCTGAGATACCCCATATCGCGCATAGCATTGTCGCCTTCTCGAACTGAGAGCACACCTTGAAAGTTGTAAATACCTTCTAATATTGTTTTTGACGAAATACCTGGCACATCAAGCTTAGAGACGGTGGCACGAAAGCGGAAGTCGTGCAAAGCTGACACCGCCGAGCCAAAGAAAGACGGAATATAAGCGTCGTAGCCCAAAGGCACCGCGCATCGTGCCGACAGGGACATATTGCCGCCAGAGGTAATCTGCTCTAGCTCTGCGCCTGCACCTGCAATCCGTAGGATGATATTTCCGGCTGCGGTTAACCCTGTGCCAGCGGTTAAAGTATGCATCCACCAGATCGCTTGTGGCGTAACGCTTGCACCATCTTTTTGTACTGAGACAGCCAGAATGCCGTTTAGAGTGACAGTTGTTTTCTGTAGGTTGTAAGCAGCATCCAAGTAGACAAGTTCTACAGTTCTCACGCCTGACCCTAGCGCTGAATCACTTGCTGATGTGCTAATTATTTCTATACTTTGATTGCCAGCCAGCAAAGGAATGCGGTTATTGTTCAACACAAATTCAACAACGTCTGTCTGCCCACTGGCGTTAAACGAGTTACCCGATCGCCGTCCTGAAAAACTAGTGACAAAGCCAGGTTTGCCGTCGATAAAGCCCGTTCTCTGTACCTGCATCGCTGGCAGACCAGGAATATTGCCAGCACTAGCGGGAAAAATGTTAGCCATGATCAGTAGAGTTGATAACGGTAGTTAGCGGTGATGGTGATAGCGCTGTCAGATCGCTGCCCAATGAATAAATACCTGCCTCTTTTTTCGCCAGAAAACGGGCTGGAAGACTTCTCTCCAGTCGTGTTAGAAGTAAAAGAATAGACGTTAATGTTCTGGCTAATCACTTGCTCACCACCACTTGCGGTGGCATAGGTATTGACGGTTTCATTGATGCCATTGGTTGGCGCGTTGCCGCTCGTTGCTGCGTCATGGCTCCAGACCAGTCGATAGTTGCCTGAATTGCCTACTGTGCCGCCTGCTGTGGTCACGATCGGCAGAAACGAGATCTCGTTGTAACCGCTACAGTCGATCGCGCTGGAATAAACCCAAGTAGTGCTAGTGCTGGTGATAGTGACTGTGGCAACTGCGCTTTCAATTGGTGGTGAAGCTTGGACGCGATCGCGCAACAGCGTCAGGTTGCGGATATTGGCAAGAATTGCGCCACTAAGGTCAAGCGCAATCTGGCGATCGTTCCCCGCTGCTGTCGTTCCTGGGGCTGTCGGATCAACTGTTAAGCCTGAGAACGCCTGCAATCCGTAAGGATCGACATTAGTGCCTGTCCCTTTGCCAAACTGGAAAAAGGCAGTATTACTACCAAAAGTTGCTAACTGAACAGGTGTCGGCATTTGCTACTCCTTATAAATGAGCCAGCACACCTGTAGGTGGCAGTGGCACCGTGAGCGTATTCTGGCTACCGCTTGAAGTTGAAGGCGTATAAGGTGCAGGCACATAAACTGTGAGCGTAATGGTGCCGGATGCTGTTGCAGGACGACTCATCACTATCTGAGTTGCAGAAGTGATTTCATCGATCACTGATCCGAATGCCAAGCCTGTACCCGCTAGTCGATAACCCTCTGCCAAACCAGCAAAGCTTCCAGTCGTGGTGAGAATGACCGAATCGGCTGTAGTTGTCACACTGGCAATCGTGGTTGTTTCAGTCAGCTTTACCGAGCCAAGCACCGGATCGCTGCCAGCACTCGCCCCACCGATTTGCTTAGAGAAAGCCATCTCAACGATCGGCGTTGCTGCGCTTGTGTAAAGATTGCTCCATAGGGGTGGACCATCACTAACGTTAACGATCGCGCTTGTGCCTACAAGTGCAGCGGCAGTCGTTGTTAAAGGCTTGGCAGCATAGTTCCCGCCCGCTGCTTGAGTGAGTTCAGCCACCGTGTCGATCGTGTCGGTCAGTACTGCCGTTAAGAGATGGGCATTAACGATCGTGCCAGGGGGTAGGTAGGCTGCTAAGATTTGCCGCTTAATATCTGAAGGCTGAAACGCCATATTAACTCCTAAGAACGGTGGTAAAGATTGTCCGAGTGCTGCCTATCGCTACGCTGTACGTCGTATCCATCAACAGCGACTGCATGGTTAAGCTGTCGGCGTTTGCCTGTCGTGTGACCGATGGCGCTGCATCTAGCAGAGTCGTCATGCCGCTTAAAGCATCAGCCTGCTTAGTTGTTGCAACACGGCGATCGCTATCGACTAACAAGCCTGAAAGCAGTAAGCCATCAGGCTGTCTAGCTGTCGTTGTTTGATAGCTACTATCGACAGCGATCGGTGTTGTCGTCAGTCCGTCTGCAAAGCGTTGCGTGCTGACCGTGTAACTGGTGTCTTGCCGCAGCAGCATCAGCAACAAAGCATCCGCATCGCGCTGCGTCAGTGCCCCTGCTGAGTAGGCTGTGTCTAAGCCAAAAATCGAGGCTTGAATAGAATCAGACTGCCGAAGAGAGGCGATCGAGTGTGCTGTATCGATTGGCAGCGATTGCTGCGCCAGTGATTCTGCTTGCCTGATGGAGGCAGTAACGTAACCCACATCCATCAAAGTCGAAACTAGCAGCAACCCATCAACTTCCCGTTCAGTTAGGAGGGTGACAGCGTAAACCGTGTCCAGCAATAACGGTTGTAATGTCAGGTTGTCAGCAAGGAAAGCGCGATCGACAACATAGCCTGCATCACCTAGCAAGGTTGTCAGTGCAAGTGAATCAGTTGGGAAAGTCCCACCAACTTGATTTGATTCTCCATCAATAACGTGAAGCTCAAACCGTTGATTAACAACCGCGTAAACTTTGGGGCAGGGACGCACTACCGCGTAGATTTTTGTCATTACGCCACCACACTCCTGCGAGTCACGTCTCTGCAATAGTCAAAGTAAGAGGCATCAACGATCGTCTTAGTTAGATCGCCTAGTAGCAGCTCAATATCGTAGACGTAGACATTTTTACCAAGCCGTGGATCGTCACCATCTAGTCGCTGTCTTGGGAGCGCAAACAAAGCAGTCTGAGCAGCAGATAACCGTGGTGAAATTTTTGTAAACAGTCCTGTAATTGGTGCTGCGACACCTTCAGGCGTGATTGTGTAAGTGCCATAAGTTAGCGGCAAAAAAGTAAAATTGATTGGCGGCAGTTTTGACTTTTCTGCGTAGTTGTCTCTAACTTGCCCTGCTGGTTCCCACAGCGTGTAATCGCCTTCAATGAACAGGTCAAACCAGTCAAACGTATCGCCTTGCACAGGGGCGTAACATTTGCCAGGTGTGTCAAAGTTCGTGAGTGGAAATGACAGGCAACAACTCAAGCGATCGCCCTCTCTCTAAACCACAAAGCCTGTAACAAAACGGCAAGCGCTATTAGCCATCAACGCCTGCAACCGTAAACCCCATTTAGTGGCGCTCAACTGATTAGCTTCTGCTTTGCCATCTGTCGCCGCGAAACTGACTGATTGAGAACCTTGAGAACCACTGATTGAACTGATCTGCCCGATCGCTCTACCGCCCAACTGCCCTGTCTGGTCTAGTGTCAGAAGATGCGCTAGATAGTACTTACGCCCTTCGTCCATCTCGTCAACGCACAAAGAACCCTCAGGTAGCAGCGTGGCTACATAAGCCAACTCACTGGCGATTAGGGTTTCGTCCAGTGAGTCAAATTCCTCAAAGCGTGGGTCTGCGAGAAAGTCGGCAACAGTCAGCGCCATACATTAAGCCCGTTGATAACCGATCGTGATCACACCATCGACTGCGGTTGTAACGCCTGTGACATCAAGCGCCAAGCGATCGCCTGCTGCAAATGTCAATGCTGATTGATTAGAGACTAAAGTTGCGTTAACAGTGTTGTGTGCAGCGGTTTTCAAATCGAATGTGCCCGTCTGCAAGGCTATGCCAGCAGCAGGCGCAGTCGTGCCCGTACACTTGGTTAAAAGCCCTGTAACGGCTCCAGCATCCGTGCCAGGTGCATTAGATGTGTATTTGGCGCTGATCAGCTTCCAAGCTTCATCAGAGGGGAAGAGGTTTTGATCCGCAGGCGTGCCACTGATTCGGAAAGAACGGTACTGCACACCGTTGTTGAGCGTTAGAGGGCTACTCGGATCGCCAATAACTAAAAAGCGTCCATCAGTAATCGGCATTAGATTTCACCTTTTTTGATTGCGGCAATGCGGCGTTGCAGTTGCCCTTGTACAGATTTTCGCGTTTCTTTTTCTAGCCAGCGATCGAGGATAGCGATCGTGGATGTGCGGCGAATAATACCGCCCGTTTCCTCATCTCCTTCACCAACTTTGAAGCCACTTAATTCGAGGTTGGCGGCTAAAGGTGCTTGCGGTTCAATCTCGATCGCTAGTGGGTCAACAACAGATTCAATGATTTTGATGCTGCCATTAGCTGCATAGCGCTGAAAGTCAGGATGGGCAATAACCTTATCTACTTCCAGTGGCGTAAGTTGATAATTGATACCCGGACGTACCGGAATGCGATCGAACTTCACGCCATTGTTAGAACGTGGAACACAGTATTCCGGAATTAACTCAAGCAGTTTTGTCATCTAAACTCCTATGCAGCGGATTTTGCCACGTCGATATAAGCGAACGCGCCAGGGTAGTTGACGATCGTTTCTGTCGTGCAACCGAACATGGGGTAGATGGTTTTCAAGCCATGCACTTCAACATATTTAATCGGCACCATCTGAATCATTTCGATGTGACGCTCAACCACTTCGGGGTCAAGGCTGTAAAGCACAATCCGGTCTTTATTTGTCCCGGGTGCTAGTACACCATTTGCTTCGAGCTTTGCTGCACTGCATTCTTGACGTTTGCGGATCTCAAACTTAATGCCTTCTTCACTCAGCGCCTTTTCAATGTGGTCTTTAACCGTTGTGGCAGTGCCGGACATGACCAGGCTGATCAGGCGGAAAAAGAGAGTGTTACTAACCAGCGCCACTGATGGGAAGAACACATCGCTACTGCCGCTATAAAAGTCCTGCACTTCATTGATGAAAAAGTCAGCCATCGTGGTCGCAGTAGTCGCAGTATACGGGTCAAAACTGCTGTTGTTTGGCGTGACGTTGGCATTGTTGAGCAAGCCTGTCATGTTCAACTTGGTGTCGCCAAAAGCGGCGATCCGGTTCCGTCGCTCTTGAATGGCACGAATACAAGTTTTCATCTTTTGGTCGTACTGCCGTACCCGCAAAGTTGCAGCAGCGTTTGACAAGGCGTACATCTCACGCCGTTCGGCTTGGAAGTCGATATGAAAGCCAGCAACCGCCATCACAACACGGTGACGGTCTTCTGAAGCAGTGGCATCAACTAACGGGAAGTCAAAAGCCCCATCAGCCAAAATCTTGGCATCACCGACATCATTAATGACTGTCGATACTAATTCATGAGCACCAGGCATTAAATCCGGCATCGTTGGAATGTCGGTGCCTGACTCAAAAGGCAATTCACGGCGACGTGGCTCAATCAGACGCGGTAAGCGCTGTTCGAGATCACGATAAAGATACATTCCACCTTGTTCAACGGGCATCAGTTATTCTCCTATGGACGATTTAAGCGTAGTGGTGCAACTTTCATCGCCGCTGCTGTGGCACCTGTGACAGTCTTCAACCAGTAAGCGCCAGCAATGAGAGTGGCACTACCCCCATTAGCCGCGCCTCTAAATGCACCAACAACTGAGGATGTAGCTGTGTGGTTTAAGTACACTGGAGAGCCTTGAACAATGTCGCCGTCAATATAAACAGCAATGTCGCCTGCTTCTAGAAAAGCTAGTTCGTGAAAGTTTGGGATGCCAAAGCGACCGCTGCCATCAAGCGAATAGCCCGATCGCTTTTCAATGTCCATTTGACGGTTGACACCGCGAAAAATGCTGTTCGCGTCAGTTGGCAGTGTCAGCAAGTCAGGTGTAGCACCTTGACAAACACCAAAGCCGAACGGAATGATCGCGCCAGTGTTGTTAAAGCCAGTCAGGATGCTACTGATGGACGATCCTTGAGTGGTGATTTCTTGACCGGGGAAGTAAAGCTGCCCGTCGAGTAAATCAATGTGAGTAGTTACGGGCATTTAGTTACCTCCTTTCCATGCGTTTGCATACATTTGTTTGACAGCATCCATATGGTTGTCTCGACTGTCATCACGGACTGAAGAGGCGATCGCTAGCTTCTCAAGCTGCCCGCCCGTTGACGGTCTACGCCATAGCTTCATTGCTGTGTAAGCCCCTGCCACAGCTTGCTCTGAGTCAAGCTTGATGTCGCTGTCAAAGTTAGCGATCGCTGCTGCTTGAATGCTGTAAGCACTGCTGCTACCGTCTAGCTTGAAGTCATCAGGCAGAAACGGCTTTGCATCGTCATACGCTGCAAAAATACTGTCTAGACGTGCTTGCACTGCTGCTTCAATATCAGAGTCAGAACGTTCTCCAGTCTCTTCGTCTTCTTCGGAGTCAGTGCGGTTGAGAAGAGTACGAGCGATCGCTAACTCACCTTCCAAAGAGTCGATGTGAGCATTTGCACGCTCTAAATCGGCAGCATCCTTTTTCATCTTCTTTTTGATGAAGTCAGGGATCTCGTCTTCCTCTTCTTCGTCATCCATATCCTCGTCATCTTCTTCCATCACGACTTTTTTCTTAGAGTCGTAACGCTCGTCTTCACTGTCGTAACCGCGTCTCATGGGTGCTTCCTCATAGTTTTCTTCGTCGTCATACATGGACTCTGCGATCGCCTGCTGCTGCTCTTTCATCTCAAGTGAGTACTCAAGTGCTTCGGCTAATTCAGGCTCAACGTCATGGGTTTTGATACTGCCGGGGAGTGTGATGGTTGTCATGTCTTGCCTCAAAAGTTAAGCCCTGCTTCTGCTAGGCGTTTGTTTCTAGCCGCCCCTTTCGCTCTATTGGTTTCTGCTGCTGCTGTAATTGCCTGCTTCGATGGCTTGTTCTTTCCTTTCTTTGGTGCCGACTGTCGTGAGAAATCAGAGAAGCCTGATTTACTCCGAGATGAGGCAGACTTAGAGACGTTTGATAGCGCTTTGCCTTTCTCGGGAGTAATGCCTCTCAACCTGTTTTGCTCCACACGCTTCTTGTCAACAGCAGCCCGTTTAGTGCCGTCGCTAAACTTTTCACGTAGTTGCTGAGTGCGTTCCTGATTCTTCTTGACTTGAGTTTTAGGGTTGCAATTCTTGCTAGCAGGGATCGAGTAACCACCAGGACACTTCTTGCCTGTGCCAGTTTTTTTATCAAACCGCCACAGTTCGCCCTCTGAGTCAACCCGGTACTCTTCTTCTGTGGTGTCAAACACTGGCACCATGTCAGCAGCGTCAGCATGGCAACCGCAGTCATCTAGCCCCCGTTCTTTAATCTCAATGTAGAGATCCATCGGTACCCAGAAAGGACGTTTGCCCTGTGGGGTCGTTAGCTCAATCTGATATTTATCTGCCACTGGTGCATCCTTACGAACAGTCGGTATTGGTGCTTCAATAGCGGGTTCAATCTGCCATGCGATGTCATTCGTATCAGCGGAGTCGAATCTAAAAGTTTTGATTTTTGCGCCAGCAGCTCTTGGCTTAGAGCAGACTGCCATGTGGTCTTTACGCATAGGCTCATCTTGCAAAGCGTCAAACGCTTCCCCATGCCACTCGCCAGCGTCATTTCTTACGTTCGTTTCATAGCCAACGCTCACGCCATCTTTGCGACCAAAACGGATGTCGTCTTGCGTTTCAGGGTCATAAACATCAAAGGTTACTTGCACCCGTCCATCGTCAAAGACATGGACTTTGTTCTGAGTTCTACCGACTTGATACTTTTCTAGTAACGCATCATCATTCCGAAGCAGGCAGGGAGGATGCTCTCTAGTTACGGGTAAATCAGCTAACTGAGCTACTAACGGTTTTCCATCGCTATCTGTTCGTCGCAAAAACTCGCGCGATACTAATTCACGACGAGTTGATCCATCAGCATTTCGATACGTTAAAATCCCAGGCTCACGAGCGATCGCGGTGACAGTCATCACTCCATCTCTGGAGTCAAAACGCTCGATCGTTGCTAATTGATTAAAGCGAATTGCTGTAGCCAAGGGCATAATGTAATCACGCAGTCAATACCTTGTTCTACCCCTTGCCACCCTGCCTAAGATGAAATCGTTGGAAAGTCCAACACAGCAAGAACTTCGCCGTCGCTTTGTCGGCAACTTTAAGAACGCAGTTGAGCGATCGGCGTACAGCGATACTCAGTTGACAGACATGATGGGATTGCACCGCACTGCCATTTATGAAATTGTCAACAGTGGCAGAAAGGTCGATCCAGCAGAGCTATCCGGTTGGTGTCGTGTCCTGTGCGTAAGCTTTCAGGATTTAGTGGGATGACCGTTACAGTCACCATTACGGACACTCAGACAGGCAGGCAGATGGCTTTGCCTGTTGACTGGGACAATGACGACGCTTTGTGGTGTTCTGGCAACAATGACTGTGATTGCAATCTTGGTCTGCTTTTAGGTGTTTGGAGGCTTGAGGATGCAGTTTGTGGTGATACACGTTTTGAGGTAGAGGCGATCGACGAGCAAGGCTTACTCTGGCGGCGTGGTGTTGACGGCAATGAGTACGATCGGGAGTTAGTTGAATGAAAAAGAAACTGTCAGACTTTCGTTTACAGCAACGCAACGGTAACAAGCATAGCGTTCGTGGCATGGGGATGCTTGACCACACGATCGCTACAGAAGGATTCATTGGCGCGATAACGGCAGCAGCAGACGGTGAAGTGTTTGACGGCAGTGCTAGGCTTGAAACTAGCTTCGATCGCTTTGGTGAGACGGTAGAACCGATAATTGTTAGAAGCAAGGGCGATCGCCCGATTATCCACATTAGGGAAGATATACCGAACGCCGAAGACCCGAAAGCAAAGCTGCTTTCGATCGCGGCTAACCGTATCTCTGAGGTTAACTACGTGCCTGACACAGATGTGTTAGCAGAGTTGTCTGGGGATATTGACCTATCATTGCTCTACTTTGATGATGAGCTTGATAACTTGCTTAAAGGGTTGAGTGATCCGCCCCCACCACCAGAGAACGATCGCGGCTTCAATGGTCAAACCAAAGAGATTAACTGCACTTGCCCTCAATGCGGGCATGGGTTTGTAAGACAAATGCAATAGAAACCTACAAAAAATATAAGAAATGGAAGGAAGAGGTAGAGGTAGACCGTCAAAACTAACACCAGCAGTCAGAGAAAAGCTGGTGCAAGCGTTGTTGGCTGGCAACTATATCGAGCCTTCCTGTGCCTATGCAGGGGTGTCTTATGTTTCCGTCCGTAATTGGATGAATAAAGGCGAGCAAGCTACTTCGGGAGAGTTCAGGGACTTTTATTCAGCAGTAACTAATGCGATCGCCCAGGCTGAAATCTCGACAGCAGCCCACATCAAAGGGGCTGGCAAGGATGATTGGCGAGCGTCAGCATGGCTACTAGAGCGCAGACACCCCGATCGCTGGTCAAATACGCAACGGGTCAAGATTGAAGTCGAAAAAGAGTTAGAGCAAACGTTAGCCAAACTGCAAACCAAACTACCTGAAGATGTCTTCATCCAAATCATCGACGCTATCGCTGATGCAGAAGCTAGCGAGGAAGAAACAGGCTGAGTTCAAATCCAGGCAGAAAATTGCTAATGAGCAGATTAGCCTAGCGACGTTTGTTAAAGAAAGCTGGCATGTTTTAGAGCCGGAAACGACTCTAGCTTGGAACTGGCATATTGATGCCATGTGTGAGCATATCCAGGAATCACTACTGGACTGGTTGCGACACAAACAAGACTCAAACTATAAGCAGCGCATCCAAAACCTTTTAATTAATGTGCCACCTGGCAGTCTTAAGTCTAGAGTCGTCAGTGTTTGTGCCCCCGCATGGTTTTGGACTATCTGCCCTTCATGGCGTGCTATCTTCCTTTCTTCTAACCCTCGTGTAGCCTTGCGAGATAGCGCCTATTGCCGGGACTTAATTGAAAGTGAATGGTATCAGAAACGCTTTAAGCCTGACTGGAAGCTGCGTGTTGATACAAACGCTAAGTCGCTTTATTGGAACACCAAAGGTGGGCAAAGGGCATCTTTTGGTTTCAATTCACGGATTACGGGCGATCGCGGCGACTGCATTTTGGTAGATGACCCTCATGATGCTAAAGAGATCGAATCAGATTTGCTGCGTCAAGCTGTCCTCGATCGCTGGGATAGTGCCATCCGTAACCGGGTCAACGACTTGCGATCGTCTGTTCGTATCGGCATCATGCAGCGCTTACATCAACTTGACTGGTCCGGGCACGTTTTACAGGAAGGTGACTGGGCGCTTCTTTGTATCCCTCAAGAATTTGAAGCACCACAAGCACCAACACCGCTCGGCTGGGTAGACCCTCGAACCGAACCGGGGTCATTGATGTTTGAAGAACGCTTCCCTGAGTATGTTTTAGAGAAAGAGAAACTTGTTTTAGGTTCGTATGGTTACGCAGGACAGCATCAACAGAAACCTGCGCCATCTGAAGGAGGGATGTTTAAGCTGGCGAATTGGCGTGTGTATGTGCCAAGCGCTGCGCCTAGGTTCACTCGCATGATTCTGAGCTGTGATGCTGCTTTTAAGGGCACAAAAGATTCTGACTATGTGGTTGTGCAGGCGATCGCGCAGGTTGCCGATGTGCATACGGTGTTAGATCAGGATGGGAAGCCGATGCTGTTCTCTGATTACTATCTGCCCTACCAAGCACGATCGCGTGTGGGCATAAGTGGCACCGAGACAATGATCAGAGAAACGTCAAATCGTTACCCAGAAGCGTATACAAAACTGATTGAAGATAAGGCAAACGGACCCGCAGTGATTGAGCGATTGAGTAGTGAGTTAACAGGCATCACACCATTTAAGCCAGGGATGAACAGCAAGCGATCGCGTGCGTGGTCAATTCAGCCAATTCATGAAAGGGGTGGTATTTTACTGCCTGCTTCTGACGCTGTTGCGGCAGCGCTTGAGTCAATGGGTAAAACCTCGATTACAGTAGGTGAATGGTGGGAATTACATCCACCGCTGCATAAGACAAATGCTGAGTACGCACCAGTACAAGAATGGTGCAAAGCGTTAATGGATGAATTCGCTCAGTTCCCTAACGCTGCCAATGACGATCAAGTGGATGCGCTCGATCAAGGCATTATCTGGCTCGAAGCTAACAAGCCACAAAAAACAGGTATGGACCTGCTTTGGGCTTAATAAAGAAGGGGTGCTGAAACACCCCTAGAGTAACTCAATGACATATGCGTTTGTGCTTCCATCTTAGCCACAGGCTAGACAATGGCAACACAAAACGGCAATGGCAACGGAAATGGATCGGTCGTAGCGCACTGGGATGATATGGCATCGCTCGGTGCTGCCCTCTCTGGTGGGATCTATAACCCACAGACAGGTATGGGTATGGTCGGCACTGACCCTAGCCGATCGGCATCGGTCTTCTACGGTGGCAGGCTAGAGCGTGAACAGCAAGAAAGCTTGTTCCGCAACTATGGCTTGCTGCGTAAAGTCGTGTGCAATATCCCCAGAGCTGCCACTTACCGATGGGGTACGCCCACATTGCCAACGGGTAGCAGTGCCAAGCTTAATGCACTGATTGATGCACTTAACCAGATCCCAATCCATAGCGCTCGTCACGTCTACAAAGGAGCTAAGAAAGGCTTTCAAGAAGCGCTCAAGACTGCGTTTCTGACGGGTAACTCTGCCCTCGTTATGGATGCGGATGATGGGTTGCCATTGGATCAACCGCTGAACCTGAAGCGACTTAACAGCGTTAGAAAGCTGTGGCTGTTTAGCCGGTGGCAACTGGTGCCAGATGACCGATCGCTGACGGTGCTGCGGCAATCTGAGCACTTTGAGATTGTGGACCACAGGGCGATGGATGCACCTGAAGCGAGTTGGCGTATCCACCGATCGCGTGTGCTGTGGTTCCGTGGTGCTGAACTAATCGACGGGTATACGGGCAGCTATAACCAGGGCTGTGATGATTCGATTCTGCAAGCGATGTTGGAGTCGTTTTACCTCTATACGAACGGGGTGAAAGGGGCAGGCAGAATGCTGGAGGATTTTGATTTCTATGTACACAAAATCACTGGTCTGCTAGGCAAACTCGAAAGCAATCCGCAGAAAGCACAGCAGGTCATATCAGCACGACTGGAGATCAACCGTCAGCGGCGATCGAACTTCCGCGACATGGTGATTGACAAGGAGAACGAAGAAATCGCCCCTGTCAGTCGCCAAGTCGGTGGTTATAGCGATATGCTCGACCACTGCAAGAACTACCTCTTAGCGTCCACAGACTACCCGCCTTCTGTGCTGTTTGGTGAGTTTAGTGCTGGGTTGAACGCGACAGGCATGGAAACATCCGAGCGGCAAACGTGGAACGATACGACTGCACAGGCACAGCAGGATAAGTGCGAAGACAATGTTTTAACACTGGCTAACGTGTTGTGTGCGGCAAAGAGTGGACCCACACAAGGCAACGAACTGAAAGGGCTTGCATGGCATTGGCACGTCCTCTATGCACCATCCCCTGAAGAAAACGCAGGGCTACAAAGCCAGTTCGCCACGATGCTATCGACCTTGGCACAAGTTGAGCAAAGTGTGATCGGTCAGGTTGGCATCCGCACGCTGTGGGGACAGAACGAGTTTAACCAGAACCTTGTACTGCCTAAGAACTACGTCAAGTTTCTGGATGACGCGATCGCCGCTGCCGTTATTCCACCGCCACCTGAAGAGGAGATGTTAGGCGAGGCAGAGTTAGAGGGCGAAGAATTTGAGGGTGAGGAGCAACTAGCGCTAGAGGGCAATGATCAAGATCAGGCGATCGCTGACGAACTACTAGACGACCGCACCTTGCTCGACTCCAACGACGTTTTCTTCCTCTACCACCTAGACGCTAGTACACGCAGCGAACTCCTAGCGAAGGTCAAAGCTAAGAACGAGAGTTTAGCCAAGGGTAAGAAGTTCAACGCCTTCGGGAAAACAACGGCTGAGATTAGGGCGTTTGTAGGCGAAGGTGGTGATTCACCTGCTAGTAAGTCTAAGGGCACTGCCAAGCCTGCTAGCGGCAAAGCAGGCAAGTATCAGACATCTAAGACCAGTGGTGCCATTGCCAATGCGATCGCCCGTAAAACGGGTGCTAAGGCAGAGGATATTGAGCAGGACTTGCGCGGCAAGATTCAGAAGGCGATCGACAAAAAGCGGCGTGACCTGAAAAAGGCAGGCAAGGAAGTCACAGACAAGGATCTGCGTCAGGCTGCACGCGATGTTGTGAAGATTGAGGCGAAGGGTGCGATCGCTAAAGCTAAAGGTGAACCGATTGCACCAGAGAAAGCCATCGTTAAGAAGCCGAAAGCGACTAAAGCTAAAGCGGTTGAAACTCCTGAAGCGGCAGAGCCTAAGAAGACGAAGACTGCCAAGAAGAAAGTGGTCGAAGTCGAGCCTAAGCCTATGGAAGAGAAGCCCGTCAAAGCTACTAAACTTAAGGAAAAAGCTAAGGATAAACTAAATGTCGGAACAGAAACCAAACCCCAAAAACAAGAAAAATCAGGAAGTAAGACCGGAGAGGTTCGTGGAGCAGCCGGAGGACGTGAACCTGTTCCTGAAACCGACGAAAAAGAAAGAAAAAGAGCGTTAGAGACGCACGATGTTATTAAAGGCGACTTGTCACGAGATCAAAAAATAGATCGTATTGCCGAAATTACAGGACTGGACAAAACTAAAGCCGAGTTTGCTTTAGACGGTATTTCTACCTTCACAAGTGATGCAGGTGAGATAAGACAGTTCGAAATTGGTCAACCTCTTAAAAGCGACGATCAAGAATACAAAGATGGAGTCAAGGAGAGTGCTGACGGGACAAATCTTTATGTTCGCTCCATGCCTAAATTCAAAGGCGAAATACACAGAGGACTTAAATTCAACACAGACGAGGAGAGAGACAAGTTTATTTCATCTGTATCTAACGGGTTTGAGTTGCAAGCTTTAAGTAGTTTTTCATCTGATCCCGCGATCGCGCTTCGGTTTAGCGTGGGTATGAAGAAAAAGCCAGGTGTAGTCATAAGCGTCAAATCAAATACAAAAGGAGCTTCCGTAAAAGGAGTTTCTTCAGTCCCAGCCGAGGATGAAATTGTTGTTCCTAAAGGAGCAAAGTACAAAGTAGTTAAGCAATACGTGAAAGATGGCACTGTCCACCTCGACGTAGAGGAAGACGACGACGTTAAGCCACAAGTCGCAACGCCTCCTGTTAACTCTAAAGCGGTGCCAGCTAATAAGCCCAAGCAATCGCCGCGCGCCGACTCTTACGAGCAAATCAACTTTAAGCCACCCGTCGAGGCACGACAGGCGTGCAAGAAAGGGCTAGAACTGCACAAAGCAGGCAAGTCAGGCAGTGGTATTGAACCTGCCACGATTAAAGAGGCAATGGCGATCGCGCAAGGTAAAGCTGTTACCCCTGAAAAGGTCGAAAAGGCGTACAGATGGTTTGCCCGCAACAGTCGCTTTGCAAGTGCCCCTGAAGGCTCTGGCGCTCACACCGACTGGCTAATTTGGGGCGGCGAACCTTTCAAAACATTCGTAGGCAAAGTAAAGCGGCAGATGGAGGCAGCACAGGGAGAGCAATCGGACTCTTTTGCTGATGAAAGGCTAAAACTTGATGCGACATGCGGCAAAGGATGGGTAGGGTCAAAACCGCCGGGTTGCACTAGAGCAAAGAAGGGGCAACCAATACCGACAGCAGCTAAACCAGAAACTA
This sequence comes from Phormidium sp. FACHB-592, assembly GCF_014695795.1. Taxonomy (NCBI): domain Bacteria; kingdom Bacillati; phylum Cyanobacteriota; class Cyanophyceae; order Oscillatoriales; family Oscillatoriaceae; genus Phormidium; species Phormidium sp. FACHB-592. The sequence continues at coordinate 364,204 of NZ_JACJOZ010000074.1, forward strand.
CACCAGTTGCTAAAGAAACCGCTCAACCATCAAAAGCTGCACCCGCAGAGCAAAAAAACCGTACTGCTGGATCTCACTCTATTTTTAGTCGCAGACTGGTTCAAGCTGAAGGTGATGAGCCAGAAAAAGCAGATATTGAGGCGATGGCTTCCCAGTTAGAGCAAAAACTGGGGCTAACAAAAAAAGAAGCGAAAGAAACTATTTCTAGCGTCACCAGTTTTACAGGAGATAACTACACAGCGATTCGTAAAGCTGAACGTGAAGGCAAGCCAACAAAAGAAGGTAAGGCGATCAATCGTTATATCGAAAAAGCGCCAAAATATGACGGCGAAATTTATAGGGGTTTATCGTTTAAGACCACTAAAGAGCTTGATGACTTCCTGAATACTGCTAAAGAAGGTTCGTCAATGAAACCTGACGCTGTATCAAGTTTCAGTAGCGATCGATCTATTGCCGAACGATTTTCTAAAGATTCTGGCAACCAAAACTCGGTTGTTCTTAAAGTCAAACAAAACCGTAGCGGGGCTTCCATACAAGACTTGACACTATACCCAGAAGAAGGCGAGGTGCTTGTGCCTAAAAACACGACCTACAGAGTAGCTTCAGTGAAAAGAAAGGGCAACACTGTAGAGATTGAATTGGAGGATACCGCACCTCCACTTGAAAAAAGCAAAGTGGAAGAGAAGAAGCCTGCCAAAGAAACTAAAGTGCAATCGTTCAATTCGCAAGCAGCGATCGCCAAATTCAAGGAAGGCAAGCCGCTAAGTCAAGAAGAAGCAGCATTTATCAAACAATTATTAGGCTAATTATGATTAATCATAAAAAGTTTGGAGACACTGACAGTAGTTTTTGGAGCATAACACCATCTGAACCGAAAGCCGATGCATTCCCCAAGTACGATCGCCGCGTGTTAATTCACGGTTGCACGATCGGCATCACGCACCCAGTTGGTAGTCATCGCTTCCCCAACGGCAAACCACTGATTGCAGCGTATGGGCACTTACTCGGCACCTCAGACCGATCGCGCCACTCTTCCAGCGCTGACATCTATCTCGGCAACGAGCCAGAGTCAACGCAGTTATGGAAAGTGACTCAGACGAAGCCAGATGGACTCTTTGATGAGTACAAGTATTTTGCTCATGTCAAAGATGCAGCACAGGCGAGGGCATTACATCGCTACCACGTTGGGGGCGATCGCTCTGGGCAAGTAGAACCTGCTGATTGGTCAGAACTCAAAACAAACCGCTGAGAGAAATCCTTATGCCGACATTGACTGAGATGGAAAGACTAGCCGATCGCTACTCGATGCCGATCGCTGAAGTTGTGGCAGTGATGGCTGCGAGAGAGGATGCTGAATGCGGCAGAGGGTGGCAAGGGAACAAGCCAGGTTGCACTAGGGCTAAAAGCAAAGCGTCTTCCTCAAATACAACAGCAGTTAAAAAAGAATCTGCCCCACAACAAGTAGAGAGAAAGGCTAAGACTAAAGCAGTTGAAGCAAAACCAAAAGATAAATCAATAAAGGAAGCCGAAAATGGATCAAAAGTACCTGGACGAGTTACACGAACTGGAAGCAGCAGCGGGGTCAGCACTGGCGGCAACACAGAAGCCGAAACCCTCCAATCAAGCGGAATCAAAACCGATGCCGATAAAAAAGAAGTAGAAAAAAATCTAAGGTCATGGATTTCAAAGAATGCAGACCTTAGAGGCAAAAAGGATGCGCCTAAAACACTAGAAGATAACGCTAGTATTGCGTTTGAGATACTTGATAAAGTCGAATCTGGCGAGAGTTCCTTTACAGGGATTAAAGATAAAAAAGGGAATCTGCAAGCTGCCGCGATCGTTAAGGAAGGCAAAGACCACCTAGAAATTGAGTATTTAGCAACGGCACCTTGGAATATCGCAGGGAAGGACAAGAAGGCTGTCAGAGGTGCTGGCACTGCCGCCATGGCGTCTGTCATTGCTGAAAGTGTGAATAAAGGGCACGGTGGCAAAATTAGGCTTGATGCACTGCCAGGTGCAATTCCTTTCTACGAAAAAATAGGCTTCAGTGTCACTGGCAAAACGAAAGGCGGCAACGACGGCGTGATGTCTATGGAGCTAACACCACAAGCGGCTAATGCTTTTCTTGAAAAGATTGGGAAGAAAGCCAAAATGGATTCATTGCACCCATCAACCGCTTCACTAATCAGCGCGATCGCAAAGTATCAGCAGCAAGGCTACGACATAGCACCAGCGATCGACTCTATCCGCAGCGATGGCAAGTGGCAACCTTGCGGCAAAGGGTACGCACCCCCAGGCACGTGCAAGAACGGCAAGCCGGAAGCAAAGGGTAAAACTGCTACAAGTCGCCATATCCTTAACCCCAACGCTGACCTGAACTCAAGCGCGGGGCAGAAAGAGGCAGTGGGCAGAACGAGCCGTATCAATCAGTTGGTCGATAAGCTGGCAAACGGTCGGTTTAAGGTCACTCCAGACGATCCAAACAAGGCGGGTAAGATGGGCGCTCTCACCGCCATGCGTGACGCTAAGAACCCTAACATCGGGTTGATTACTAGCCACAACGCTAAAGACGGCATCACAGGAGCAATGTCTTACAAAGAGGGTCGGAACACTATCACAGTGCAGAACTTTGGCGCTGATGGTTCTGCTAAAGGCTCTGGCTCTGAAATGTTCAATCAGTTGTTGCTTCATGCTGCCAAGCAGGGCAAAGGGTTAGAAGCTTCATCAGTGGAAGGGGCAAAGGGTTTCTATAGCAAGATGGGCATGACTGACGAAGGCTATGGGCAATTCTCTATGTCGAAGCGTGATGTTGCTGCTGCCGTTGCCAAGTTGAATGCTCGCACTGATTCAAGGTTAGATGCCACTACAAAGAACTCACCACCTAAGCCATGCGGTAAAGGTTGGCAAGGCACAAAGCCAGGTTGCACTAGAGCGGGGAAAGGGCAACCCACCCCTACAAAGTCAGCAACACCGAAAGCAGCAACACCAGTTGCCAAAAAGAGTAAAGCGACAACCAAACCACAGCCATCAGACGACCTTGAAACGCTGAAGAAAAACTATGAAGAACGGGATGCTCGATCGCTTGGTGGCGTTACAAGCAAATTCAGCGATGTGGGCAATATGATGCAGCTTTACGCTGATGAAATTAAGTCAGCAGGTAAAGGCGATAAAACATTGACTGCTGCTTTCGATCGCGGTGAGCGTAACTGGAATCCTGCGCTAGTGGTTGAGACAGACAAAGATCAGTACGAAGCGATCGGTGAGAGTAGCAACCGGACGATCGCGGCTGCTAAAGGGTCGAAAGAAGGTCGAGCATTTAGCATCATCGTGCCAAATAATCCTGATCAGATTGAACTTGCCAAAATGCTGCAAGTGCCTGACAAAAAGAACCCAGCGGTAATGGGCAAAGAGCGGGCAGACGACAAAGAAGACAAACAATCGTTTGACTATGGCAATTACATCAGTGCCTACTCAGACACGATCGCGTCCCCCTCTGGCAAACGTCAGCACGAAGGCACCGACGAGCAAATCGAAGCCGCTGCCAAGAAGTTGTTAGCGACGAATGGGCGTAACTGGGTGCCGATCGTCGTGAAGCCGACTGGTAAGAATGAAGCAGGCGACGAGCAGTTTGAAGTGGTGGGCAACCACTTCGCCTATGATGTGGCACGCAAAGCAGGATTAGAGCGCATTTGGACAGTTGTAGCTGATGACACTGTGAACGCTGCCAAACCAAAGACAAAACAGACTAAGGCTGACTCTATGCACCCATCTACAGCAGCACTGATTAGCGCGATCGCCAAATATCAGCGCTTAGGCTACAACGTTGATAGCGCGATCAACTCGCTCAGGCAAGATGCCCGCGGCGAGGGAGTTGCTTGTGGTAAATCTTTTATTAGTCCTAGAGCCAAATGCAGCAAGGAAAAGTCTAAAACAACTTCCAAGGAAGCGTTACAGAAGACTACAGCGAAGGCAAAAGCACGACAGCAGCTAAGGGCAGAAGTCGAGGGGCGTGGCAAGCCTAAGTCCAAAGGCATGACCAAAGCAGAAGTCTCAGAGATGATGGCTAACCCTGAAGCGGAAGCCGCACGACTGGCTGTGATGGGCTACCCCAAAGTCGAGCCATCCGCCCGATCGCGCCGGATTGCAGGCTTAGTCGATGACCTGAAGACCACTGCCAAAGCAGAGGATAAGAACGCCGATCGCATTCAGGCAGTTGCCGCTGAAGCGCTGAGTCGTCTAGGCATTGAAACTACGCCATCGAAGACACAGACACAGCCAACTAAGCTACCCGCAGGAGGATCAGGTAAGCAACGGTTACAAGCAGCGATGGAAGGGCTGAAGGCCAATACTCAGGCTGACTTGGTGAACGCTGCCCAAGGGCTAGCTGTGGCACAAGTGGCAGTCAACGAGTTGACCAAGCAGGCAGAGAAAGATAAGCAGAAGGAGAAGAGAGCGATCTCACCTACACCAGAAGAAGGCTCAACTGCTGCTATGTACGAACGCAGAGCGCGTGAGTTTGAGCAACGCAAGGAGCAACAGCAGCGTGATCAACAGAAACTAGCAACCGCTGACTTAAGCAAACTCACACCAGAGCAGCGTCAAGTAGCAGCACAAATTCAGCGCAAGGTAGAACAAGGTTTCACGATCGACCCTGCTATCACCAAACAACGGCGTGAAGAGATTCAAACGAAGCTAACCAGACAAGGCAGGCTAGGGCGTAAAGAGCTTTTTGAGAACCTAGCAGCGTGGCAGGCAGAAGACGAAGTGCTGAGAAAGTTGGGCTTCCCCACCGCTAGCGATCGCCCTAAGCCTACTCTCAAACCCAAAGGCATCACTTCTGCCCCCCAGTCGTCACGCGGTAGAAGTGGCACCGCAGGCGATAACCCTAACTACAGGGGCAAATATGGCTACGTTAGCGTCGATTCACTGTCACCTTCTACCGGGTCACTGATTAGCGCGATCGCTAAGTACAAAGCAGATGGGTTTGACGTTACACCAGCGATCGAGGCTTTTAGGAAGGATGCAGCGTGTGGCAAAGGTTGGCAAGGTACAAAGCCACCAGGCTGTACTAGGGCTAAAAGTACAAAGCCTAGCCCAGAGAAGACAGTTGCAAAGAAAGCGCCACCAAAAGCTGTCAAAACAACAGAACTTAAAAAAGAAAAGGCACCCAAAAAACAAGCCGCTAAAGCAAAACCAGAAGTAGCTGATGACTCTGTGAAGAATGGAGTTGTCAAAGCGAAGGCAGGCGATTTAAACCCAGTTAAGCTGACTGCTGATGAGATGGTTAACATATCAGATCGCTTAGACAGTATCGACACTAGCGCTAACGGCGACAGGATTGGGGCAGCTTGGGCAAAAATACAAGGTTTTGACGGCAAACCAGAGCTTTCCTCTAAGGCAGATATGGATGCTGCTATAGCTAGGGGCGAGACAGCAACGTATAGAGGGGTGGCTCTTGAGAGTCATGCCAAACAGCTTCAAACTGGTGAGCTATTTGTTGGAGGTGGTTTGTTTGGCGACTCCATCTATACAGCAGTCGATAATCCACCGGGGTTAGGTTACAAGACTGCAAGCGGTTATGCAGGCGAAGGCTCAACAGTAGTCAGGATGTCGATCAAGCCTGGACTGAAAATAGTCAAGCACGATGCCTTGATTAAAGAAATGGAGGAAGCCGCGGAAGATTTCAAGGAGAAAAAAGCACCGTTAATTATTCAGAAAGAAACCGAGCGCCTAAACAAGACTGTCAGCTTGAAAAAGGTTGACAGCAAGACAGATGCAATGTCGATCGATGGCGTTGATGCAGGACAGGTTAAGAAGGTAGGAAAGTTTTATCGCACGATCCTACCTGGGTATCGTCGTGAAGAAGACACCAAATTCAAAACACCCGAAGAAGCTCAAGAGTCTTTGAAAAAGCGAAAAATGTCAGAACTGGCAGAATTGAAAGTAGCAAAAGTCTACGACAATTTCTTTCTCAATGAAGGTACATACGCTTCTGCCCGTGGCTATGACGGCTATAGTATTGCCAATACTAAAGGGGGCAAAACACCTCTAGCTGATTACACAATGATTACCAACAGGACTGCATTAAGAATGCAGTCTGAACTACTGAGCAAGCAGTCATGAGCAAAGAGATAGCTTTTACCACATTGAGCCAAAGGGCAGGCAAGGTAATAAATGCCCCTGTCTTTAAGAAGTTGAAGTTTGACAGTTTAGCGAAGTACTTCAAGCTTGTTGGCGTAATTAATAACACTGACTTCTTTGAGAATCTGCCTGCATCTACTCAAGCCTTAATCAAGCAAGCAGAGCAAGAGCTGGACGAAAAGTCTAGCCAACCACCTAGCACCATACGACCATCCACTGATTCATTGGTTAATGCGATCGCTAAGTTCCAGAAGCAAGGCATTAAAATCGACTCTGCCACAGCCTTGGACATTCTAAAACAGCACAAAGATGGGATGAGCAAATACGATCGACTGGTCAAGTCTCTAGCTGCTAAAGGTGCTGATGATCCAAAAGCGCTAGCAGCAGCGATCGGGCGCAAGAAGCTCGGTAAGAAACGGTTTCAGGCAAGAGCAAAAGCAGGCGCGAGGAAAGCGGCTAAAGCATGACGGGGACAAGCTTAGGCGATCGCCCTTTCTTCCCCTTCACGGTACGCACTGGTAATGGTGTGCTGACAACTGGCGCGATCGCCTCTACAGCCCCAGCCTTGACCACTACTGGCTTCACGCTGACAGTTACGGCAGGGGTAGCCTCTTTCTCAAGGCACGAGTCAACATAACCGTCCGACCATGCTCTGAACTTGCCTCCTGCCATAAATGCTGTGTATGCGGCTAGGGCGATCGCTGCGAGTATTGCCCTGCCTGTGAAGCGGTACAAAGCTTTAGCGGTAGGTGAAGTATAAAAGCGGTGAACTTCAAGCGCTACAGGCTTAATCTCGGTGGTGTAGGCAAGGTTGATGGAGTGCGCGATCGCTTCTGCCACAAGCTTAATTGAAACGTAACAGCTAGCGGCGAAGACTACGGAAAAACGACCAGCACCAGACTGGAAGAGTGAGACTTGCATTGTAGGAGTCCTTAAGATTGTTGGGTGCCCTGCAGTGTCGGGCTTCGTTCGGTCAGCGGTCTTTTGTTGCGTCGGTGGATGCGCTCGCTGCATTCCATGTGTCCAAACTATCAGCGCGACTACAATAGTGTCAATGTGATTCACAGGAACTTCACCATGTCCGACGCAAGCTTAAACAATCAGAAAGTGGAATATCCTTCTTACGTTTCAGGCGAGTCTGAATATGAAATAGATCTGGATAAATCTATAAGAGAAATGGTAGAGCGTCCGTGGGCTCCTCATCTCATAGAATCTCTCGAACTAGAAGACGGTGACGACATGTGGCTAGTGTGGCTAAACCTTGCCGACAAAGCAGAAGCGATCGCCAAAGAGCGAGGACGTTAACAATGGAAGTCACAGAAGACAAGCGTAACGCCTATCAGAAGCAGTGGGAAGCGATGAGCGATCGTGAGCAGCACGCTGTCCGGCTAGTAGAGATGGCGCATCAGATGCTTGAAACTTTTGAAGATGGCAAGACGATCGCTTGGATACAAGAGTTTTTCTCAAAAGTCCCTGAACTTACTTTTTCAGTATCAGAGATTGAGTTTGCTATGATGCACGCTTTGAAAGCTAGGCAAGCAGCACTTAAGGCAATCTGGAAAAAGCTATATAGCCGTGAAAGTCTTGCAACGGCAATGATTGAGCAGCAAGCACACCAAGAAGCGATCGCCCAGCGCATCAAGGATGAGAAAGAGGAAGCTACATCGTGACAAATGGTTTCTTCCAAAAGATAACGGGTCCAGAGTTTGACGGCATCATGCAAAGCGTTGGGATGCGACCGGAACAGGTACGCTATGGCGAAACTAAAGTTATCAAACCTGTGCCACTGTTGACCATTTCAGGTTTAGTCAACATCACCGCAATTCAAGCTCCTGGTCTAACAGATGGCGGCGAATATGTGCAGGCTTACGAGGCATCCATTCCACTGTCTACACTGACGCGATCGTTCGGGCGTGACGGCTGGCAAAGCGCGATCGCTCCTGGTCAGATTTGGTACGTGAATCTAGGCGACGGTACTGGGTGGAGACGATGCCGCACGTATGCTGAAGCTACGACAGGCGTAGGGATGCGCTACGGGGTGAAGTTGGCAGAAATGGGGCTAGGTGACTGGCAGACAGCGATTTAAGGAGAGAGCTTATGCTTCGTTTTAAGTGGTTCAGAAAATGGCTTGGCGGGACTTGGTATCTCTGTGAGTACCCTGGATACGACTGTGGCGGCATCTACATCTGGAGGAAAGCGCCACACCACAACGAGATTGTTGTTCAAAGGGAGCATTACGACAGTGTTTGAAATCTCCCTAACTCTTAACCCACAGCAGTTAGCCGATCTAGAAAGGACGATCGCGCAACTCAGCAACAACTCATGGATCGCCACAGCGCTACGGGGCATGATTCCAGAGTTAGAGCAAATCAACCGTACTCAGGCAGGTTTGGTCTCGCAACTGCCCTACTCAGAAGGGTATGAGGGCAGGCTCAAGCCATCACGCAAAAACACAGCCATACAGGGCGATGGTAAATTTGCACAGGACACACTAGGGCTTGTCGCTGATACCGTCTCTAATTGGGTGATAGAGGGTGATAACGATACTTTAGCCAACTTCTCAGACAGGGCTTATGCTGGTAGGCAACAGGCGATCGCTGAGAGTAAGGGCGTAGCGGGTGGTTTCTATGCCGATGACGAAACTTATTTTAGGCTGATGGAACTAGCGATCGGTGATGGCGCTGAAACTATTTGGAGAGAGTAATGGACACTGACAGCGTGGATCAGTATCAATTAGAGATCAGTTTTAAGAACAATTATGACAGTGATTTCACCATCGACATTGCGCCACCAACCAAAGATTCAGTTAAAGCGCTTTGCAACAGTTTTAATGAGTCGGTGCAAACTGGTGGATTCGTAGAAGTCCATGACATTCACGGACAAAGTTTTTTGGTTAAAGGTGCTGAAGTAGTGCGGGTTTGGTTCGCGAAGGTTTCACAGGACAATTAAATGCCAGTAGCAATACTCGAACATCCCATCACCGCAGTTCTGACCAAAACCACAGAACCACTAGGACTGCTACCCTACCTCGATCGGCGCTTTGAGGCAGATTGGCAACGCTTCCAGGTGAAAAACTACGGCTTCCAAGGCGCTGGCAATTTCGATCCCTCAGTCAACGGCTCAGGCTATCGAGTGCGAGAAGATGATTCTGTAGGCTCAACTGCACACCGTGCTACTTACACATCTTCTGTTTTATTGGGCAAGATATTCCCGTTAATCGGTGTAAACGATCAACAGGTTTCTGCTAACGTCAGCTACTCAGTGGATAAGGCAATTAGAGCGTGGTTGTGCCAAGCATCAGGCGTTGTGACAGGTGCAGAGTTACAGATTCAGTGCAGCAGAGCGATCGAGTCTGATAAAAATATTAGTGCTAGCAACGTTAGAGCTAAATGGCACGTATTGATCTGGAGCTTTCAGCTGGCGGTTTACGGTTGATCACCTTAGAATCTCACCTCGCCGCCAAACTTTTCTAGGAACAATAAGAAGCGATCGGCGCTCATCTTGCGCTTGCCATTGACGTATAGGTTGATGGTCGGTTGCTTCACGCCTAGAAAGATTGCAGCTTCGCCCTGCGTCATGTTTCTAGCTGCCAATAGCCTTCCAAGTAACTCGCCTGAGAAATCCATAACGGAAGCGTTATATCACCCCTCTAGTTTACTCAGTCAAGGGCTTAATGGAAGTAACTCTCCTGCTTTAGCCCTCCTAGACTGGCTTCCACATGAAAATACCCGCTACAGAAGTCAAGACAACTACAAAAGATGTTGAGCTTGATGTCAAAGCCGTTTACAAAGAGCCGCATTTAACCGTCACCGTGGATGGTTTGGAAGTTTTAACACTCACAGTCTCCGCTAGCACATCGCGTTCCGCATCGGGTGCTGACGACATTCTCGATCTGCGCCTGAGCATTTCTGAGGAGGAAAGCCTTCTCAAACAAATCCATTTGCCATCACTCAAAGCTGAACAAAAGCACGAGAAGGAAGCAGTAACTCACCCAACGACAGGAGCTTAACAAATGCCCGGTGATGTCATTCAAAAAGTGGTGAAAGGCTTAGTCCGTACTGCTGTACGTGACAATAGCAACCCCTTAGCACCAGTAACATTGCTCCTGCCAACAGCTTCTCAGATTACCTACGACACAGGGATTGAGTTAGCCGACCTAGAAGGCGTTTCTTGCCAAGGCGTGAAGATTACCCGATCGCGCTATCCAACCAGTGAAAAGCCAAAGGTCAACTTGACGTTTCCCAACACACCAGAAACGATCGCCCTCAAGTTGAACCGTAAGTTTGTTACAAGAACAGCAGTCAGCAGCAGTATTTTTCAGTCTGATTTTATCGTCCCACCTGATGGGATTGTGGCAGCAAAGCCGATCGGTACGCTAGGTAACGGTGTTGCGGCGGATGCTGTCTCTAAGGCTTGGCAACTGAACGCTGCTGGTATTACTGATCAAACGGCACTCACACAAGGCACGTTTGCAGGCTTTGACGCTGCCACCACTCCGCTAGGTTTTGCGATCGGTGCTGACAACGCCCAAAAATGGGGTTCTGGACTTTGGAACAGTACCGTCTCGTTTGAAATCCCCACCGTGATTGCTTCGTTGTCTTCACTTGGCACCATCCCATATTCTGCGTTGAATCTGCGGTTAGCCTTCGTGACGATCGACGGTAAATCGTTGCTGACCATTAGTTTTGGGCAGGTATCAGTTGACTCTACAGGCTCCATCAACTTCGGTGAGGGTCAGACAGAGGTAGGGTTCTTTGCTGGCAGTCCTGAGATTGATCTGATTCCACTCTCTAACTTCTGTTAATAAATGCGCCATCTAGTCGTCACTTACGGCGATGGCACGATCGCCATTCTTTATCCAGTGGCGCGAAACCAACTGTCTCTGCTTGATTTGCTCACGCAGAGACTTTTGCAATTATGGATTGAAAAAGAATGCAAGAGCGCGGTTCTGGTCGCTTCTGTTGATGGTTGGCAACTGATTGAAGCGATCGGCAAGCTTATCCGCTCACACAAGTTACTGCCGTTCAAATTGGCACCGCTCAAAACAGACGTAGACCTTGTACAGCGGTTGTTTCTGGCAAATGGCGAGAAGCTAGATCAAGCGGGTGAGTTAGTGCAACTGCATCTCTATGAGCCGCATAAGCGTAAACAGACTGCCGATGATGGTGTGCCAACGCTTCAGAACTTGCCCTTTCCAACCTGTGGCAATAACGACAATGACACGATCGGCAACCTCTTAACACTGTGGCAACCATCCGAAGTGGAGCGGTTGATGGGATGGCTAGATGCTGAGTCGATCGACCAAGTGATGCACGTTTTCAGCGAACTGAACAGGGGTGAGGAACGGTTAGAGGAGTTTATACACGAGCGCGATCGGCGCTTGCTAGAGGCAAATAGAAAGATTCTGAATGAGGCACTGGGCTTGCCTTCCTACTATGTCGGCTTAGGAGATGACGACGATGCAGATTAAGTTACGCGATCGCACCTATGAAGCAAACGACCTGACAGGATTGAAGATTATCCCGCTCGCGTCTGTGTTGGGGATGGATGCCAAAGGACAGCCGATCGATTTGTCAACGATGAGAGAGGCTGAACGAGCCACCTATGCCGCCTTAGTCCTGCAACGTCTATCAGAACCATCAAACCATCATCGCATTGCCTACAGCCTCAAGGCGATCGTGCCTGACATTGACCCTGATCTATGCAGCTACGAGCTAGTGTTGCTGCCCAACGGCTCACGACAAGAACTGGTCACGCTCGATCTAGAGCTTGAAGAGTTGATCAATGTCTTTGCTCAGTTGCAAGGCGTTGAACTAGAGCCTGAGACAGTGCCTCAACGCAACGGGTTTCAGAAACCACGTCCTGTAGTGGTTGGCGATCGTCGCCGTTGATCGTTTGTATTGACAACGAAAAAGCAGCGTATGATTGCGAGTCATACGCTGCTTTTTGTCTATGGACTTATTCGGCTGGACCTAACAAGCGCAACGGCTCAAAGAGTCTTCGTAAATAAGCGTGTCATCCTCGCTGGTATTGACAGCTTCCATCGGAGTTTTTTGAAAGCTATAAGAAAGGTCGTAGCGCCATCCTGGGGCTGAATTATGTCTTAGAGACTCAAGCGGATTTTCGTAAGCCATGCCTGTAATGATGCCTTTGTGTTTGCCGTAACAAGCCTCTTCAAACAGGCTAAACTTCGGTGTCGGCACAGACTCAGGAATAGTGATGCTGATTTGATTGGGTTGGGTCATGGGGCTTTCTCCAATGAGTTCAATATCGTTTTCTGGCACAGCGTCAGCGAACACTCGCGAATTGTAGAACTGGACGTGATAGGTGAAACCAGGATCGTAATGGTGGCGATCGCTGCTGTAGTCGGTATAGGTAAGCGCAATGATCACGCCTTGCTCGACTACCATTTCCCTAGTGTCATCAGTACGCCATGAGGTTTGAATGTGCTGACCCGCTTTGTACTTCGGTTGCGGGAATTGGTACTCTTTAGACACAAAGCGCCTCCTCAGCCAGGAAAAGCTCATTTTCATCGACTAGCTCGATAGCGTAACCACCAAAAAGGATGCTGTAGCTAAAGCCAGAAGAGGGTGCATAACCACTACGCGAAGTGCATTCGTAGTCGCCTGAAATGTAAGCAAAGCCTTGCACAATGCCGCGATCGATTGACATTTCTTTTGTCTCCTCGTCAATAATCCAACGAGTTTCAACACATTGACCGATCTTGAATTTGGGTTGAAGTGCAGGCAATCGACGCATTCTGCGATCGCGTTTTGTTACTGGATAAAGTTTATGCATGGTTCTAAGTCCTTCTAAAGTGCAGTGGGTTAAGAAGGGGCGTAGCGCCCCGTTGCAGCAGGTAGAAAGGATTAGAACGGATCGCTTAGTAGCTCAAAATTAGACTCAGGATCGAGCGTATAGCCTGTCAGCTTGTAAAGGTCACGCAGATAAGCAACCTCGCGCAACACGTCGCAGAAGCTATCAGAGAGCGTCACCACGTCTAGCTTCATGGAGCGATCGAGCTTGTGGTTGATCAGCGTCACCCGATGAATGTACTGGCGTGGTTCGCTGATACCGAGGAAAGCGAAGAGGGCGCGATCGGTCTTGCTAGGGGCGGTTTCTACGGTGTTGGAGGAAAGGAGTTGAGGTGACATAATGGGCTAAGGTTCCTTAACTAAGCAGTTTGGACTCTATGGGCGGTTAGCGGGTTTGCGAGACTCATTGCTAATCGCCCATAACTGTATTTAACCAAATCTGCTTAGACCTGTCAAGTTGACTTAGCTAATTGTTTTGGGTTAAATTGATTATGTCAAAGAGAGATGAGGATGTAAAAGTGACTTCTAAACTGGCTGAGTACAGGAAGACCAAAGGGTTGAGTCAAGACGACTTGGCGCAAGCGTCGGGGCTTACTAAGACCACTATTCAAAACTGGGAGAATGGGCGAAACCTTGGCGCAGTCCTGCGGGTTCTCAAGGTGTGCCAAGAACTCAATGTTGATATACGGCAACTTTTTGTAGTGATAGATACTGTAGACGAAGAGCCTGCTGGGTCGGCAGGAGGAGAGGATGGGCGGTAAGCTTTGGGAAGGATGGGAGATCCAAGTTCTTAGAGATTGTTGTGGCAAAATGCCGATCAAGTGAAGGCGGAGGGATGCAAAAGCATGCAACGATATGCAAAAAACATAGGAACCCTTAAGGGTTCGGTAAAAGTTTTTAAGCAAAAATCAGCCTCTCTAATCGGTGACTGCGATCACATCAAAGCATCTGACGTTACCGCTGAAGTCACCAGTTTTTTACTATCAGCATCATACGATAGCGTATATACAAATCTTTACAAAGGACGTGATCCGCCACCCTGGTCAGTCATTTTCCTTTTGAATCATCACCATCTGTGCGCTCGTACCGAACTTTCGGGGGATCAGGTGTTGGCGGGGGCGGGGGTGGTTTAGGTTTGTCGTCCTGATTTGAATTTGAATTAGTAGTCATGACTGAACATAATAATGCGACTTTTGCCTACGAATATACGCAAAAAACACTGGAGAAGGTGAACAAGTCCCTTGACAACACCACGACAAAGATAAGCGGCGCACTCGCTTTCAGTGGTGTTGCTCTTAAGTTCGCTGAAAGTTTATCAGACGAAGGATGGCTCGTCTGGGTAAAAGTAGCCGTTTGCTTTTTCTCAGCAATGTCGATCGTCTCATGCAGTTTAGGCTTATCCCCCGCTAGTGCTGGAAAAGTAGTTGACCCTGCCTCCTTCCTTGACGCAGAGATTTACAGGCTTCCTGACGAAAAATGTAAGCTATTTACGATGAGGCAAGCACTAAAAGGGATTGAGCAATTAGACAAACTAATCGAAAAGAGACGCAGAAATTTGAACGTTGCAATCGTTCTAATTACTCTTTCTGGATTAGGGATAGCTTTTAGTATTAGTGCAAGAAGCTTAAACCTGTAACGCAGACCAGAACGATTACTAAAAGTTCAAACCCTAGGGTTTGAATCAATCAAAGACCGCTCGGCGCGAGCCAACTCCAGGGGATTGCACTTGTAAGGTCGGTTTGTGCGGCGTCTGGTGGCAATCCCCTGGAGCAGGCAAGAGCATAGCGGTTCTCTCGCCCGTCAAGGGACGCTACGCTCTCCGCTACGCTACGCCCCTGACTTGAGATGATGCCTAGTGCTACCACCTCCCCAAGTTACTCTCCAGCAGAGCTTGGTACTGGCATCTTGCCGTGTATTACACGGATGAAGTTAAAGAGTTTCGTAGTGCTTCTAAAGCACGGCGCACCGAGCCTCGGTCTTTACCGTTGCGTGTGACCATTGGATCATTAAGGACACAAGCAATCGCATTATCCACCTGCGCCAAGCTTAGTCCGTTGGTAGGCACCACCTGGTCGAACGCTCTTGACTCAGTGAGCTGCTCAATCAGATCTGCCCGCGTCAGACTTTGTGCCTCAGCGACTTCACCAAGCTGCTGCCAGGTTGTATCAGTGAGACGAATGCTGCGTACTTCGCGGTGTGCGTCAGACTTAGCGGCAAACTGTCCGCAGTCGCTACGCTTTTGTTTAGTCATAGATCTTCCGTGTAATACACGGTGATTATCTAATTTGCAGAACTCCTGCGTCTAGTCCTGCGTGGTGGAATGTATCCGCTATTTGCTTGAGTGAGCTTTTCCCAGTTGATATGCCCTTCCTCATCAACAAACAAAAGGGAAAATTCACGGGTTAGTTTATTTAAGGTAGTAGCCCAAGCGTCCTGATAGTCAGGACGCAAACGCAGCGGGTAATCTTTCATCAACCTTGTTAACTTCAAATAGAAGTCAGAATCGCCTGTAATTTCTTCCCAGAGAGCCTGACCTGAACGAATCAAATAGATGCGACCACCTTCTTCATCAGGCTCAGAGTTAGCCTGACCTGTTGATTGACCCAGAATTGCGACAAACCGTTTCTGAATCCCCATCTGGCAGTAGTCCTGATAGGCTTTGTCAAAGTCCTCTTTAATCCCACGACCCATTCGAGCATTTTGCCAGTTGGAACCAGACTTCATCTCGATAACAATGTAGTCACTCTCTGTTTCGATAACAATATCCATGCCAACTTGCTCTGCTTTTGCGCCATCGCCAACAGCCTTAGCAATTTTCTCGAAGAACTCATCGCCAAAAATTGTTTCATCTGATTTAATAAGGCGCGACCTCATTAATTCTTCAACCAACTGAGGTGCTTCAGAGATTCCAGTTGCTCGAAATAAATAAGGATTTTTAGAAGCTAAATCGTTAAGCTTTAACTCTAAAAGCCTGCTGATACGGCGATCATAGAAGGATCTCAACCGCTCTATAATTAGATTTTCTAATGCTTCAAGACTGATTTGTAGCGACATTGGTTTGTAAGGGAGATAGTATCTCTAACTGCCTTAAACTACCCAAACGATGGCGGGCAAGTTCACAATACTCATCACTTACATCAATCCCTACAAAACTTCTAGCAAGCTTTTCACAAGCTACTGCGGTTGTCCCAGATCCCATAAAGGGGTCTAAAACAACATCTCCAGACTGTGTAAACAGTTTAATAAACCAGCTTGGTAATTCCACAGGATAAGCTGCACTGTGCCCTTTGTTAGCGCACTCAGTCGCCATATGCAGCACATTGTCAGGGTATGCCATGTCACGCCCAACCCAGTTGGAAATGTTCTTGCCAAAACCACTTCCCACTTTGGAATTGTCACGAAGCATATCAGTTTCGCTCAGTTTCCTCAGTCGAGACTTTGCCCAATCGCCTGTCGGAACTTTCACTTCATCTTGGTACATCGCAAACTTTTTGCTGACGTTGAAGTGTAAGCACCGTTCCCAACCGTCCCGAAAACGATTGCTCCATTTGCCAGGGTAGCTATTTCGCTTGTGCCAACAATACTCCTCTGTCCAGAGCCACCCCTGCTTACGCATCTCTAGAATCAGCTCTAAAACATAGGTATGACGTTCACCATTAACGACCCGCTCTTTGATGTTCAAAACAAACGAGCCAGTAGGCTTGAGGACACGTTTTAGCTCGGCGGCGATCGGTAGAAACCACTCTACATACTGATCGGGGTGGATACCGCCATAGGTGTTTTTCCGTTGATCTGCATAAGGTGGTGAAGTGACAATCAAATCAACAGATTGGTCTGGAAGCAAAAGCAGCACGTCCAAGCAATCGCCGCAATGAAACTTGTTCAAAAACGCTGAGATACCTAGATCAGGCTTGACTGGAGGCTTTACAGAAGACCCATCCAGCAATCTCGATTGAACATTCACCACACCTAATAACCCCTTACGTTTACCGTGTATTACACGGTGATTCTAGCAGCAACATCCGATGAATTTACCGTCTATGGGGACAGTCTGTACATTTTTTCTTTTCTTCGCCAACTAAAATAAACCGAGGTTTTGTCGTCCATCTCACTCTGATCATCGTTGCCAATCAGGTCTTCTGGTTCCTCTTCCAGCTCTTTGAGGTACTCTTTCAGCACCCCACCTGTCGCCACTGCCCTCATCTTGTGCATCTGGCGGGTTAGCTCCAAGAACCATTCACGATCGGCTACCAAGTCTGATTCTTTCGTGCAGTACTTCAGAAGTTCAGGCACCAGCTCCATCGGCTTACTACCCTGCTTTACTGCCTGCACATCCAGCACTGGGTTATAGTCCAGCCTCATGCACTTACGCCACATCTCCACCCATTCATCTTGTCTGATGTACTTCTTGCCAAAGTACGATCGCTGCACCAGTAGCAAACAATGAAAATGAGGGTGAGCGCTGCCGTCTCTACCCCGCGTGACTTCAGTAGAACGTAGCCACCCCTCACCAGGGAACGCCTTAAGCTGCACCAGGCGCTGATACCCTCGATTCATCTGCTTGAGCGTCTCGCGCAACTCAACGATCGGCGCGTTCTTCTGGGTCAGCGTCAGAAACAGCCAGCGGTGAGAGGGGTAAGCCTCAACAATCTTCGGTAAAACCTTGTATGCCTTCGCCTTCCACATCAGCGATCGCCTCCACTGGCAGACAGGGCAATGACGTAAGCGACAAAAACGGGCAGAGCGTAACTTTAGCTTCAGCGTATCGTGTTCAGTCGGTGCTAACCCAAATTCGAGCAACTCAGAGCAGTAGTGAATCCGGCTGCTGTAGCCATTGAACTCACTGCCTGCATAAAAACCCTCCACCCGATCGGCAAAGCTTCTGTGCTTATCCCAAGGTTTATCCTGTGGGCTTACATCCGATAGGGCAATGGGCTGACTATTGGATGCAGCAGACTCAGGCGCTATGCTAGACATAGAAACGCCGAAGTCTGAATCGCCCGAATCAGACATTCAAAAACCCGTGATATTCAGTTGGAGAGTGGTATCCCAACCGTATCACGGGTTTTGGCTTTTAAACCCAAAAAGCTTTTATCTCTTAATCTGCCTCAAACCCTTACCCAAAAGGGGATAGCACCGATTCTACGAATCAGAGTTATCCCTCATAATTCAAGTGAAGGCGGAGGGATGCAAAAGCATGCAACGATATGCAAAAAACATAGGAACCCTTAAGGGTTCGGTAAAAGTTTTTAAGCAAAAATCAGCCTCTCTAATCGGTGACTGCGATCACATCAAAGCATCTGACGTTACCGCTGAAGTCACCAGTTTTTTACTATCAGCATCATACGATAGCGTATATACAAATCTTTACAAAGGACGTGATCCGCCACCCTGGTCAGTCATTTTCCTTTTGAATCATCACCATCTGTGCGCTCGTACCGAACTTTCGGGGGATCAGGTGTTGGCGGGGGCGGGGGTGGTTTAGGTTTGTCGTCCTGATTTGAATTTGAATTAGTAGTCATGACTGAACATAATAATGCGACTTTTGCCTACGAATATACGCAAAAAACACTGGAGAAGGTGAACAAGTCCCTTGACAACACCACGACAAAGATAAGCGGCGCACTCGCTTTCAGTGGTGTTGCTCTTAAGTTCGCTGAAAGTTTATCAGACGAAGGATGGCTCGTCTGGGTAAAAGTAGCCGTTTGCTTTTTCTCAGCAATGTCGATCGTCTCATGCAGTTTAGGCTTATCCCCCGCTAGTGCTGGAAAAGTAGTTGACCCTGCCTCCTTCCTTGACGCAGAGATTTACAGGCTTCCTGACGAAAAATGTAAGCTATTTACGATGAGGCAAGCACTAAAAGGGATTGAGCAATTAGACAAACTAATCGAAAAGAGACGCAGAAATTTGAACGTTGCAATCGTTCTAATTACTCTTTCTGGATTAGGGATAGCTTTTAGTATTAGTGCAAGAAGCTTAAACCTGTAACGCAGACCAGAACGATTACTAAAAGTTCAAACCCTAGGGTTTGAATCAATCAAAGACCGCTCGGCGCGAGCCAACTCCAGGGGATTGCACTTGTAAGGTCGGTTTGTGCGGCGTCTGGTGGCAATCCCCTGGAGCAGGCAAGAGCATAGCGGTTCTCTCGCCCGTCAAGGGACGCTACGCTCTCCGCTACGCTACGCCCCTGACTTGAGATGATGCCTAGTGCTACCACCTCCCCAAGTTACTCTCCAGCAGAGCTTGGTACTGGCATCTTGCCGTGTATTACACGGATGAAGTTAAAGAGTTTCGTAGTGCTTCTAAAGCACGGCGCACCGAGCCTCGGTCTTTACCGTTGCGTGTGACCATTGGATCATTAAGGACACAAGCAATCGCATTATCCACCTGCGCCAAGCTTAGTCCGTTGGTAGGCACCACCTGGTCGAACGCTCTTGACTCAGTGAGCTGCTCAATCAGATCTGCCCGCGTCAGACTTTGTGCCTCAGCGACTTCACCAAGCTGCTGCCAGGTTGTATCAGTGAGACGAATGCTGCGTACTTCGCGGTGTGCGTCAGACTTAGCGGCAAACTGTCCGCAGTCGCTACGCTTTTGTTTAGTCATAGATCTTCCGTGTAATACACGGTGATTATCTAATTTGCAGAACTCCTGCGTCTAGTCCTGCGTGGTGGAATGTATCCGCTATTTGCTTGAGTGAGCTTTTCCCAGTTGATATGCCCTTCCTCATCAACAAACAAAAGGGAAAATTCACGGGTTAGTTTATTTAAGGTAGTAGCCCAAGCGTCCTGATAGTCAGGACGCAAACGCAGCGGGTAATCTTTCATCAACCTTGTTAACTTCAAATAGAAGTCAGAATCGCCTGTAATTTCTTCCCAGAGAGCCTGACCTGAACGAATCAAATAGATGCGACCACCTTCTTCATCAGGCTCAGAGTTAGCCTGACCTGTTGATTGACCCAGAATTGCGACAAACCGTTTCTGAATCCCCATCTGGCAGTAGTCCTGATAGGCTTTGTCAAAGTCCTCTTTAATCCCACGACCCATTCGAGCATTTTGCCAGTTGGAACCAGACTTCATCTCGATAACAATGTAGTCACTCTCTGTTTCGATAACAATATCCATGCCAACTTGCTCTGCTTTTGCGCCATCGCCAACAGCCTTAGCAATTTTCTCGAAGAACTCATCGCCAAAAATTGTTTCATCTGATTTAATAAGGCGCGACCTCATTAATTCTTCAACCAACTGAGGTGCTTCAGAGATTCCAGTTGCTCGAAATAAATAAGGATTTTTAGAAGCTAAATCGTTAAGCTTTAACTCTAAAAGCCTGCTGATACGGCGATCATAGAAGGATCTCAACCGCTCTATAATTAGATTTTCTAATGCTTCAAGACTGATTTGTAGCGACATTGGTTTGTAAGGGAGATAGTATCTCTAACTGCCTTAAACTACCCAAACGATGGCGGGCAAGTTCACAATACTCATCACTTACATCAATCCCTACAAAACTTCTAGCAAGCTTTTCACAAGCTACTGCGGTTGTCCCAGATCCCATAAAGGGGTCTAAAACAACATCTCCAGACTGTGTAAACAGTTTAATAAACCAGCTTGGTAATTCCACAGGATAAGCTGCACTGTGCCCTTTGTTAGCGCACTCAGTCGCCATATGCAGCACATTGTCAGGGTATGCCATGTCACGCCCAACCCAGTTGGAAATGTTCTTGCCAAAACCACTTCCCACTTTGGAATTGTCACGAAGCATATCAGTTTCGCTCAGTTTCCTCAGTCGAGACTTTGCCCAATCGCCTGTCGGAACTTTCACTTCATCTTGGTACATCGCAAACTTTTTGCTGACGTTGAAGTGTAAGCACCGTTCCCAACCGTCCCGAAAACGATTGCTCCATTTGCCAGGGTAGCTATTTCGCTTGTGCCAACAATACTCCTCTGTCCAGAGCCACCCCTGCTTACGCATCTCTAGAATCAGCTCTAAAACATAGGTATGACGTTCACCATTAACGACCCGCTCTTTGATGTTCAAAACAAACGAGCCAGTAGGCTTGAGGACACGTTTTAGCTCGGCGGCGATCGGTAGAAACCACTCTACATACTGATCGGGGTGGATACCGCCATAGGTGTTTTTCCGTTGATCTGCATAAGGTGGTGAAGTGACAATCAAATCAACAGATTGGTCTGGAAGCAAAAGCAGCACGTCCAAGCAATCGCCGCAATGAAACTTGTTCAAAAACGCTGAGATACCTAGATCAGGCTTGACTGGAGGCTTTACAGAAGACCCATCCAGCAATCTCGATTGAACATTCACCACACCTAATAACCCCTTACGTTTACCGTGTATTACACGGTGATTCTAGCAGCAACATCCGATGAATTTACCGTCTATGGGGACAGTCTGTACATTTTTTCTTTTCTTCGCCAACTAAAATAAACCGAGGTTTTGTCGTCCATCTCACTCTGATCATCGTTGCCAATCAGGTCTTCTGGTTCCTCTTCCAGCTCTTTGAGGTACTCTTTCAGCACCCCACCTGTCGCCACTGCCCTCATCTTGTGCATCTGGCGGGTTAGCTCCAAGAACCATTCACGATCGGCTACCAAGTCTGATTCTTTCGTGCAGTACTTCAGAAGTTCAGGCACCAGCTCCATCGGCTTACTACCCTGCTTTACTGCCTGCACATCCAGCACTGGGTTATAGTCCAGCCTCATGCACTTACGCCACATCTCCACCCATTCATCTTGTCTGATGTACTTCTTGCCAAAGTACGATCGCTGCACCAGTAGCAAACAATGAAAATGAGGGTGAGCGCTGCCGTCTCTACCCCGCGTGACTTCAGTAGAACGTAGCCACCCCTCACCAGGGAACGCCTTAAGCTGCACCAGGCGCTGATACCCTCGATTCATCTGCTTGAGCGTCTCGCGCAACTCAACGATCGGCGCGTTCTTCTGGGTCAGCGTCAGAAACAGCCAGCGGTGAGAGGGGTAAGCCTCAACAATCTTCGGTAAAACCTTGTATGCCTTCGCCTTCCACATCAGCGATCGCCTCCACTGGCAGACAGGGCAATGACGTAAGCGACAAAAACGGGCAGAGCGTAACTTTAGCTTCAGCGTATCGTGTTCAGTCGGTGCTAACCCAAATTCGAGCAACTCAGAGCAGTAGTGAATCCGGCTGCTGTAGCCATTGAACTCACTGCCTGCATAAAAACCCTCCACCCGATCGGCAAAGCTTCTGTGCTTATCCCAAGGTTTATCCTGTGGGCTTACATCCGATAGGGCAATGGGCTGACTATTGGATGCAGCAGACTCAGGCGCTATGCTAGACATAGAAACGCCGAAGTCTGAATCGCCCGAATCAGACATTCAAAAACCCGTGATATTCAGTTGGAGAGTGGTATCCCAACCGTATCACGGGTTTTGGCTTTTAAACCCAAAAAGCTTTTATCTCTTAATCTGCCTCAAACCCTTACCCAAAAGGGGATAGCACCGATTCTACGAATCAGAGTTATCCCTCATAATTCGAGGATGTAGCTGAAAAACTCCCTCGTCGAACGATCAAAGGTGTTCATTTGAGAGCGTTCAAGCTTGGCTTGATGCCTGACAAGAATCTGTGGGCAGAACAAGAAGACGAGATCATTAGAAGCAATTATCCGAGGCTAACATCCAGACAGCTTTCAAGCCTGCTACCAGGCAGGACTCAACTGGCGATCAAGCAAAGAATATGCCAGCTAGGTGTTCAGGTTGAGCGGTGGGCTTGTAAGCATTCAGCAAGCAAAGAGTTTTTTGAGGAGCCTAACCTGCTTAATTGCTATTGGGCAGGGCTGATTGCGGCTGACGGATGCATAAGCCAATCAACCATCGGCAAAACAAAAACTTTGAGGATCGCGCTTGTTCATTCAGACGGCTACTTGCTAGAGCGGTTTGCGAAAGACTGTAAGTACACGGGCAGCGTAAGTATAAGCAAGAAGAAGGCAGTAGAAAAGAAGATTTTAGGAAGAGAGATAAAAGCAAGCATGGCGGCAACAATCAGCATTAGCTGCTGCCAGAATTGGTTTGACGATTTAGAGAAGCATTGGAACATCACACCAAGAAAAAGCTTGACGCTTCAGCCGCCCAATAATTTAAACCCTGAACACTCCTTAGCTTATGTAAAAGGTTTTTTTGATGGGGATGGTTGCGCTCACTTAAGAAAAAACGGCATCCTTACATTGTGTTTCTATGGAACATTTGAGTCTCTTGACTGGATTAAATCTATCTGCGATAGGGTATCCCCTCAATACACCGATGATTGGCGAGAAAAAAGCCGTAAAACTTCAGAACTGGTGCAGGCAGGCAAAATTTACAACTACAGCATTAGCGGCTATAGAGCCGAGCAGCTAGCAGAAGAAATCTTAAAGCTAGAGCTACCAGGAATGTTGCGGAAGTGGGACAAAATCAAAGAATGGCTTAAGGATAAAGCCGACAAAAAAATTGCAATTAGCAAGCCTGTCCAGCTTCACGTCTTCGATGAGTCTAAGGTTTATCTTGGCAGGCTTTGCAAGCGTGGGCATGATTACAGCGGGACAGGGCAAAGTCTTAGGCGTGTTGGGCATGGCAGTTGCGTCAAATGTGGTCAGATAAACGCAAAAGTAAAAACTCCAATGGTGCCAATGTCTTTCTATTTCCAGGAAACAACCAAACTAGCTCCTGAACTGGACGGCACACCTCGATACTTGGGCTGTCTTTGCGTGAAGCATCCATACCAAAACACAGGATATAGTTTGCGGTATCGCGGCGGTAGAGGTTGTATAGAATGCTTAAACAGCAGGGCAAGAACCAAGCGAGAAGAGGCGGCTAGTACGATCGCCCCTGTGATTTGCCTAGCCGACTGAGCTACTGTAGTGCAGTTGCGTTGGTGAAGGATATGGGGTTTTACCAGAAGTTGTCGATCGCTGTGTTGGTTGTTGCTTTGAGCGGGTGTTCGGGTTCCAGTCCAAAATCCAGTACCCCTGCTGCAAGCGTGCCCCCTAGCCCAACGCCTTCACCGAGTACATCCCCTTCGATCGCCGCAAACCCTAACTCCAACATCGGCAAGGCTGATGCTCAGGGCACGACTGTAACCGTAGATGTTCCTGATAGTCCCTTATGTGACCCTGAGACAACGCAGACGACTAAAGAAGTGTTTGAGACTTGCCTGATTGAGGACTTAACTTTTGTGCAGGCTAGCAACGTAATTGGGTTCAAGGGTGAGCTTGCGAGTCAGTCGGGTGCAACTGAAATCATGCAGTGGGATCTTGGGAAGGATAGCCAAATTATTACCGCAGTGTTTCAAGACAAAAAACTTAAAAGCAAAAGCCAAGTTAATTTGAACTAGCCACAAACAGCAAAATGCCCTCATCACAATGGATAGAGGGCATAATTGGGTTAGGTTTGAGTTCTCGT
This sequence comes from Phormidium sp. FACHB-592, assembly GCF_014695795.1. Taxonomy (NCBI): domain Bacteria; kingdom Bacillati; phylum Cyanobacteriota; class Cyanophyceae; order Oscillatoriales; family Oscillatoriaceae; genus Phormidium; species Phormidium sp. FACHB-592. The sequence goes on from NZ_JACJOZ010000074.1 coordinate 388,583, forward strand.
CTACTCCTATTGTACTCACGATGCAAGAGTAGGCAGAATTGGCAGATAGAAAGCTTCAACTAATTCTCTCCGTCGTTAACAATGCATCTGCTGAACTCAGAAAAGTTCAGTCGGAATTGCAAAGCGTTGGCAATGTGCCGATCGGCAATGCTGCTAAGAGTCTCAGCGGTATTGGTAAAGCAGCATCAGAAGCAAGCCAAAGCGTTACGGGCATCGGCGGTGCGGCTGGTGGTGTTCTTGCGGCTGTCTCTAGCATTGGCGCTGCTTTTTTTGGTGTACAGGCAGCAATTCAAGCTGTCACTGCGTCGGCTAAAGGCTTTTTCGACAGTACAGTTGGGGCTGCTGAAAAACTTAACTCACAGATTCTTAGCAGTCAAACCAACCTTGCCAACGCTGTCACAATCAAAGTTGATGGTAAGAGCATTGATGATGCTTTTGGGAAGATTCAAGCCACAAAAGGCTTTATCACCGACTTAACGAAAGAGATTGAGCTTCAGAGCGTCGATCTTGTGGGTGTGACAAGCGAACAGGTCGTAGGGGTTACCGACGTTTTGCTTCGCAACACGCCAGCGATCGTGGGGCAGTTTGACGCAACAAAGCGAGATCTCAAAGGGGCGCTAACCTCTCTCACAAAAGGATTTGCCAGTGAATTAAAGCTTTCGGGCTTAGACTTAAGCCAAGCAAACCAGGAGATCTCGTCAATTCTAAGAGGCGACGTAGGGGCTGACAGTTTGGTAGCGAAGAAGTTGGGGCTGACTGGACCCGACATTGCCAAGCTTAAAGGGCAGGGCAAATTGGTTGAGGAACTGCTAAAACGCCTAGAAGTTAGCGTGGCTGGCAACAAAATTTTGTCTGGGGAGAGTCTATCTGGTCAGCTAACCAATGTTTTAGACGTTTTTCAAATCATTGGGCGGGAAGCGGGTAAGCCACTGCTGGTGCCACTGGTTAAAAGTGTTGAAGCTGTCTTTAAGATTCTCAATGACAACAAAGACACGTTTATCGCTTTCGCTCAAGGTGCTAGCCAGTCTGTTGCTAACGCTGCCAATCAAATCGGGGCATCGATCCAAGGTGTACTGCCGACCATCTTGCAGAAGGTGCAACAAACTTTTGGCACATTAAGCGCAAACCTTAGCACCTTTGCCCAAAATGTTTTACCCGGACTAACTCAAGCGTTTCAAACGATCGCGCCTGCTATTGGGGGCACGTTCCAAGTGGTTGCGTCTGTGGTGCAAAACTTAATCACCACTGTTTCAACCTTAATTGCTCCACTTGGTCAAATCATTGGCGCGACGTTTGGAGCGATCGCTAAAATTGTTGAGCCTGGTGTTGCCGCTTTTCTGTCGTTGACTAAAGCCTTTAGCGGCATCATTGATGCTTCTACCGAACTCAGTACTAGTCCTGGCATTCAATTCCTTATCGGTGGACTGGCTTCAGGCTTAAGCATTGTCATCAGCACTATTGGCGATGTTGGAGCATCAATCACAAGCGTCTTAGGTGGCGCGATCGAGTTCATTGCGCCTGTGATTGGTGATGTCATCAAAGGGTTGCTTGGTGTCGCTGAAGGTGTGGGCAACACAATCAAATTCTTCGAGCCACTATTACGGCTTGTTGGGGCTTTAGGTGCTGGATTGGCGGCACTAATTCAGGGGCAAACAATAGCCTACTTCAAGCAGCTAGGCAGTATTGTCCAAGTAACTGTTGGGCTCGTCGGTAAGCTAGCTACTGTTATCGGTGCCGCATTAAAACCCGCTTTTGATCTGGTCGGTGGCGCTATTACAAATGTGTCAAAAGCCCTCAACGACACTATTAGTAATGTTGGCAAATTTCAAACCGAAATTGTGTCAAAAGTGGTTAGCACCGTTGAGGGGTTGATTAACAATCCGGCATTCCAAGTTGTAGCCAAAACGCTAGGTATTGATTCAGCAGCGATTCAGGCAGGGTTAAATGCGCTTAAGAGTAACGTCACCAGCGTTACCGAGAAGGTTGCTGAGACAGGAAAAGAAGGTGGCAAGATTGGCGAGAAAATTGCCGAAGGTGGCAAGAAAGCAGGCGAGGGGCTAGAGTTCGGTGTCATTCAAGCTGAGAAGCTAGGCACAAGCTATCAGCAGTTAGAGACTCAGTTAGCCAATACACAGAGAATTATCGCTCAGAACGCTAAAGGACCAGAACTTAAGAAAGCGTTGGACGATCGCATTAAGCTACTTCAGCAGGCGCAAGAGCTGGGCACAATTAGCCCCGAAAAAGCACAGGAAGAACTAGCCAAGATTGCTGCGAATAGCTCTGCTGAGTTGGCAACGCAACAAGCCGCGCAAGACGGTATTACGAAGGCACGCAAACTAGCACTTGACCAGCAGAAACAAGAGTTCCAAAAACAACAGTCTGACATTCAGGAGCTATTGAACAATGGCACCATATCTGAAGCAGAAGCGGCGAAGCGTACCACTGCCGTCCGGTCTGAGGAATTGGCGAAACAACTGGAAGCCACCACCAAAGCGATTAAGGCAGAACAGGCAGCGATCGCCAAAGGCACGGGTAGCAAGTCACGCCTGAAGGAACTACAGACACAGCAGCAGACACAGGAAGCGGAGGTTTCTAAGCTCAACAAAGAGGCGCGAGATAAGGAGAATCAGTTACAGCTACAGAACTTTGATGAACAGCAGAAGATCCTGGAGGGACGCAAAGCACAGGGGCTAGTTGGAGAACAACAGTTTGCCGCAGAGTCGCTGAAGATTACGCAGGCACGACTGGACAAAGAGCAACAGTTGCTTACCCAGAAGCGCAGCAAGCTTGACCCTAAAGATAAGGAAGGGCTAGAGGCGATCGCGGCTCAAGAAGCAGAGATTCAGGTTAAACGCACGGCAGCGATCGAGCAGTTTGAAGCACGCAGGCTTGCCATCCTCGAACGTGCTCAAGCTGCTGCACTGGATGCCGTTAAGATTGCTGAGACACAACGTAATACAGAGGTCGATCGCCTTGTCGCTGCCCGTCAGATACGCGAGTCTGAGGCAGGGTTGTTGCGGGTACAGAACTCTAAGGACACGATCGCCCAGGAGCTTGCCCTAGAGAAACAGAAGATCGCTCAACTGGAAGCCCTGCCAAAGTCTAACGATGAAGGCAAGGAGGAACAGAGGCAAGCCAAGATTCGCGCTAGTCGCCAGAAGTCAGCAGATTTAGTTGGTCGGTTAGTCAAGAACGAGATTGAGCAGCAACAGGCGCTATTCAGAGTCGTTTCTGAGCGGTTAGACAGACAGGCGCAACGGGCGAAGATTGCCGCTGACAACGAGATACGTCCACTACAGAATCAGTTAAAGCTACAGGAAGCGCTTACTGCATCACTGGACAATCAGAATAAGCTATTTGGCGCTAGACGTGGACTACAAGAAGCACTTAATGGCTTTGCTCAGACCGGGTTAAGCCTGCTTTCACAAGGGGCTAAAACAGATGAGGAACGCGAGAAGATCGTCCTATTAACTGCTGCATCCAGACTGAAGGCGCTACAGCAACAGCAAGAGTTTGAGCGTCAGTCGTTGGAGAATGAGATTCAGCGCAACCAATTAGCACTGGAAAACGAAAAAATTCAGAACCGGATTGCCCAGATTCAGAATCAAGCCTCTGTCGCCAGAGCGCAGGCAGACTTGGCAAAGGCTAAAGCAGACCCCAACGCCACACCGGAAGGCGTTGCGGCAGCACAGCAAGCGGTCGAGGCAGAGAGGGCAGCAGGGTTAGGGCTTCAGTTACAAGGACTGTTACTGGAACAGAAGAAACAGACACAGGACACAGCGGCAGAGTTCGATCGCGCCCGCTTAAACGTAACCCAACAGGGTCAGACCAATCAGGCACGCGGCGAACTCATTGGGGCATTGCCGAAAGAACAGCAGGAAGCCGCACAGAACAAGTTTCAGAAGGAGATTTTGCGGGGCTTGGGGCTTGGGTCTACAAGCATCGCAGGCATCAACACGCAACAGATTCGACAGGCGGCGACACAAGGTGGCAATTTCAACCTACCCGGTGGGCTTAACCCAACGGCAGCACAGTTGCCACAGGTGACGATTAACCCGCAGATTGAAGCGATTAAACAGCAGCTATCACAAATGACTACACAGACGACCACAGCAGCGACACAACAGCAGCAAGCGACTAGCAGTGCTGACAGCAAAGCGATATTGGCAGAGTTGCAGCGGATTTCAGGGGCAGCGATCAGACCGATCGAATCTTCAATCACTCAAAACATTAACGGACCGGATACTGCAACAGTCATCAAACAGGTCCGTAGAGAAACAGATGCAGGGTTAGCTAAAACATTCGCAAGTATTAAGTAATGCCATTCATCAACTCCCTAGTGATTCCATGCCCTGTCGATCTGGTTGCTGCCTACAACAACCCTGACGAAGAATGCCCACTGTTCGACACTGTTGCCAATGCACTAATCCTGCGAGTGCAACCAGGAGACTACAAGCCAATCAGACAGAAGCAGATAGAGCGTAGAGATGGCTTCACCTCTGCCACACTGACAGCATCGACCGCACTGTTAGGGATGGAGGTGACTATTACCGATGGTCGTGAAGAAATCCGCTATGCGCTGGAAGAGTTAGAGTCGATCGCGCAATCCGTCCCTGGCACCTATCAACTCATCACCATCCTCGACTACTGCCGCCCAGAGAGACAAGACAGGTTGACAGGCTTCACTACACGGCTAGGGTATTTCGAGGAGATAGAAGGGCTAGCAGGCAACGTCAGGACAGGCTTAGAACTGACATCCCGCAGAGAAGGCAATGGGGTGAGGTTCACATTCTTTGAGGGGCAGAGAAGGCGCTGATGTTCTTGATTGAATCCCCTAACCTACCCACTGCCACTAGACAGCAATACGCAGGCGCTTCTTTCAGTTCGATCGGTGTTGCCACAAACGCAGGCGCACCGTTTAGCACGATCGACTTTACTGCGGGTCAACCGTTAGCGGTCAGCGGTCAAGTACCAGTGGTCGTCGTGGATGGCGTTGGTACGGTGATATTGCCAGAGGGCACGATTGTCACCGCTTTAGCCACTGCTAACAATCCCTCCTACCGTCCTGCTGTGGACTCAGGCAACCCACAGCAAGGGGAGTTTGTACAGAATGGCGACACGGTAACGGTGTACCTGCGAGAGGACGAAGCCCCGCCATCACTGACCTATTTTGGGGTGTTGGATCACTATCCACCTGAGTATCTCCCCACTGATGAAGTACCAGGACCATACCCAGAAATCTATTCACAGTGGAACCTAGAAGGGGAGTGCAGTTACAGTCGCAGCTTTGAGGGGCATCCCACTGCTAACTTCAAGTTCACCACGTCACTCGCTAACTACGATCAGGTGTTACTAGCGTTTGCCAATCGCACACCCATCACGCTCTACGATATGGGCTTTGAGGTGGATAGCTGCGAGATTACTGAGCGATCGCGTGACCTATTCCCTACTGGCGTAATCGACGTGAGCGTATCGCTAACAGGTAGGCACGAATACCTGATGAGCGAGCCGTTTTATATGCGGAAGCTTGGCAGCAAGGGCTTCAGTACGACAGATGTAGCGACGCTCGCACAACAGGTAGGGCTGAACGTGCAAGGGGCAAGAATGGGCGTAACGATCGCCCCTGATGTGTCCTACGCTGCCACTGCTACCGTTGCCAATCTGATGGACGAGTATGGCAGGTTGAGTCAGGGCTTTACCTATCTGAGCAACCCGAACGCGATCGAGCTGCGTACTTTTGGCGCAACCCAGCAGCACACGATCAGCGATGCCGATATTCTGGGTGAGTTTAGCACCTCATATCCTGGCAAAGAGCAACGGTATCACGGTGTTCAGTTAGCCGAAGTCTACAAAAAGTCGGTGCTGACCTTTAATGAGCCTGCATCGGAGAGTGCTGGTATCAGCGTTACAGTGAATCCAAAAGAAAGCCCTGTTGACCCGTACCCTGTGGCAGACTTACGCAGCATCGGGCTTGCGTTCGATAATGGTGGACCAACAAAAGACCAAACGATTACGAAGTCGATCGGACGTACGACGATCGAGACTCGGTTTGTAAAATACGGCTATGCCTTCGCTGGTGTGGACGTTTACAGTGTCGTGAACGTGAACGTTGTAGATCCTGTAACAAACTCAAGCTCAACCGTCAAACAAACACTGTACACAAGCGGCATAGTCCCTGCTGCGTTCTGGAAGCTAGTCGAAGAAACAACAACCGTATGGGATCGTGACTCATCCGGCTACCTGCAAAAGATTAGCGAGACTGGCACACGGTTAACTCGACTGAAAAGTGAAGGCGCTGAGAAGCCTGAGACACTTGATCTGATGTTGGCGAGAGCCTCGGTACCGGGTACTGGCGGTGCCGCTGACGCTAAACGATTAGTTTTTACCAAACAGATTGCTGCATATCAATTTAATTTGATTGCCCCAACGACAAAAATTACTGAGTACGAGCTAGGCAACCTCAATTCATATTTTGTCGATACGCCTGTATCACCGAATGAACCACCCGCTAAGTTCTGCCTGCGTCAGCGCACCTATGAGAACACGCTGTATACAGCACCGGATCCCGACAGCACAGCCAAGAAGCCTCTGCCCCTGATCACCACAGGACGCATTTTCGAGCAAAACATTAGTGTCTCAATTACCTCTAATCAGAAAGGGCAAGAGGCATACGATCGCACCACTATCACCCAGAACAGCGAAGGCACCAACCTGAAAAACGGGTTAGGTATCGGCAACACTGAGAAGGTGAATGGACGACCACCGACGCATGATTTATCGTCAGACGCGATCGTGCTTAACTCCAGCATCAACCCACAAAAGGCAGTGGTTGACCCTAACTTTAAGTATCTGTTGGAAGTAGAAGGACTGACCCCAGGATCGCCACCGTTGTACACCAGTCGCATTGAGCGAGGATCTAAGAGTTACACCACACGCTTCACAGAGGATGCGAGGGCTGCTGCCGAGTTGGATTTAGCGATTACCAACAGTGAGCGATCGGCTAGCGTTTCGCCCGACATCCGCTACAACCGGGCTTACCGGGAAGGCGACCTATGCTGGATCAGGGGCAAACAATACATCATCTTCGGCAATAGCTGGAGCGAGAAGATCGATAACGGCAGAGTCACTTGCGATGGAATGAAGTTAGATCTGGGTCGTTATCTACGAATCCCGGTACTGCTGCGGAAGGTATTGGCGAATCTGCCGCAAGGGTTTTAACTAATCGGCGGGAAGTCCCGCGCTCTAATCTTTAATTGAGCGTCGGGATGAAAGCCAGGGTTGCTTCTTGCCGTCCGGTTTATGGTCTTTACCGAAGCTGAAGAACAAACCGGATAGGCAAGAAGCAACCAATCTCTTATACGGTACACCGAAGTTACGGTAAATATGGTTTGTGCTAAAATAACAATATGAAAAACGTTGTCAAGGTCAGAATTTATCCAACCATCGAGCAAAAGGAGACGCTTTCTAAGGCGTTTGGTTGTGCGCGTTGGTACTGGAATAATTCACTGAGCGCAACGAATGAGCTTTACAAAGAGACGGGTAAAGGCTTATCTCAGATTGGGATGAATAGCCGATTACCTGCGCTCAAAAAAGAGTATGAATGGCTGGGTGAAACCTACAGCCAAGTGCTGCAAAGCGTCTCGCTCAACCTATCGAGAGCGTTTATCAACTTCTTTGAGGGACGGGCATCATTCCCTAACTTCAAGTCAAAGCATGATAAACAATCGATTCAGTACCCGCAAAAAGTTCAGATTGTCGATGAAAGCCATCTGAAGTTTCCCGGCAAGCTAAGCGTTGTTTCTGCCAAGATTCATCGCACGTTTGAGGGGAGAATCAAGACAGTTACGGTAAGTATGAATCATGCAGGGAAGTATTACGCCTCCCTGCTATTTGATGATGAATTGCCTGATGTCGAAGTTTCTTCGGATGGTAAAGCGGTCGGGATTGATGTGGGACTGACTCACTTTGCGATTACTTCTGATGGTTCCAAGTTTGACAATCCTAAGCCGTTGAAAAAACGCGCTAAGAATCTAAAACGAAAGCAACAGAAACTATCTCGTAAACAGAAGGGCTCAAATCGCAGAAAGAAAGCCCGACGCATCGTAGCACGGGTGCATGAAAGAATTGCAAATTCTCGTAAGGACTTCCAACACAAGTTATCTCGCAAACTGGTGAACGAAAACCAAGTCATCGTTGTCGAGAATCTGGCAGTCAAGAACATGGTTAAGAATCACTGTCTAGCTAAAGCAATTAGCGATTGTGGCTGGTCAGAGTTCACTCGTCAACTGAAATACAAGGCGGAAAGAGACGGAAAGACCTATCTAGAAATCGGTCGGTTTTTCCCGTCGAGTAAGACTTGTCACGTTTGCCTCAATCAAGTCGGTAGCCTGTCTCTTGATGTTCGTAGCTGGACTTGTTCTAGCTGTCAGACAAAGCACGATAGAGATATCAATGCGGCTATCAATATTCGAGATGAAGGCTTACGAGTATTAGCGTTAGGAACTAGCGCTACTGCCAATGGACGGAATGTAAGTCCGAGGGTTGGAAGGAAATCTTCCGTGTCTAAGGCTGTTCCGGTTGAAGTTGGAAGCCAGCACCGTACCGCCTAGCGGTCGGTGTCTGGTAGTTCACGGATGGTACGAGGCTGCAATAATCTGCAAAGAGTTATCGTCAACTAATTTAAACACGTTACTTGTGGTTGTGGTTGGCGTAGCCATATCGCTGTTTAAGTCGTATTCGTTTACTGACAGCTCAACGTTACCTTGCTTGATGGCGTTAAAGAAGTTTGAATTAGATGGATCGTTATTGCGGTTGTTGATGTCAGCCTCCCACACGACATCCCCGACTAGGTTAAAGGTTGAGTCGTTGCGGCGATCGACCAGCAACAGATCACTAAGGGGCTGGGACAGTGGTGCATCAGGCAAATTGCCAGAGCGATCGACCGACACTAGCGAGAAGCTACCTGTGCTGATGTTTCTCACGACTCCATTGTTGTTGACCTCTCGATCAATTGTTTCAATACGCGATATGACCAAGGCTCGCTGATCACCACACAGATAAGTTTCCCAGAGGTCATACCGTCGCTGCTCGGTGAAGGTCTGACTGTTTACCGTTTCAACGCGAGTAGTGCGGTCGATCGTCGTCGCTGCTTTCTGCAAATCAGGCGCAACGTAAACGCTGCCTGTGTGTCTGTTGTCTGATAGACCGTCAACTACTAAACCATTGACGATGATCTGAGAGCGATTCCAGTCGGTGTTACCTACTGCTACTGCGATCGCCTGATCCCAGAATGCAAACCCTTTGTTAGAACTAGATCCGGTTGTTAAACTCGTCTGATTATTGATGTCAGTCCCGTTGGTGACGCTGTTTAAACTACCACTGAGCACCGTTGGGGTAAGAAGTGTGTAAGTTGCATTTGACGGGGTGCCAGACTCGCTAGATGTTGATGTTTCTCCATAGATAGCGCCAATGATCAAGGGGTTGATTGTGGATGAAGCAATTAGAGGGCTACTCCAGAAGCCGCTACCCCTTGCTTCTAGATAAGAGTTTTCGCGGCTTGCTCCTAAGCGCATCTCTCTGGCTGGTGTTAAATTAACGACGGTGGTTAATGGCTCCAAGCCTGCATCTTGACCGTCCCGCCATGCGATGCCAACAACCCAGTCATCGGCATCTACCCCGGTATTCGTCAGACTAGAAGCCCGTATATTGGCGGAAAGTGGCAGCGTGAAGATTTGATCAGGCGTTTCTCTGTCACCACCAATGAAAAAGACCAGATCGCCATCAATCACGCGACTAAACAGGATTTTAATTTGACCTGTTAGCACAGGGTTAAGCTTCGGTCGCACCTTCAGGAAGGCACCTGGCAAGTTAACAACCGTCTGCGGTGCCGTGCTACAAAATGCCCAAGCACCCTGTAAAGTTTTCACCACTGTCACTGTGCCACTGTTAACTTCAGTCGCGCACCGTGCCCGTATCGTCGCATTAGAGTTAGGAATAGATACATCGATCGTGTCTCCTGGTCTGCCCAGTCTCAAGGCACGACCGATCACGGTTTCCTGTTGTGTGGCAAGGGCTTGCGCGATCGCGGCTTTTAGATCCATGACTCTATTTTGCGCGAAACTTGCACGATGACTTAGTCAAAAATAATTACTTCTTTCAGGCTTTCAATAGCCGCAGTTTTGGCACGCTTGAAGCACCGAAGAAAATAATGAGCGTCTGCCACGCTGCCAAATTCAGCAGTCAATAAAAAATTGGCTAAGGCATTATCACAACAACTTAGCCAAGCCTCTAACCAAATTAAGTCGTCATCATCATTCATACTTTGACAGGCTTGATTGAGCTTTCGACCGCTTTAATCATGTTTGTTTCGCTCACAACGCCTTGCAAGTTAACAATGACGTTACAAACTTGTTGAGCGGTGCCTTCACGCAGCGCTAGCAAGTAAGGAGGATTTAGCCGTCCGGTACTCATCAGCCAGTTGAGGTTGTTTGACGCTTCAAAGAGTTCAGCGCCTAGTTCTTCTCTTAATGTGCCGCACATATGAAACACGTTGCGAGACTTCTGCCCTTTGTACTGGTTGCCAAACAAAGTCAATTTAAGGTCGTTAGCATTCATCTGTTTTTTCTCGCTCTCTACCCTTTTAGTATGTCAGGTATAGATAAAAGCGTCAACCACTTTTAGAAGATTTGTTTGACGCTATTAGAATCACATCGCCATCCGCGATCGCGTCTAGCAACTGTCCAGTAGAACCTTCGCCATTATACGTGTAACCAAGAGTTAAGGCTATCTGCTTGAGTTTTTCACCTGTAGATGGCGCTACTCTGGCGTGTAAATTTGCGCGATCGAGCTTCTTTCTGCCTGCCATTTGCGTAAACCAGATATTATAATAGTGGTGTACAGATTTAAGGCTAACACGGCAAATGATGTGCGATAAAAACTTTCTGCACCTTTGAGCTTTTCTGGATGATCAGGGGCATGGTAGTAGCGTCCCCTACCCTTACCCTCGTGAGCAAGAATCAACCGCTAATCTTGGCAGCATTGTTGGCAGTCATCAGCATCAGTGGATGCAGCACGGCAAAAGCACCGGAGCCGATCGCCTCGACCACGCCAGAGACGATCGCGCCCTCTCCTACCTCATCACCTGAAACGTCTCCTAGTCCGACTGAAGCGGCAAAGCCTGCGAAGGACAGCAACATCGGCAAGGTAGACGCTACAGGCACAACGGTAGTGGTTGATGTACCTGATAACCCAGTGTGCGACCCTGAGACAACGCAGACGACTAAAGAAGTGTTTGAGACTTGCTTGATCGAGAGCTTAACCTTTGTGCAGGCTAGCAACGTGATCGGGTTCAAGGGTGAGCTTGTCAGTCAAGCAGGCACAACCGAGATTAGGAAGTGGACGGCTAGAGGTGACGGTGTTATTTTTGCCACGTTCAGCGATGGCAAGCTGGTCAGCAAGTCGCAATCTAATCTTGAGTAGGGTTAGACGATCGCGGCATCAAACTGGCACTCGGCAAGGATGTTGTTAAATCGCTCTACCTGTTCAGCGGTAAAGTCGTCCTCTCCTAGTGCTAGGCGTAATTGCGCGATCGCAAACTCAAAGTCTTTCCATCGCCCCATGTCGTCAGCAGGACTGTTACTGTTCAGTGATGCTAGCAAAAGACTCCATGCACCAGGGGCAGAAGTTGATGCTGAGTAGGCTTTTGAGAACAAGTCAGAACTGCGGAGCGCATCTGTCAATTTCTGCCAGCGTGGAAATGTTGCGCCATCGACAAACGGTGGTTGCTCTGCCTGGTATGCGGTGTAAGCGGCTTCGTATTGCTCAACTTTACTTAGGTAGGTGTCGCCATCTGTCCACGGCAAGTCAGCACCCATCATGCCCACAGGATAGATAACAACGTGTTCTGTATCAGGCGTATACTCACGACCGATCGCGCCGTTCGGTAGCACGTAACCCGGTTCTTGTAGCTGCCAGAAGGCTAGCGGCAGAGTTAAATCATCCAATGTGATCTGATTGTCGCGGTGGCGAAACATAGGTTATTCCAAATCAGTAACTGTAAGGTTGTCAATAAAGCCTGTGTAACCGCGAGCGGTGATGCCCTGCGCGAAAAGACGACCAACGCGCCCGATCGTCAGCGATTGTATCCGTCCATTGCCAGTGACTGGGGCTGTCCCATTAGCCAATCCGTTGAAGTAAATAGTGGCTACAAGCCCCACAACTTCAAAACGAACTCGTGTCCAAGTAGACAGCGTTAAGCCTGTGTTCGAGTAGAAGTCGAAATAGACCGTACCGGCATTGCCATCACGAAGCGAGAATCTGACTTGGTTGCCCAACGATTGTTCTACTTCCAGCAGCAAATCAACAGCAGGGGTGTCGCTGACGATCGAGAAAATCTCACTTGTCCCAGGCGCATCACCCGGCGAATAGCCTGTTACGTACAAGCCAACTTCGATCGAGAAATCCCCAATAAGCGGGTAGTTCCAAGCGAACTGTAAGTAGTCAGGATCGCCGTTCAGTTTCAACGATGACCCGCCGCTAACACTTTGCAGCGTGCTAATTTGAGCCGCGCCAAACCCAGTCACAGTGCGGTTATAAGATGAGGTGTCAGTAAAAACTGTGCTGCCATTGGCACCATTGAAAAGCAACTCAAGAATAGTTGTGCCTCCGCCTGGTGCTGGTGCTGCTACCTGAACAGAAGCGGCGATCGCGCCTAAAACGCCTTGATGGATCACGCTACCAAGTCTCCAGATAACCACCAAACGTTAAGCTCGGTTTGCTGTAGCACCGCAGGAGAACCAATTACTCTTGATTTACGCTTGTTATCAGGTGAACCCAGAAAAACGTTTGAAGCTGGCGAAAAAGTTAGTTGCCCAGCACCGACAACTAGAACCGGGATTTGTACACCCACCGGGAAAGGCACCACACTGTTTAGCGGAATCGTAGCGAGTGCTGGACTGCCACTGTTAAACACCACACCGCTCACTTCTTGACCGATCGCGAACGTAAACGGACCTGTCTGTATTGACGGTGGGATATAGGTTGTAACCTTGATACTTGGCATTTTCCTCCTTGCTACTCTGTGTAAAAAACAATGCCATTCACTTCGATTTCAATGCCTGACATCGCAAACGAAACCCAGTCCTCAACATAGAAATCAAAACCATAAGGTTGTTCAACAACAGCAACACCGAACCCAGCAGGCTTGATAAACAATGGCATCGGCATCAGGCGTACCCTTTTCCTAAATCACATTGCAGCGTCGTACCGTCATAACTGCGGCAACTCAGGAGATCAACAGCACTACCCGCGATTGATAGTGGCGGTGCCGTTCCACTGGAGAACTTATAAGCCGTTCCGTAGGACAAAGAGCGGGTGCCCGTAGAATCTTGAATCAGCTTGACCTCAAAGTTAGTGCCGATCGCTAAGTTAGTTGGATTAGCAAGTGTTCTGTTGCCTGCCAGAGTCACCTGATAAAGGTTGCTCAGAGAAGCATCAAGGGAGATCGTGGTGTTATCGATCAACGTTGTGACGGTCGCTTTCTGAGCCTTTGCCCATGACTGTTCGAGGTTGGTGGCAGCAGCAAACAGCACAGAGCCATTGCTAGCCTGCCTCCACACAAGTTGACCAAGTTTGTTGTATAGCCGAATGATGTCTGCCGCTGTTATCGGATCAGTGCCGACACTGGACAAGCCTAGATTTACGGTGTCGTTGACCGTACCGGGTGCTCCAGGGGCACCTTTAGGAGCAAATGATAGAGTAACGTTGCCTGATAAGGTGCCGCTGCTGGTGACGTTGGTAATGGCAAACGTGCGATCGCTGCCGTTGTCCGTCTGGCTAGTTAGCAGTGCATACACATAAGCGGTGGGGTCAGCTTCGTCAAAGATTAGCAGGGTTGAACCATCACTGATATTGTTTAGCGTCAAACTGGCAGTGATGTTAAAGCGATCGCTCTCGCTGACGTAAAGCAGCGTGGCGCTGTTGTAGGCAACGTTGTTAAGCCTTAGCTGCCCAACTGTAGGGGTAGGGGCAGTGGAGGTGCTGAACGAGTAACGCACACCAAACCCTGAGATACCATCAAGACCGTTGGTGCCAGTCGTGCCTGGTGCGCCTGGTGTACCTTTCAGCAAAAGGCTCAAAGACACGTCTGATAGATCGATGAAGGCACCGCCGCCGCCTGCGTAGGTAACGTTTAGGGTGCGATCGCTGCCGTTGTCTACCTGACTAACAAATGAATAGTAGTGATAGACGGACTGATCAGAACTACTGGCTAAGAGCAGCAAACTGCCAGGGGTGAGCGTGTTTAGGACTGTAGCGACGTTGTATTCAGCGCGATCGAACTCGCTGACGTAGATTGCGGTGGCACCGCTAGGCGCTGCACTGTTGAGCCGCAGCGATTGGCTAGCAGGCGTTGGTGCTGTAATGCTGCTGAAGGTGTAGCGCAGCCCTGCAACTTCGCCTGAAGCGCCAACTGTACCGGGCATCCCGCCGGGCACTACTAGAGCATTAGAAGCGATCGTTTGACCTGTTGCTGCATAGTCACTACCGTTATCAGTCGATCGCTCAAGCGTCAGTGTGTTTGCCGTCTTACCTGTCAACAGATAGCCGCCGCCGCCCTGCACAAAAAGCGGTTGGAGAATGCCGAAGATAGCCGTGTTGGGAACGCTAACGACAACTAACGCACCAACCGGAGGCTGTACATAACTTGCAGTGGTGAGCGTATAACCCTTTGCGCCTGCGATCGCGTCTGCTAAATCAGTCGTAACCTCCTTGAGGCAACCCAATGCCGGATCATGGCTGATTGCTGATAGTTGCGTGTTGCCTGCGGGGTAATGATTGGCGATCGCTACTTCATAGCTGCCTGCTGCCAGATTACCGCCTGTGCCTGCGGTGACGGTGGCGATCGTGGGATTAGCGAACAGGCTAAAGGTCGTGTCAGGGTTAGTCGGTAAAGCTCCAACCGTGCCTGCGTTGGTAGTGATGACAAAGTTGAGTGTCGTCAGACCCGCACCCACTGTCACCAGTGCCGTTTGAGCGGTGATGGTGCCACTGAAACGTAAATAAACCTTGAGGTTTGGCACGTTGTAACCTGCTGCCAGTCCTGCAATCACATCAGGATAGTTAGCCCGAATCAGTGCAGGTATGGTGATGCTGACTGAGAGTGTGCCACTAGCGCCGACCGAGACAGGGGCAAAGAAAGCGCCCGGTGTTGCCGTGCCTGAAGCGGTAGAAACGATCGCACGGATGGCTTCGATCGACTCCAGCATATAGCCCGGTGGCTGCACTACGATCTGACCGCGAGAAGTGCCGCTAATGACGACCTTTTGCCCAGCAGTGTTAGGCGCTAAACCCGTAGCCGATCGATTAGCTGCCCGAAAGAAAATGTAAGAAGAAATCGACGCTGCCCCAGGTAGGGACACAACGCTGTTAGAGCCTGGGATAACCCGCAGATATTCATCATTAACACCGACTGCTGACAACCGAGACTCTGCACCAAAGACCCCATTGCCAGTGATGAATCCTAATGGGTTATAAGTACCTACCTCGCCTGCGGGTCCAAAGCTGAGGGACGGTGTTGACCCATCTCTGAGTGCAGCTATCTCGTCGCTGCGGAAGTTTAGATAAAACTCGTAGAGGGCACCGTAACCGCGATCAAGGAACTCAGGAAAGAACAGGTTACTTTCTGTACGTCCGTCCTTTGTGTCAAAAATCAGTACTGGAATTGCAGAAGCAGCAAAAGTCGTGTCTAGCGTGCCGTCGAGCTTCCTAAACTTACCCAGATAGCGAGCGTAGATCTTGTTGCTGAAAGCGGTGGATTGATCCACATTGTCCAACAGCATCGAAACAGCGATCGGTGCCAATGCTTCAATCGCGTTGCCTCCGTCTTCTACCAACTCGTTGAGGTAGCAAAGCCTGAGCGGTGTGGAGTTGCCACCATCGGCTGCATACGGGAGCGATCGCAGTACATCTGCTGGGTTGATCTCAGTGATGGCATTATCAATCCCACCATCAACATTTGTCGCAGTGCCGATGTAAGTTGTGAAACCATTCGCTGCACCAACCCAGGGGTAATAATCTACCCAATAGCCAGGGGCACTGAGTACTACGCCTGTTGTCGCTGTGGAGTCGTAGCGGAGATATTGACCCGTCGCAGTGACTAGCCGCACCATGCCGTTCAATCTGTCGCTGCCTGTAGGGAGTGCAGCGATCGTGGCGACACTGGCAGAGAGTGCGATATGGGCGTTAGTGGAAAGCTCTAAGCTGCGTGGTAGTGAAAGCTGCGTGGTTTGATCGATCGCGAGCAATGGAATCGCGCCCAACCTCACCATCTGCGCTACATCATTCGTGGTTGACCCGCTAACGACGATCTCGTGAACACTGCCTAACTCGCCACTGGCTAAGGCTGAAGGGGTGACAGTGACGACAATCTTTTGTCCTGCGGAATAGGCGATCGGGGTAATAGCGCTATGGAGTGATAAGCCACCTCTCGTTCTGTATTGAGTCGATAGGTAAAGGGTGCTAGATGTGGAAAGGCTACCACCTGAAGCGGGGGCGATCGTGATGCCTGTGGGGATGGATCTACAGGTGCCGTAAAGAGAGGGCATTTAGAACGTTTGAAAAGCTGTTTCTATTATGCCCTTGCCTATTCGGTTTGATGGTTTTTATAAGTTCTTGAATGCGATTATTTGCTCTTTGTAAATTGTCAGGTATTTATCGATCGCGGCTTGAACCATCTCAGGATCATTCGGATGCTCTTTATTTAAGCGGGTTACTAGCAGCCGCCCAAGACCTGAAAGTTCCCCTTCCACATCAGCATCAGACTCACCTTTTTTTGTGCTGGCATAGGCTATGGTGGCAAACATCCCAATAAAACCCATGTAGGCATCAAGATTAATGATGGCTTCCTGCTCTTGCTGAGAGGGTTTGCCGTTGAGCATGTCGTTCAGAAAATCGCTACCGCTTGTCATCGAAAACCCCCTACACGGTTAACAGTTGAAGCCCCATCAGGCAGTTTAATCTTAGCGGTCAGATTACCGCTTCGCCGTCCCTCCAGGTAACTGCCGCCCGATCGCGGGTCGCTTAACGTGGTTCTGAAAGTTGTGCGGGTTCGGGCGATCGCCTGGATCATTGCCTGTCTAACATCCATTTATTTACCTAACAACACCGTATCTCTCATTGTGCTTTCGTTGAACGCAGTCGTGGTAATTGTCTTGAGTTGGTTTGTCTACCCATGCGGTGTCGATCGCTTGCAATTCTTCCAGCAGTTTTTGATAGCGCTCAGTTTCGTGAGGGAGCAACAACTCTTTTGTTTTGCCATCGTTAAACGTTTCTAACTTGCGGCGCAAGTAGGCTATGGCTGTATTTAGCCCGACCGCTACAGCTTCTTCTGGGGTATCGGCGCAACACATATAGCGGGAACCAATTTCAAGCGCAACATACCAGCAAGTTGTGCCAGTCCCCCAGCCTTCGTGCGTCAAATAGTAAGATCTTGCCTTGTACAACAAATCCCACTTAAAAATGTAGTCAAAGCAATGCACATCTTGCTTGCGGATAATTTGCTCGTGGTATTGCCACCAAGATAAGTTCTCGCTGTTAGCCATTTCGTTTGCCTACTGGTGGGTGTGCCATGATTATCTTACTGATGGTCGCCAAATGGTAAAGGTGCCAGAATACTGGTTTGGGTACAGGGTCGCACCCTGAAAGGTTATGCCGGAGTAGCTCCCACGTTGCAGATTCAAGTCCTGCCCCTCAGACTTGCTGACAGGATTGTTTATTTATTCTTTTCAGCTTCTTCGTAGTCTATCAATCTCCACTCATCTACAGGGATTTGGCGAACAGAGTAGTTCAACCCTCTAACAGCGCAGTCATCATCGGCAGACAGCTTGAAGCCTGACAGCGTAACTGCTGCGTCAGCGCCACACGTATCAACTACAACAGACCGCGCTTCTCCAGGTATTTCCTTCGTCTCTTCGCCAACCAATTCACCGTTCTTGTAAATACGAGTGGTGACAGTGCGGATACTAAAATTAGAAGACTTCTGCTCAGACATATTCACCTCGCTTGTTTAAGGTCGCCCCTACTCTATCAGCCATCGTCTCACTCAGCGCTAAAGGCTAGAATCTGGGTGAGACTGCATGGTTGGGAGATCGTGGGCAAACGCGATCGCTTTTTATCATCAAGAAATGTAATCTAGAAAATATTTAATTGCCTTGTCTATGTCATTAGTTGCACCGTCAATACCCCACTCGAAACGTGTCCACTTCGATCACTGCTAGTTTCACTCCTTTAACAGACTCTTTGCCCTCAAAATGGCAAATTCTGCCGTCCAACAAGTCGCTAAACTTATGCAGCTCTTTGTTCCCTGGAACGCTAAGAAAAGGATAAGTGCCGGGTGTCAATATCCGCTCATACCGAATCCAGAGCTTCGAGTCTGTAATCTCGTAACTATCAAAACAATCCGTTTTGTACCGCTCTATAAATTCTTGCAGACTCATCTTATCTTTCCCCTTAGCTTGTTTGTGGGCAAACGCGATCGCTTTTTATTGGCTAGTTTCCATGGGCAGGGCGGCGATCGTCGTTGCCTCACCCTGCCAAAATTCCGTTATCAAGCAACTCGTCTCAACAGCGACTTAACTTTGCGAATCTTGCGGTAGACCCCTTTGCCCGAACAAACAAAACAGGGCACATCTATAGTCACTGCGTTACCACACCCATCAAAAGCGTCTGCTCCATAGGGCGGGTAGTACTCGATTTCGCCTTCACCTTCGCAGTGCGAACATTGTTTATGTTTAGCCATTTTACTTTTCCCTAGCAAGTGAACGGGGCTTGATTAAAGTCAAAAACTTGTTTTTTCGGCGCTTTAACACTCGGCACCATTCCGCCTTGATAAAAACTGATAACTTCAACGCCAAATAAGCTTGCAGCGGCAGATAGTTCCCAAGCAGCGACAAGTCTATCGCCTGACTCAATTTTGACTATAGCTGTTCTATGAATCCCCAAAAATTTTGCTGTTTCTTTTTGAGTTTTGTTAGACGCTATTCGTAATTGCCTAAAACGATCGCCAATTTGGCTAGAAATTTTGTCTTTCGCTGCACTCATGCTTTCCTCTGACTGCTGTTCGTTATGGGAATCATGCTAGTTCAAGCCATCCGTCCGCGTTTTCGACCAGCTTGTATTTTGGGATTGCCTGCATCACCATGTCGAAGTCTGAGACTGTATACATTTCCACGTTGCCTGCCTGGGTAGGCTCGATACCTAGCTCGTACTGAATCCTTGCAACAGTCTGAGCGCAAAGAGTTGGGTAAACCTTCCACACTGCCCGAATAAATTCATGCTCTAAGTAATGCGTTCTGATGAATGTCATAGAACCTCCATCTACAGGGTTTGAATCAAGTTTTTGCATTTCGGTTACGCTTTGCTTTCTTAGTTTGATATTCCTCGATTTTCTCAGCTAGGAAGACCTCTACAAGGTTACTAACCGAGCGCTTTTGCTCTTTAGCTATCTCATCCAAGCTTTCCTTCATGCCATCGCCTACATAAATAGTGAGGCGCTTCTTATCAGTTGTCACAATCATTTGAACCATAGGGGTACCCCAGAAAACCTACATTACTAAGGTACCACGTTGGTACACTCACCATGTTATCACAATGCATAAAAGTACCCACACTAAGCCTCACTTTTGTTAAAGTGTAGAAGTACGGTCGCTTTAATGCTTTGTACTCAGATTTACCTGTCAGACTCCATGCCTCCTTAGCCGATGGTGGCTTATGCTCCGATTCCAGGGGTTATGCCGCTATGCAGCTATGGTTTGCCGTTCGTGCTGTTGACACGCTCGGAAGAGGCTGTGCGGAGTTTGACTTGCGGCAGATGGCAGCAAGCTTAGGTCGAGGCGTTTCTACCGTTCAGCGGTATCTGCGTGACGGTCTGAAGTTGCGGTTATTTCGCTCAGTAAACGGTCTGGGTGCTGGTCAGTACAGGGTGTACTATGCCGGACTGCATAATGTCTGCCGTCGAATGCAGATCAGCAACTTTGGCGCTGTGGTCGAAGTAACGGTTGGAGACTTGCGGCACATGCGATTTATCGCCGCTGAAGCACAAGCCCAGCACTTACAGAAATGCAGTCGCTTTAAGGCGCAACAGAAACATAAACGTGGACTTGCCAAACCAGGCGCTTTACTTAGCCCGTCGCACTATTCCGTTGGCGTAAGAGGTAAAGTTCTTCATCATGGTCGCAGTGCCACCTATGTTTCTGAAGACTTCATTCCGTTCGGCACCAAGCAGTCAACGATCGCTAAGTCGTTAGGCAGGAGCGATCGCACAATCAGGCGCAGGCTTTCCAATGATGCTGATGCTAAACATGGGCGGATTCAGAAAGGCTTGCCGAAGGTCGTTAAACGTCAGTTAATTCAAGCTGTGCAAGATGCAGTGAGCGATCGTGTGTTTGTGCAGGCTGGCGGAATGTTTGAAGACAGTAGAGTGTTCTTTTCTAAAGGTCGTTACTGGAAGCGTTTGACTAATATCTATGCTTCTCCCTATAGGACTCTCTGCATGAAAGCTTCTAGACACTTCCTGAATAAGAAGGTCGCTAAAGATTTGGAACAACCACAAATGATATGAGGAATATAAGAAGGACAATGGTGATATCTACCAAAAGCATACTTAAAAAGTTGAATAGGGGAGAGAGGTAGAGGCATGGCTTTAGATCCAAGAACGATCGACCTTGCTAAGATTCCTGGTTACGCTTTTGATCAACTGCATCTACTGCCTGAGATGCCAGGACTATATTTAGTAGTGGCAGAGCAATCCGTTCTGTATGTTGGCAAAGCTAAGAACATTCGGCAGCGCTGGGTAAGAGGGCACCACAAAGGCTTGAACTTAGGGCGCTACTATGACGTTGCCCGTATTGTCTCAGTCGGTTGTCATGAGAATGAATTGAGCGCATCAGAGCAACTATTCATCGCTTGGTTTAACTGCCCACTAAACGAAACCATTAGTCAAAGCACTCGCGCCAAGCTTCGATATAGTCTTACTCACAAAAGCTTGCCTGAGACTGCCGATCGTAGCGCCACTAAATTAGACAGGCTGATTGACTTGCTTTCAGGCTTCCACATTGAAGGCAACGCACCTTACGAGATTAAGGAAGCTTTGCAGATTGCTTTAGAGTTGCGGGATGGAGCGATCGCTAAAACTAACCCAGTCGCAGAGGCTCAAAAGCAAAGCCGCTTTTCTCTAAGCAAATATGAGCCGTTGATGGTAAGCGAAAAAGCAAACTATCTGCAACCTGATCGGGTAGATTGCAAGGCTGTCTTTACTACGTCTGCGGTTGCGTTTATAGACAGAGAGAGGGATTTTGATCTGTTCTGGGAAGCGGTGAAAAAGAAGACCAACAAACAAAATGCTAGATCTGCATTCAAAAAGGTTAAAGATGTAGACGTGCAAACGCTTATTACTATCTTGAATAAGCAGCAGGACTGGCACATGAAGCGCAACGGCAACCTAGCCTTTCTGGCTCAGCCGGCAAATTGGTTGCATGGGCGACGGTGGGAAGATGAATATGAATACCTTTAACAGCGAATTAGGAGTTAAATGGCACTAGAGTACACACCGGAAGAGTTAACAGCGATCGCGCTTCTCCACGATTCAATGTGTCAGAAGCCAGAGATGACCGCACGGCAGCAGTACATCTTGGAACTGGTGAAGGAGCAATTGCGGGTGAAGACTTGCACGATGGATGAGGCGACTAAGAGAGCGATCGCGTCTGCTGATCTTGTATTTGGGAAGGAGAACTGATGGAAATATCACCAGTGTTGGCGCAGATTGCCCGTCAGAGCAGCGTTGTTTACTTTTGCCTATCGTCAGCAGAATCAGGAGAGATCACATGGGATGAGGCGTTCAATCGTGCTGCTGAAGGATTGGCGCAGCAATATCGAGGTTTGAAGGCAGGGCTGCTTGAAAAGGGTTATGACGTGGATGCTGAAAGAGCCAAAGCTTCACCAGTCTATAAGGCTATCGGACCGTTTGACCCTGACACGATCGTCAACAGCGACTTAAGCCATGAACAAAAGATATGTGCTCTTTGCTATGCCGTTGCAAACACACAAGACCTGTTTACCTTTTGGCTTTCGATCAAATCACCTGCAATAGACGTTTCAGGGATGAAAGCGATCGAGTCACGGTATCGAGAGGAATGTTGATGACCACAGCAGGCGACGATCGCAAAGTCTTTGAAAACATCAACCTCACCATTTATGAGTCAAGCGGTCGCGTCTATGTTCGTATTGAGCAAGATGTAAAGAACGGCAGCGCCATCAGTGGTGAGGGTAAGTGCTTGGTGGAGGCGTTGAGAGCATTGGCGGATGCGATCGTCTGGGCTCATACGAATGCACCCATCTGGAAGCATCCTAAAGTTATTGGAGAGAGGCAAGAATGAAAAAGCACCAGACGGTTAGAACGCATTTATCGGCTTACGAGGTAGGGAATGCCGTTAGGGAGAAGTATCCTACTATTTCAGCCACCGTTATTGCAGCAGTCAAAGAACAACACAACATCTGGGGAGTTAAAGCCGGTGCAGATGTCCTTTACCCGATCGCGCAGGTAGAGAAATTGTTGGAGGCGATCGCGCAAATTGAACTGATTGAGCGTAACGGCTTTCTAGTTTTGCCTGATAGCTTCCATCGAATGTGAATTTTACGCCCAAAGCCTTGTACACAGGGCAAAATATAGGTGTCGATCGCGGTACTAATTAATGCCTGAAGTGCCTAAGACAGAAATTGAACTGCTAAACGAGAAAGTTGATGCACTCAGCAGGACCGTAGACACATTCACAGAAAGAGTTTTTGCCACAGTTGGCATATCTCACCATTCTGAAGCGCAGTCCAGTGAGGCGATCAAGGCACTGCCTGAAATGATAATGGCGATCAAGCAGCTGCAAACTCAGTTACTCATTGGTACAACACCAGTCGATCTGGCGAAGACGTTGCAGAACGTTGTAGAAGCGTCGATCGAGCCTGAAGATTTAGAACTGCAACGGCAACTCTTACAGGCGCTCCAGGTACATAGACAGGTTGAACAAGGTGGTACGGGCAACAGCTACACGGGTGAGTTGTAATGCGCTATTGGATCGACGCGGAATTTATAGAACGAGGGCACAGACACCCGATCGACCTCATCAGCATCGCGGTGGTAGCCGAAGACGATCGTGAATACTACGCCATCAGCACAGAATTCAACCCTAACCACGCGAGTCAATGGGTGAAAGACAATGTACTAGACAAACTGCCACCACGCCACCCTATAAACCCCATGAGCGGTGGCGTATCACCACGGCTTTGGGGCGAGTCTAAAGCGTGGAAAAGCCGCGAAGTAATTTCTATTGAGGTGATGGCTTTTCTGAAAGACTTGCCGATCGTTGACTTGCACCATTTTGAGCGATCGCGGCTTGCTAAACTTTCAGCGCGGATCTTTGGCACCGATGGTCTAGCCAAGCATCCAAGCCCTAAGATTCAAGACATTTTTAACGATCCAAGCTTTGGTGAAGAGCCTGAGCTTTGGGCTTACTACGGCAGCTACGATCATGTTTCGCATTGCCAGTTGTACGGCACCATGATGGACTTGCCAAAGGGATTGCCGATGTACATCAACGACATCATGCAGGAATGGCGACGACTAGGGAAACCCGAATTACCACAGCAAGCAAGCACTGCCCACAATGCGCTTGATGACGCTCGTTACTGCAAACAGTTATGGGAATTTCTTGATGCCTACTCAAAACGTGATGACTGAAGAAACGCCACCCGATCGCACTTCCCGCGAACCACGCCAAGTCACGCAGTACGAACAAGCTGAAAACCGAGAACAGACGCAAGCACGGTTTCGGCAAGTGTCGATGGAACGCTTTGATGGTCTGCGTTATGACGTGAACAATTTAGCTATAGCCTCTCAACAGCGGCAGAGTAGGATGGACGATCGCCTGCGGAGCATCAGCGGGTGGCAAATTGTGATCTTGGCGTTGCAGGTTGTCAGTTTGGGCGTGATGCTGTTTTGGAGGCAAGGATGAGCGACGAACCATTACAACCTGTGGCGGCACCAGTAGAGGCACCAGTAGCCGTTAAGCGTGAAGCAGGCAAACTAGGCTCATATCTCTTCGCGTTGATTGTGTCGCTGTTCCTGGGCTATCAGTGCCTTGTAGCAGACAAGAATAATCGGGAGGTGCCACCGCTCACCTTCCTCTCCTGCTTTACCCTGATTGGCACAGCGCTAGGCGTGACTATTGATGCAGGCGCGATCGGGCAGTTTTTTGTACCCCGCAAGTAACCATTGATGGCACCTGTATGACCTTGTATCCCAAAATGGAAGACGGTGAAGGCATTGAGATGAAACCTGGAGAGGTTCTCAGGCTTGCCTGCTGTGATTGCGGTTTAGTTCATCGAATAGGCTTTGCTATTGAGGAGAATAACAGCATTGGATTGGCTTTTGTCCGTGACAATCGCGCTACTGCACAGCTAAGGCGACACGGCTCAGGCTACCTTCAGCAAGAGATGATTAAAGGTTGGCAGATGATTAGAGAGACTAACAGCGCTGCACCATTGCGAGAAAAACTGGCAGACTTGCAGCATGAGATTTGGTCACACTGGATGCGGTGGCTATTCCAGTGTTGCACCAAGAATGCCGATGGCTCAGTTACTATACCTGCTGCTAAGGTCGAACGGTGGATGAGGCAGATGGAGACACCATACAGTCAGCTATCAGATGCAGAACAAGAGAGCGATCGCATCGAAGCCGATAAAGTTCTCAAAGTGTTGGGTGAGACGCAGCAGCAGTAAATTCTAAGCAGGCACCAATGACAATCCAACTCACTGACGTTGCTCAACACTATCGATCGCTCCCTCAACAGCAGGAAGCGCTGAAGTACCTGCAAGAGCAAACCAGTGCCGAAGTGCTGACAAAGTTCGCTGAGTTATGGCGAAAAGCGCCGCCAGTACCACCCGAACTCGTGACGTTAGACGATCTACTGAAGATCACTTTGGTCGCCCCTAAAGAGCGCTTGCAGAAGTTTGTGCTGCCACTCAATCAACACCTTGAGAAGTACAAGGTCGATACGCCGCTAAGGATCTGCCACTTCCTGGCTCAAGTCCTCCATGAGAGTGGAGAGTTTCAATACCAGGAAGAGATTGCCTCTGGCGCTGACTACGAATGGCGCGATGATTTGGGCAATACTAAACCGGGTGATGGTTGCCGCTTCAAAGGGCGTGGACTCATTCAGGTAACAGGCAGAAGCAACTACAGCGATTTATCGAAGGCTGTGGGGATTGATTACTTGAACGATCCTGATAGGCTTGCCTGTATCCCCGACTGCCTCACATCAGCCTTCTGGTATTGGAACAGTCGTAACCTCTCAGCGCTGGCAGATAAGGATGACTTTGACACCATTACGCTCAGGATTAATGGTGGCTATAACGGTTACGACGATCGGCTTAAGTATTTACTGAAAGCCAAAGAGGTGTTGATGTGATGCCTCTGACACTTGAAGAACAGTTTGAAGCTGCAAAATTGGAAAAAAGCGCTGAGTTGTACGGGTGGCAAATGATTCGAGAAGATCTTGAATCGCCAACCTATACAATGAACGACTTGTTTTTAACTGGCTTGCCGCTCTATTTAGGCAGAATGCAATGGACGGGGCATGAATGTGGATGGGCGCTCTATGCTCATGTGCCTCAATTCAGAGAAGTAGAAAAGTTCTTAACCGCTTTCGGGTGCAAGTTTTTCTGGGATATGCCGCCTACCTGATTGTGCAGCCAATGGGGTGATATTGAATACTTTCATCACCGAATCAATACGCAATGCATACAATGAAAGCGCATTAATCTATAGGGTTTAGCACCCCTGAAACGGATAGTTTTCTCAACAATTCACGGATAACATCACTTTGGGTTCTACCTGTCAGTTTGCAGTATGCCTGCAAATGCTCAATTTCGCGGTCTGGTAGCCTAATACTGATTTGTGTCATGGTAGCAATATTGTAGCAATATGGTATAATCGTATCATGAGAACGACGTACCAGTACCGATTGCGCCCAACAGCCCCGCAGCAAGCCGTTATGGATCAATGGCTGGAAAAATTGCGGCATCAGTACAATTGGCTGCTGTCAGAACGGTTTCAATGGTGGGAAGAGCATCGCTGTCCTGTCAATGCTTGCCCTCTCGTCTGTCATTTACCACAGCTCAAAAATCAGCCTGATTGCTATAGCCAGCAGCGCTCTTTAGTACCAATGAAGCAAGCACGTCCTTGGTACAAAGAGGTTTATGCTCAGGTGCTCCAGGATATGGTGAAGCGGGTTAAGCTGGCGTTTGACCGCTATTTGAAGGGAGACAGCAACGGCACTCGCAGCGGAAGACCTCGGTTCAAAGGTAAAGGACGTTATCGGTCGTTCACCTACCCACAAGCTTCGCTTAAATGGGTAAACGGTAAAGCAGTCAACCTGCCCAAAATTGGCAAGGTCAAACTGATTCTGCATCGCCCATTGCCGGATGGCTTCAAGCTGAAGACCGCAACCATCATTTATAAAGCTGGTGCCTGGTATGTCAGTTTATCGCTTGAAGATAAATTAGTACCATCACTCATGTTCGATTCCCCAACCCCAGAGAATACGGTAGGAATTGACGTTGGGCTAAAGTCTTTTTTGGTGACAAGCGATGGTGAAGAGGTTATCATTCCTCAGTTTTACCGCAAAGCTGAAAAACGTCTGAAGCGTTTGCAGCGGCAGCTATCCAAGAAAAAGAAAGCCTCTAATCGCTGCAAAAAAGCAGTGAAGCGAGTTGCTAAGGTGCATCGCAAGATTACTAATCAGCGCAAAGACTTTCACTACAAGACAGCTAAAAAACTGTTGAGTCAAGGAAAGAGTATTGGGCATGAAAGCTTGAATATCAAGGGTTTGACAAAAACCCGTATGGCAAAATCTATCAACGATGCTGGATGGGGTCAATTCCTGCAAATCCTTTCAATCAAGGCTGAAAGAGCCGGATTGCTTACAATTGCAGTGAATCCAAACGGTACAAGTCAAGACTGCTCAAGTTGTGGGGTTAAAGTTCTCAAAACGCTGCAAGACCGTTGGCATAACTGCTCCGAGTGCGGGTGCTCTTTAGATCGTGATCACAACGCAGCAATTAATGTTCAAAAAAGAGCGGTGGGTCATCCCGTTCAAGCTCTCTGAGGCGATCGGAAGACCGAGCCTGTGAAGAGAGAAGCCCACACTTTATGTTAATCATAAAGCTGGGAGAATGTCACAATGAGAGCATCAGGGCTATTTCGGCACCATAAGCATCTGCGTTGCGTCTAGATTAATTGCACACGATGCCTGAATATCTCCAGTGCTTAGAGGCTTATTCGGTGGAAAGAAAGAAGAATATAGCGGGTCTAGTGCGTTCGGGACAGTTCTTTTTACGCCCTGGGCAGCCGAATATCGCGGCGAGATCCCTGCCACCACAGGTGTTACCCACAACCTCTTTGCCGCTGCCATCACACCAGAAGCGGCAAAAGCCTTGCTGGGAGAGGGATTTAGACCTATTAACGGAGCAATCCCGACTCACACGATCAAGTGCACTACGGCATTGGCTCGTGACTCGTATCAGCCTAGGGCGTTGTTCGATTTATTCATTGACCTATCGGCTTTCCCAGCTAGCTGGGGGCTTTGGATCGCTGTTCAAACGTGCAAAAGATTGAAGCGTCGTTTATTCACTTGCACTGAGAAAGCGCTTTTGATTCGTTGCAAGACTGAGAATGAATTTCCGTTCTGTTGTGATGACCAAACGCTTGATATTGCTTGGCTAGATGATGGCAACCGCTGTTTGGGGTTGGCGATCGCTGAGTATAAAAAGATGACTAACACTGAATAGGACGGCATGAAACTCCGCGATCGCACACTCCGCCACCGCATTGAAAGCGCTCTAGACCAGGGGCGTATCATCTTTCACTGCCAACCGATTAAGTTGCTTGCAGGCGGCACTGACGCTGACCCCCCGTTAATGTTTGAGTTGTTGGCTCGACTGCATGAACCGGACGATCGCGGCTTCTTGCAAATCGTGCCTGCCATGCAATGGATCGATGGACTGGTCGAGCATCCTGACTTGTTGAAGCGGATTGATCGGGCAAGTATCTTGCACGCGATCGCGCATCAGGATAACGCTGTTCATGCGGTGAACCTATCGGCAGAAACGCTGAACGACTACGGGCTGCTAGGTTTCATCGCTGACCATATGGCAGACAAGAGCGTGGATCGAGAGCGCATCCATTTCGAAGTCACAGAATCATCCGCATTGCAGCCACCATCGCTGTTAGTGTTTGACCAGATGCGCGGCTTTGGTTTTCACTGGATTGGCTTGGATGACTTTGGGCAGAAGCAAAACGGCTTCAGTGCGCTTGATATAGTCAAACCAAAGTTCCTGAAGATTGATGGGGCTTACTGTAAAACACTATTGGCTTCTGAGGTGAGCGTGGCGATCGTCATGGGCACTCTGGTCATTGCTCAAAGACTCAAGATCGTTTGCATTGCGGAGATGATTGAGAATCAGGCGATCGAGCAACGGCTCAGGGAGATCCATCAGGAGGTAGCACCATACGCCACGCTGTACGGGCAGGGGCATGAATATGGGCGACCTGTGCCGTGTAGCCATCAATAGAATTTTCAGGTAACTAGTAATGGCTAATTTTCTCTTTGCAAATGCCTATGTTACACCTCAACCCAATATCAAGAGAGCCGCAGTTGGGGCAGTGCCCTCTATCACCAGCATTGATTAAGTTCAAATTCCACCAAGAAGAAAAGCTGCTATTTATGTTTTCTCTCCCTATCTCTCGATAGGTGCCATCCATTAATTGAACTTCCAGAACAACTTGGGCGGTCTGATTGTTTTCCCCGCCTTCTCGTCTGATACCAACAGCTTTAATATCCACGTTTTACCTTTAGTTTGTTGTCAACCGTTAACGTCAATCCTGTGCTTTGAATTACTTGTAAGGTCTGACCACCTACATTAATTTCAGTGCCGGGAGCAATACTTATAAAACAGTGTCATTCCTTGCGTAAAAAATCCAGAAGGATCACTGCATACCCTGTGCCATAGCCAAGATCAATTGCAAGTCCTTGAGAAATCGGGGTGTTAAGCTTGACGACAAAGCGATCAGTTAACGCAAGGGAAGCAGGCGATCGTTGATGCACGTGACTTTGAATGGTTAAGTCAGTGGAAGTGGTACTACAAGTCAGGTGGTTATAATGGTTACGCTTCAAGAGCAGACTCGTCGGCAGGTGCGCCAGTTCACGTATCAATGCATCGAGAGATCTTTAAGTGGCACTCCTCTGAAGTCGACATTTCGGAACTGGAAATAGATCATCGAAATAGAATCAAACTTGATAACAGATTTGAAAACCTGCGGCTTGCAACTCAGCAACAAAACAGGGTAAATAGAGGACCTAGCATCCTGAACAAAAGTGGCTACAAAGGAGTTGATTACGATCCCAAGGCTCAAGCTTGGAGAGCGCAAATCACGGTAAACGGTAAAAAAACGGGGCTTGGTGGCTACGCTACGCCAGAAGAAGCCGCTCAGGTTTATAACGACGCTGCTTTTCAGGCTTTCGGAGAATTTGCTTATTTGAACTACTTACCTGAACGTGTCATACCTGTGAGGTTTATTAGAGATTCTAATGCTCCTAGAAGAAGTTTCAAAGGAAGATGCCTTTGTAAAAGAAGTGGGAAATGGCGGGCATACGGGAAGGCGGATGGAAAAATAGTTTTCTTAGGTCGATTTGATACCGAGGCGGAGGCTATTGAAAAACACATTGCTTTCCAAAACTCTTTGCTACAAAAACAAAATTAAGTCAGATGACGGCTTAACCTTGATAGAACTCCTGGTTGCGATCGGAGTTCTATCAATTCTCGCAGCATTGGCGTTGCCTGCCTATCTAAATCAAATTCGTAAGGCTCAACGGGTCCAGGCGTTAACTGATATTGAAGCAATGAAGCCTGAAATTATTGGGTATCGACAGAAGAACGGGCGGTTCCCTCCTGATGTGCAGCCCAATGTCAAACCCGATGAAGTGCCAAGCTTCAAGCTGCCGCCAGATTCGGCATGGGGCAAGTCGATCGATTACAACAGCCATTGTCTATCAACACCAGACGGGAAGATTGCGAGAGTTGTACGGATCAACTCCTTCGGACCAGATGGCATACGGCAACATAACCATGACTACTACGACATCAAAGATCGAAACAATGGCGATGATGTGGTTGTAACGATCGCCGTGGTTTTACCAGAGGAGAGTGAGCAGTGTCCACCATAAAAAAGAAGTCATGCCTGAGTTAACGCCTGAGGAGTTGCATGAATTGAGTTTCATCCTGAGCCAAATGACTAGGGATGAAATACGGCAGATCTATTTGTCGGTGAATATGCCCGCATCTAAAACTGATGCCGCGATCGCTGCCGCCTTCTCGGTCAGAGACAAAATAGTGAAAGTGTTCAAAGAGACGCTAGGCAAAAGTGAGCAGTGCCTACCGTAGCTTACAGGCTAAAATTGAAGGGCATCAAGCATTCCATCTAAGGGTCAGCATCTACACGATCGAGTTGGAGAGTACACGCCACCCAAAACGATGGCACACAAGTTTTTCCCAGGGCAACCAGTACGCCCAATTAATACTTACGGACTGCCACCAGGCTCAGGTTGGTACACTGACGATTGGCGCTTTCGCGTCTCGTTCGACTCTGAAGCTCCTGGTGGTTTTGCTATTCGTCCATCACGCAGCTTTAGCCAGAAGCTTGTTGTTCACTTGCAGGTCTGCCAGTACGAAGATTATGGCAATGGTGATTTGAAAGTGCAAAAGCAGTTTCAATGCTGGCAGTGGGTGGAAGATTTTAAGAATGTAGATCGGTAGACATGAAAAAGCCGACCTGTGCGATCGGCTGAGTCTAACGATATTTTGTAGCGGGTCGATGACTGCGGCAGTAGCCTGTTAAACTGCGAGTCGTTTTATCACAGCCCGGTTGCTTGCAGATGGCAGGAGAGCGATCGCGCCACTTGTGCGGGTCAACAGGGTCAGTCCATTCTAAAAACTCGACCATGCATGGCAACACTGAACCATCCAACGCTTTTGAATAATGCTCCCCTTGTAGCATTAGGTTTGACATCACAGGAGCACTGCTATCGACCCATGAGATAGTGATGTGTGGATGCAAGTTGTTACAAGGTAGCCAGCTTTGCAGCACGACTGACACTGTTTGTACTTCATCATTCCAGCATTCTTCTAAAATGCCGACACTGGCAGATAGCCCAATAATATTTTCGTAGTCTTTACGTTCAACACCATACGCTAAAGTGACGTGTTGACGTTGAGTATTAGGGTAAATGGCTGACACCGCGATCGGCGTGATGGGCACCAGCCAGAGAATGCCTGTCATAGATTGAATAACTCTGTCAGTTCTGCGGCAACCTTGTAACTTCCAGCAGTAGCCAACCGAAGCCGATAAAAGTCTCTTCCATCTCGCGTCATTCCTTGCCAAGGGGTAACAGTAATAACGTGATGAGTCACACCGTTATCTTTAGCAGTACGACTGCGATCGCCTCTGATTAAACGCTTAAACGCTGTATAAGGTGAGCCTAATTTTTGCAAGACCGGACTGTCGTAAAACTCAGCAATCTCGGCAAGAGTGGCATACATAGACTCTTTTGATGGGCACGTAATTGTTCCAGGTATGTCAACGGATAAAGCAGACTCTACTAAATGATGACCTTTGAAAGGGGCTTCCATTTGCTTTGCAAGCAGTAAAAGTGTTTTGCTTGCCTCCATACTTATAAGATTACTCCCGTTTTACTCCCGATGTCAAGCAAGTGGGTGTGAGATTTTTTTTGTAGTACTCGCGTATCAGCAATTCCACTGCCCTCTAAACTCCCGTAGTCTCTATCTGATG
The DNA here is from genome assembly GCF_014695795.1 of Phormidium sp. FACHB-592. Taxonomy (NCBI): domain Bacteria; kingdom Bacillati; phylum Cyanobacteriota; class Cyanophyceae; order Oscillatoriales; family Oscillatoriaceae; genus Phormidium; species Phormidium sp. FACHB-592. The sequence goes on from NZ_JACJOZ010000074.1 coordinate 420,528, forward strand.
GATGCCCTACCTCCCAAGGCATAGTGGGGCTATCAGTTGAGGGCGCGGCAGTGGGTAAAGCATTTTTGGCATTGGCATTAGTAGGGGTGATAGTACTTGAGGCAGAGCGATCGAGCATACCAGGAAGGCGCACGGGGGGTGGGACCAGGGTGCACGCGGTAGAGGTGCAACATGGTTACTAGCATGGACTACATCGCCCTAGACCCGATCGGCGTGTACTGGCTAGGCATCAACGGGATAGTGGCGGTGGATGATGATGCCGTGCCCTATCCGAGTGCTGGCGAGGTGGCGCTGATACTGGAAAAGCCGATCGGCGTGAGTGGCGCGATCGGCTAGGTGGGTTGGGTTGTGGTTTGTCTTCATCTAAGAACAAGAACAACAATCAGCATCCCTGCTGCCATGCCTAACTCTCCAGCACCCAGATAGCCAGCAAGCGCGAAGAGAAAGACCATTACTGCATACTTGGCAGGCACAGGTAAGCGACAGTAAGAATGGAAAAGCGACTGTGATCGATTGGGGTAATAGTCTTGCTCGCTAGGGCGTTTATAGCCAGACAAGATGCCGTGAACAATATGCTTGTGTGCGAATGGGCTGAGACAAAGCACATCCCACCAATATTTCTCATTGCCTAAATTGGCGTATGAAACGTGATGGCAACGATAGTGAGCACCCTTGCCGACCTTGCACCACGGAAAAGCACTGCACTGATAGTTGGCTGCTGCTAGGAAACCAGGATGCTTCGATCGCCACTCCTCCGAATTAATGTACTGATGGTAGTCAATCTTCCCCCTGCTCAAAGCACTCATACTCTTGCCTCTTGCCGGATTTTCATGCTGCCAACAACCGTGAAGCCTTCAACCCCTAGCCATTCAACGATCGTGTCTTCCTGCACCATATTCAAACCACCTGTGCAGTCCAATTCATGAAGCGGGAAGATGTCGGCGTGGCTAGCAATGCGCCAAAGGCAGTTGACCTTCCCTTGTGGAGAGGCTTTTTGATATTTGACAAGCTGTCCGTTAATGTAGTTGCGATCGTATGTCTGCATGATTTAAGCCTCAATATGATTAGAACTGATTAACTGAAAAACCTTTCACACCTTTGCTTCAACCTTTGCCGTCTGCTTCATCCCTAGCAGCACATCGCTAGCCCCTGCATCACGCAAATAGAAATGATCGGGCTGGCTTTGGGCATAAGCTTTCAAGACCAGAATGGGATCAAACTGGGCGCAGTAGGGGCGCAACTCAGCCGCAGTGATAAAGCCTCGACCCTTCAAAGCAGCAAAAACAATTTTGTCGATCGCTGCCTTTAAGTCTTGCGCTTTGCTGCCTGACTGCTTTGCCTCTGATGGTTTTGCAGTTTGCAGTTCGTGCCGTGTCTGCGGTAGCCAGCGCCCATCAAAGAACACAATGCGATCGCTCATGGTAGACGGAGGAAAGTACAAAGCTGGAAAGTTCAGCTTTGCAGCTTGATAAAGCCCTTCATCCCAAGTGGTAGAGTGCCCTCTTGACTTCACTGCTGACATCGGAGCGATCGCGCAGCAGACTGGCTTTAGCTTCTTGATGGCTCGACCAATATCACCCATGTCACCGATCGCGCCTTGTGGAGTGCCAACCCACACGAACCAACCACGTTTTGCGCCACCGCTACAGACAACCCGCAAAATATCAGTGATCTCTTTTTGCAAGGCGTATTGCACCGTATGCTCTCCAGACCGAGCCAATACAGCAGCTTGAAAAGCAATCTCATCCAGAATCAATAAACCTGGATTCTCTGAGTTGGCAGCATTCTTGAAGTCTTGGATCGCTTTCAGTTGCTTGGCTAGTGCTAACTCGCGATCGCGATCATCCATTGGTGCCAGGTCGAAAAACAATTGATTGACGCAGTGCTGCCAATAAATGGGATCTTCGTTCGCTTTTGCCAGCCCTGACAACACTGTGACGTGCTTATACTTGCCTTGCTCTAGACCACGTTGAGAAGTAATCGCCATCAGTCGCGACTTGCCAACACCTTGACCGCCTAGAAAGACCAAGCTATTGCCTTGATCAATAATAAAGTCGGTAATGTCGGGCGCTTGGGTGGCAGGCTTTGTTGGTGCTGGCTCGGTCAAAGCTTGAGGTGCAACAGGTTGAGGCTGTACGCCGCCAACTGTGGGATCTGCTTGAGAGTCAACCGCAATCGCGTTTAACCGTGTCTCCACGCCAACATTTTGAGAGGCTGTAACTCCAAGCTTTTGCCGTGCCATGCTGACATAGGTTTTCTGCATCTCGTTGAGCAAGTGCCCGTCAGCGATCGCTGCTTCAAAGGCTTCAAGTACAGCTTTTATGCCGTGCCTGCGCGTCTGGTCAATGAGTTCACCCTGAGACAGCGCTAACACGTCATGCGGGCAATCAGCCTCAAGTGCTGCCAGTAATTGCCGCTGCTTGCGAGGGAGATTGATATGCTGCCGTTCTGCCCATTGCAATTCAGCACGGACACGATCGCTGCCTACTTCCTGCAAGTACTGGTCTAACTGTTGGGGCTTAAGAGCCGCACTGAGGGCGTTACCGTTAATTGCTTCTGCTCTATCCTCTTCCTTGCTATCAACTCTGGTGTAGATAAAAAAGCCAACCCCTAGAGCAGCGATCGCGCCAATGGGGTTAGCGGTGAGCAGCCAAACAGCACCAGCAAAGCCAAACGCTGCCAAGGCTGTTTGCCCTGAAGCCTCACTTTCATCTTTTAGTTGCAGCTTTTCACTGACTCGTACAGGCGCTAGTCTTGACGCACCCTGTAGCACGATCGCTTTATCTTCCATTGCCTTACCCTTGAGCTTTTCTGGCTTGACCTAAATAGAACCGCAGCAACCAACCTGTGAGCACAGTGGTCACAAAAATCATGATCACGTTGCCCCAGTCCACTAGAGAAAGGTTTGCTGTCAGCATCACCACTGGCAACATCTGCATCGCAACAGGTGGATAGACACAAAGAGACACTAGACCGTCAATCACCATCGCCACATTGTTTTGCTGCTTGAGGGTCTGACGTTCGCTACGAGTGGCTACCCGCAAATCTTCATCCTTTGGTTCATCCCTTACCAACTCATCCTGCATCGATGCCAGGATGGCTCTCGCGTTGTGCTGAAACAAAATCCAGCGGAATTGTACGAGGGTAATAAAAGCACCCGCGATCGACCCTAAGCACGCTACGAACACCTGATCGGCTGGTGTGCGAGAAACAACACAGACCATTGCAGCCACGAACGCTAACAGCACAGGCAGATGTTTTGCTTTCTTAGAGCGAGTGCTTTTTTTGCTGGCACCAACAATGCCACGTGCGAAGAAGTAAACGGAGGCGCTGACACCGGCAACGGCGATCGGGAACACAATGCGGCTTGAATCAGTAAGCAGAGTGCTTAACCCAGGCACCTTGCCAACGATCCAACTAGCTGCCATGTAGTAAGGGATGAAGTTGAGGAAGATCACCACTACCAAAGCTAGCAAGAGGATTACTGCCAGGGCAGCAGCAGCGCTATGCTCAAAATCCTTTTGCTGTTCCTGCGGTGATCGTCCTGAAGATTGACCTTGATTTGTTGTTGTCATGACTTGCCCCATTTAGCTTTGAACTTTGCAAATGCAGCACCTTTGCTGCTGTAAACCTTGTCTGCGATCGGGCGCATAATCGCTGTCCCAGTTACATGGTCAAGCCGTCCAGTGGGGTGCCCAATGACCACGCCTGTTGAACCATCCAGACCGCACACAGTAGAGCCTGCACTGACCAAGCGGCGATCGATGTTATAAACAGGCTCACCAGAGATTACTGCTGCTGCCACGACACAATTAGGGTTACTAAAACGGTCTTCAGCAATCTGGTTTTTCTGAGCCGCCAAACCGTTAAGCGCCGCATCTAACTGAAACTGTGCCGATATGGGGCGCACTGTCTCAGCAAGTCTTGCCTGGTCAGCGCTATTCCTTAACTGTGCCGGTAACGAAGCAAAGACTGATGCAGCTAACACTCCAACACCAGCAAGCACCATCCAGTGGTCAGCAAAAAAATCTGCCGCTGCTTGCTTAGGCATCGGCTGAATGCGCTCACGCCTGCTAAAAGCAACCGGCGCTGATTGTATCTGCATTGCCTGCGTAAACTCCCGTTCAAAGTCGTCCATCGATCGCACCTCCTATCTAAAGTTCGCTTTCTGCTAATGCTTGAATTTGCCGCTGCCCTTGCTGCTCTGACTCTTGCAACCACGCTTCTAAGCTAGTCGTGTCAATTTCACGTTCCGGTAGCAGTGCCAATTGTTCACGTGCACCGCCCAGAAAGTCAAAGTCAAGTTGAGCAGCAGGCGCTTCGCCGCTCAACAGTTCACCTGTCCGCAGCATGACCTTCTGCATAAACGCTTGAGGGTCTGATGCTGCTGCCAACCGTTGCGCCAATTCATCTGCTAGCTGGTCTTGCTGCTGTTCCGCAGTCTTGACCACCCCTACTAAGTCAACCAGTGCCTCAGACATGCGCACGTTCACACGTTGCGCTGCCTTTGCCGCGATCGGTGCCATTTGCTCACGCTCTGCTGACACTCTTGACTTAACAACTGGTGCTGGTTTACCCGTTGCCAACTGGGCACGATCGGGGGCAGGTTTGGCAACACTGCCTGGTCGTGCTGGCGGCATTGGGGCTAGCTCGCTGTTTCCGCTTTCGCTCAAATCTCGAATCATGATGTACACCTACCAAATGTTTGAGGATAGCTTAACACATTGGTTTGCAATTGGACACCAATAGGTGTACAAATAGATAGTTCATCGCTCCAATTGCAAACCGTTGGCTAGAATGGCGATAACAACTACGCTTAAGGTAAATGCGTGTGAGCACAGAGATAGTGGCTAAATCGGCGGACGATCCAAGATCGAGACGTTATCAGGTGGGGTTGCCGCTTGAGACTGAGTTGTTTTATTGCGCTCAAGGCGAATTTATTCGCAATAGTTCAACGACTAGGGCGATGGAGCAGTTTTTGATGGATAGAGCCAAGGCTAGTCAAAATGTCCAAGAACTGCGCGATAGCATCCTGTTTCGCTCTGAGCTGTCGGGGGAGCCGCCTGTTGTTGTGCTGGAAACGTTTTTATTGAAGAACAAATACAACCAAGTGCAAGGCGTAGATGTACCCGCTACAGCAAAAGCCCTTTGCAAGATTTGGGGTCTGTCAACCGATGAAGAATTAGGGAGTGAAGAATCAGAGGTTTAGCATGATTGATCTTGAATTGCAGCAGCGAGATTTTCCTGCTGCTTTTGCCAAAACATACGCAATCAAAATCTACGGATCTAAGCCTTCACCCAATACTTGGCGCAATTGGCGATCGTGGGCAGACATCCCCAAAGGTGCAAAACTGTTTTCCTTTGAGCAAGTTTGCAAGTTAACCGCGATCGCTGTTCTTCGGTCCAAAAACGCTGAAGGCTGTTTGCGCGAGTCTGACATTCACGCGATCGCCTACTCTTTGGAACATCAAGAACAAGTAGCAGCAGTAATTGAGTATTTAGACAATAGCGAGATAGTTGCTGGCAATGATTTAGTTAGAGCTTTAAGCGTTAGAGGTGTGGACATGAGCTTGCCCACACTTTATCGACGTATGCGTGAAATAAACGTTAAGTTCAGCCAGCAAAAAACGTACAAAGTTAATAGATTGGTCACGTTTTTAAGGTGAGAAAAAAAGTATCAGCTATTTTCTCACCTTAAATGGCTGCAATCAATTGCTGGAGCGTGTTTGAGCGTCAGACTATAGGGGTATACCCCTGTTTGAAGCCTGTTTTAGCGATCGGCTCTGTGAGCGGGTTTCAGCGGATGGGGTGACGTGTTTTAGAGGCTCTACTGATTTTAATTATTAGTTGAAACCAAGATTGTGCATAAAAGCGATCGCTATTAACGAGTCGATCGGGCTTTGTTGCTAACGAGTAAAATAGAATAAGCCCCACCTAGATTTGCGGTCATCGGTGAGGCTTCAAAGATATTCAAACTAATGACGTACTTGAGGTAATTTTAGCATGGCTAGACGTGTTCAAGATACGAGACACCAGCCTTTCTGGTGGGTTGCTAATGACGTTGTAGACGATGGGCATATAGCTGCTATGGGTGCTCCTGCTTGGGCTGTCTACTCTGTTATCGTCCGTTACGGGTGCAACTCTAGAGAAGCGTTCCCAAGTATTCAGACATTGATGAAGCTTACTGGCTTAAGCAAGCAAGGAATTATCAACTCAACTAAGAAACTGGTAGAGCTTGGGTACATCTGGAAGAAGCAGGGTGGACCGAAAAAGGGCAGCAACGTTTACAAGTTGCGAGACGTGCGGAAGCCTAAAGCTAGTCAACCTGATAGACCACAGGTAGTCAACGAGGTAGACCAGGGTAGTCAACGTCGTGTACCAGATGTAGTCAACGACGTTGACCCTATAAAGAAAAATAAGATAGCAGAAAGACAAAACAAAGATTTCGCTTCCGCTCTGGAGCCTTGCCCTTTAGGGGCAGGTTCCGACGCTCACGCTCAAGAAGAAAGAAACTCAGATGTTGATGTGGCGAGTCTAAGTCCAGACGATCGCATCGTTTATCAAGCAGCAGAACACCTAGCCAAGTTTTTTAATGGCAGAGTGGAGTTTCTTCAGAAGTCAGAAACTTTTGCTGCGGTGAAAAAGGACGAGCCGATCGCAGAGCTAAAGATGTACGCGCTGCCGTCCGGCGAAAAGTTGGAAATGGCTTGGATTAGCCCCGTATTCCGCTGGCTGCTCGATCGTGGCTACACACCAGAGATTAGCGAATCAGCCACCTTAGATGACGGATTTGAGGTCAAAGAGCCAATGTTTTTCGATCCGGTGTACAAGCACTGGTCGATTTTGGATCTTTCATGGCAGAAATCGAGCCGCAAAGACTTAAGCGATTTCGTTATTGAAAACGTCCATCTGAAAAAGTTGGAGATATTCATCAGAGAGCAGCAACGGCAAAAACTAGCGGAGTGTGCAGCATAGGACAGACACAGCAAAGCCCGACGATCGCGCCATAAATCGTCGGGCTTCCCTTACCCACTTTTCTGGTCACTGGGTAGAATGGCAAAAATCGTGAGGTTAGCCTATGCCTGGACTAATGCAGTGGCGCAGCGCATCATCAACCGATCGCACCAAGATTCTCTGGATACAGGAGCCTGGACAACCGTGGAAACGATATAACGCCTGTTCCATTAGAGTGCCTGACTACAGCCCTGTGAGCGGCATCCAGCATTCAAAGGGCTGAGCAGCTAGTCAACACTACCGCAAGCTTGGCTATGTCCTACTAGCGTCTGACCCTGCTGAGAACCGGGCAGAGGATGCGGAGTTCCAGAAGCCGAAGATGATGCCATTGTCAGGCTTGTCAGAGGAGCAGCGGCGATCGTGGGTGGCTTAAAGTTTGGGGGGTGATTCCATGAACTTTTTGCGTTTGCTCTCAAACTCAGCGTAGGCTTTGTCTCTCGTTGCCATCTCTTCATCGTTTACTGCCAACGTTTTGAGCGCAGTCAGCCCATTGATCGCAGCCTCAAGCGCGAACGCCAAATCTTTCACTTGCTCTGCCGTTCCGTCATCGATCGCGAAAGCGAGATGACCTTGCAATTTATCAACAAGCTTGTTTTGCTTTTGTAGTTGTTCGTTCATCATTTATCTCCAAAATAGTTTGCTAAGACCCTACAACTTCCTCATCTAGGTTAACCGTCAGAATCAGCCCGATCGCACTGGTCTGCTTCCTGCCTCACCTCTTTCAATTCCGCTTCCAGTTCGTCTAGGCGATCGTCGTCATCGTCGTGCAATCCGATCATGGTATTTGGCACTGACGCGATCGCTTTAAGTATTGCCTGCCGTTCGAGTGAAGCGATGCGAGCCTCTCTGTTCTGCGAGTTCTGTACCAGGAACAGCATTAGAAAGGTGATGACTGTCGTTGAGCTGTTGGCAGCAAAGTTCCAACCCTCGTTGAATTGAAAGAACGGACCTGCTGCTAGCCAAAGCAAGGTGACAACGAGAGCGGTGGCGAAGGCGATCGGATCGCCCATCACTTTGGCTGTTCTTTCAGCGACTCTGCGAAAGAGCTTGTTAGTTTTCCGGGTGTTAAATGGCATGGAGCAAAGGGCGTAGTGCGATCGCTCTATCTTGCTAGATGCTGGGCGATCGTGCCACTGCTACGGGTGTTGCTTTAACCTAAAAGCATCAAAATCAAAAGCTTTCCATCCGTGTTTTTTGTACATTGCCTTGATTTGATCGATTGGTAGTAACGGTAAGCCCAAGTCTAAATTGCTTTGATACCATCGATCTCTTGAACTTTCGCCAAACTCAAAATACTTTGAACCACAGCAAACCTGGCAATACAAAACCCAATCAGGATCGTGCTTGCCATTTGCAATCAGCCCAAGCTCTGCTTTTTCTTTCGCCTTATCCCATTCTTCATCTTCATGGTCATGATAGGGACTGGGCAAAATAATATGGTTTTTTGAGACAGGGTAAGCAGTATGAAAAGCAGTTTTAAGCGCTTCTTGATGCTTCTCCCACCGCTTTTGATACAACCATTCTTGAATTCCGTCCCCGTTCAACGCATCAGCCGCGCCAATCAGCGCTTTAACAAAAGCATTGATTTTAAGGTTACCGGATTCATGCAGAGCAAAAAGTTTGTCGTCTACACAACTTGTTAAACTGTCGCGCAACAACCCGAATAGATGTTCGCCTTTTACAGTTACACCTATATCACGGCAGACTGCGGTTAGCTTGCCATCAACCAATACAATCTCAACGGTCAGAGAGTCTAAAGTCTTCATTTAGCAGCCTCAAGTTGAAGGCTAGACGGTTTGAACGCGCAAGAACGATCGGCATAGAAAAGAACTGAATCGCCAGCAGTATCATCAAGTCTATTTGCAGCAGCGTAATTACCCCAACCAACCTCAATCATCATGCTTTCATCGTGATGCCCTGAAGACGGCAGAAAGAAGTCAAGCTCTACCCAGTCAGCGCTTTCAGAAACGTATTCAATGTGGCGTAAATTTGTTTCAACATCAAACTCCCAACCACCCTTGAGATTGGCAACATAACGCACATAAGCGTTATTACGCTCAGACCAGTGACGGAATAGCTCGATCGCTCTAGGAACAAACGCTTTCAGCACGTCCATGTCATCGGGCAGCAAGATCAACTGACCGCAGACCTTAGGGAATTTAACCAACTTACCGTCAACCGTCATCTCGCCAAACGTTAACCCGCTGACGTTGTACTGCTTCTGATATTCATGGACACGATCGCGAAATTCCCAGTAGGAATTAATCTCTAGCAGTCTTTTAGCGCCAATAAACGAGCCAAGCTCACCCATCAAATCAGTTGCAATGCTGTTGGCTGTCTCAATGTCTTGCTCTACAAGCAAAACTGATTGAGGAACTTTCTTTTTGTCCATAAAGCTGTTCACTTCATTTAGACAAATCTGTTCTAATTCTTCAGGGGTGTAGATCTTTTTGTCATCAATCATGGCGTTTGCTCCAGTGTTAATTGCCCTTGCAGTACGTGCCGAACCATTGGCAGTTGCCCATCGCTATACCAGAGGCAGGTACCTCCAGCAGTTAGGTAGGCAGCGGCGATCGGTCTGCCCGTTTCATCGTGCGTCGGTTGTGGTGTGGTGCCGTTGTTGATGGTCATGGCTTCTCCCCAAGTTGTACGAGTGGCACTGAATTGGCGAATACAGCGCCAACCTTGTAGTCAAGTTGCTGCGGATCTTGCTCGTCGATCCAAGTCTCCATCGCTTCACCCGCTGCTCGCCTAGACGAGGATGCGCTGACAGGTACTTTCTCGTTGTCCAGTTTGCGGATGACGTAACCAATGTAAAAGCGTTGAGTCATGGCTTTTGCTCCATTTCAATTAATTTAGTTAGTGTGGCGTGCTCGGCTATAGCAACATCGATCGCCCCTGCATCCGCCGCAAATTTGTAACTCTTGGCAATCTGCCCCTGCCCGAGCCGTCGCTTGGCATATGAGATTTTTAGCTCTAGGTTTTCGAGTTCGCTGAGTGCGCGATCGGCTGTCTCTTGCTGCAAATGTTTCAGGATGGCGATGTCGGTCATGGCTTCACCTCTTCATCTTCAAAATTGTCGTCAGTTCCGATCGGTCGATCGCCCTCTCCTTGCTTAACGCAATAAAAATCGATAATTTGCTCAACAGTGAGGCTTGTTTCGTTTTTGCCTGCTCGGTTGCACGAGACAACACTTTCAGCGCTGTCATCTAGCTGAGATGATGTTCCTTTTGCCTCCACACGCAACAAGCGATCGGGCAGATTTCTCATGCCATCAGCGCCATATTCTTGCTGATAGTATTCCTTAAACTCTTCCAGCGACATTCCGTAGGTTACAGGGGCATCAACAACGGTTGACCATTCCAGATAATGATTTTGCAGCTTGACGATGTATCTTGGCATGGTTATGGCTGTGCCTCTTGCTTTGCAATACGAGCCGCTTTTAGCCAAGCATCACCAGGAGCAGCAATAGTGACAGTGCCATCTCTGTGATCGGTTTTCTTAATGGCACCCCAATAGATGCCGTGCTTCGTCAAACTGCTTGCCCAAATATCTAAAAGTAAGGTGAATTGCTCAATGCTGAATTGCTGCGGGTTGCTGATACTTTGCCAACCGGACAGCAAAGCACCGTCATAAATAGGCTTTGCTCTAAAACGATGGTTCATAGCTTCACCTTCTGGCTTTCTACCTGGGCTAAATCAGTCAGCACAGCTCGCAATGTCGATCGCTCAGTCAACTCTCCACTCAAACGATTAGCAGTGGCATCGATGCTACCCTGCGTCCAGTCCTCTCTACCGTTATCCACCTGTCTTTGTAATTGCTCCAATAGTTTTTGCAGACTGGCAATCTCGCTAAGAATGCGGCGATCGCACTCGCTTAACTTGTGGTTCAACACGTCTTCGATTTTGATCATTAGTCAAATTTCACTCCAAAATCAGTGCCTAAAACCGATTCAATCAGTCGCAGCGTCTCTTCCGGCAAGGTTTGACGTTCCTCTTCAATGCGATACCAATTTTGAGTAGACATACCAGCAGCGGCAGCAATAGCGCTCAATGTGCGGCTATCTGCCTTTCTAGCTGCCTTAATTTTGTCGCCCAAAGCAGGCACCGTTATCTTTTGACTCCGTACAACATCCACGTCTAGTACCATTTCTTTCCTTTAATCTCTCACAATCTACCGACTCGTTCAATATAGCACGTTTTACTTGACACGTGTCACGTGATGAATTACATTTGTAGACATGACAACGACACACCGCAAACCGATGACGCAACGCACCACCGGCGAACTGCTAAGAGCCTGGGAACGCGCCGAGACGCTGACCGCCGACGAGATGGCAACGCTCATCGCAGCCGAGCCTGGAGTGGCAAGAGCGGCGGAACAGGACGCTGAAGACGAAGCAAAACACCAAGCCTTCCTAAACCAATGACCAACGAACAAGCGCTACTGCTTTACAAGTCGCACAGGTCGGCAAAGACAAGTCCCTACTTGCAAGCTTCATCGGTGCAATTTATCCGCACCGAATTGAGAGCGCTAGAAACTATTTACGGGTTCCCCACCATGCAGATAAAGACGATCGCGCCCATCCAAACACCATTAGGCACCGCCGAATACCTCAGCGAATCAGACCCAGACCGCAACGGCATCAGCCAAGTAACAGTGCGCTATCCAAACGGCACTACAGCCACCTACAGCAGCAACGAAGTTGAGTTACGAGAAGTATGGGTAGAACGCACTGTACAGAACGTATGGACGCTAGAAGGGCAGTTAAGCGCGATCGCTGCTGCCAGTGCTAACTCGCACGAACTGGCTGAACAGTACGAAGCTCACAATCTAATTTAGGACTTTAGCCATGAAAAAGCCGCACATCATCACTAGAGAAGACTTCAACGATTTTGTTGTGACACAAGTAATTGCTTCTGATAGCGACTCAGGCAAGCGACTCAGTGCTGTATGGGACATTGACGCTGATATTAATTACTTTCAGCTATTCCGCAAAACAAAAGGCAAGTATGTGCCTGAGAAAAAGTTTGCCGTATTGGATGAGGCGATCGACGCTTACAACGACTTTAAGGGACTTTAACCATGACAACCACATTTTCGCAACAGCAATTTTTAACGGTTTGGGATGGAGAGTTAACTCTTAACTTTCAACAAGTCGCTAGTGTGCGCTGGTATGACGACGAAGCCGATGTGCAAATGGCAAACGGCAAAGAATACAAAATGGAAGGCGAAGACTTCAGCGCACTCAAGCAAGCTTTAACGATTGACTAACCATTCCCTGCTGCCTGCGAACAGCTTGAGCGATCGCACTTTCCCTGTTGATGGCTTGCACCAAGTAAACATTACCCACTGGAGATCTATGCAATTTATCAGAGTCGGCAACCGCGTCATTAACTTAAATGACATCTCACTGGTTGAGATTAAAGAAGAATCTGATTCACCGTACAGCGAAGCTTCATACAGCGTAGTCATGACGACAATCAGAGGCGAAACGATTCTTTTTGATGACCCTACCGAGGTCAAAGCACTACGTCTGTATCTCTACCAAGTCGAAGACATCGTTCAGCCCTAATCCAAATCAAAAGCGATCGCCCTTCCCGCAAAGTCTGGAGCGATCGCCCAGTCAGTAATCCCTTACTAGCCGTATCGGCGCTTTGATTGATTTATTGGCTCTGTTAATGCTTTTTCAGCAGTCCATCCTTTATCAATTCTTGCTTGCAAAGTAGGTCTAGAGATTCCTGTATGCCTACTCCATTCAGCAATGGTTTTGGTTTCCCCTTTGAAAGTTAAAAGCCTTCTAGGTTTCTTTCTACCAATAGAAGAAAAAAGGGTTTGCACAGGAGCTTTCAAGGCTGTTTGAAAATCCCAACCACTTCTTAATCGTTGATAAACCACGCTTGCCGAAATACCAAAAGATTCTGCCCATTCAGAAAGGCATTTGGTTTCCCCATTAATAGTTATCAAGCGATTATTTCTCTTGTTTCTGCCTTGTTCCTTCGCAGTCGCCCATCGGCAATTTTCAGGAGTGTAGTCAGCGTTATTATCAGTGCGGTCAAGACTATATTCAGGGCTAGGGCGATCACCCATATCTGAAACAAAAGCTTCAAAACTATTCAACCAGCGATCGCACACCTTAATACCCCGCCCGCCATATCGTATCCAGTTACCGTAACTGGGGTCATAGCATCTTTTAATCATCAAATCCCAAATAGAATAAAGACGCTTATAGCGAATCCGGAAAGAATCAAAGTTACGACATCTGCGACGTTTCTTAAAACCTTGACGGCTTTCTTTTGTAAAAACAGTTTTGCAAGCTTTGCACTTGTATGCTTGCAATCCGTTTTTCTGCTTGCCGTTTTTCCAAGCGTCAGAAGACTGGCATTGATGGCAAAGTGGTTGCGCCGCTTGAAGAAAAGTTGACATCTAAATCACCTCGTCTTCAAACAGATCATCAGGCTGGCACTCAAACAAATTGCAGAGCTTCGCGACTCTGACAAACATTTTCACGCCATCCCTACTTTTTTCCCAGTTGCGAACAGTTGAAACATCTACGCCTAGCGCCTCTGCTATTTGGCGCTGCGTTAGACCTTTCTCCTCGCGCAGTTTTGCAACTCTAGACACGTAGTTTTCTCCCATGCATTAATTCATAGCATTATCTTAGCATGAGTTTCTTCGCGTGAATTAGTTGACACCGCTAACTTTTTCACACATACTTATAGACATGGTGAGGGGCGGCAGTTCAAACCTGCTTCCGTCAAGCCCGCCTGAGAACACCGCTAACGACACTCACGGACGGGCACCTTACCCCAACCAAATCCGAAGAATTTCACCATGAAGCGAACCAAGCGACAAGCAACGATCGAAGTTTTGAAAAGAGCTATTACAGGCTGTGATAGCCAAGTGTCTGCTTTAACTGGCTTCGATGACCAGTTGGCACGTGAGACGAAAGAGTTAAAAAAAGCGTTAACCAACCGTTTAACGAAGCTCTTGATTGCAGAAAACAAAACAAGCGAAGCAAGTCAATAGACCGCACATTCCCAAAACAGAAAGCGCTGCCCCTCCCGCGAAGAAAAAGCAGCGCCCTCACAAAAGTCCCATTACTGGAACCCCTCAATCATGTCACACAACCGTACCGTTAAACTTGCTCTCGCTAGTGCTGCCATTACAGGCACGATCGCCACTGCCACTGTCGCCACAATCGCTAGTATCTTCCTGTCTGCCAACTGCGCCCAAGCAGGCAGATGTGGTGAATGTTACAACACTGGCAGACCTGGCATAAATGTCTGGGACGGCAGAGTGTCAGACTGTAAGCCCTGTGCGAAACGGGCTAGCGCTGCTAACTTTACCCCTGAGAAGACGATTGGCGGACCGAAGCGTACAGAACCAGGGTCAAGCAGAAATGCAAACCGTGATGGCATCCCTGGACCGAGAACGCCGAAGAAGGGAGATGTTAGCCGGATCGTTTAAGGAATAGCGCGATCGCCTCACTCGCAGAAGAAAGTTGAGGCAACCACACACATCAACCCCCCTGAGTCGTCATGTACAACGCCCACATCTACCTGAAAGATTGCGAGAAATGGCTTTACCCCTTAATCCAAGCAGCTAGCTGGACAGAAGCACAACTCATTGCAGAGGCGATCGCGCTTTGCCACGGTGCCAGTATTGAAAGTCCACAAAAAGCAGTGTACGCACTGCAACTTCAGGCTTAGTAAGCCTAATCGGTCAGTCGTGTGTTCCCAACTTTAAGTCAACAACTATTGAGGTGATGCTATGCAACCACAAGCAATTAATGATGTCAATCTGGTTTTTCCAACAAGTGTCAGCAGCTTAATGCCACCGTATGCGGAGATACCAGATGAGTACAGAAACAGACGCAGCCCGTATGCCGATCTGACCTCGGAGTGGTTCTTTTCAGGGTTGAGTGAGAACAAAATCAAAGCTAAACCTGGCATTGATGAAGACTCAGCCTTGCGCCATCTGTCTACAATCATGCGATCGTTTGAGCCAAAGCACGAACACAAGATCGCAGCCGTAGCTTATCTGATGAGTCAGTGGTTCGACATTGTGGAGGTTTCATCCTAAAGCTCGTCGGGGTCAATTCGGTCAAACGCCCAAATAAGTTCTTCTAGCGTTGCCTCATAAGCTCTCATCATCTTTTTAACCTCGTGCAACTTAAGAGAAGGAGATCTTCTGCCCGTCTCCCAGTCACTCAAAGTACTGGGCTGCTTGCCTATCTCTACAGCTATTTCAAACTGAGTTTTGTTGACTCGATCACGCAGTTCGCGTGGAGATAATCTGCGCTGCACCATACAATAAAACCTATCCGCGCTTTCACATTGGATTGCGCGAATACCCCCATAAACGTCAGAACCCTCAAGAACACAGCTTCCCGGCACGTTCCTTGAGGGTTTTGGCTTATTATCTCACCGACAGCACAAAAGACGATCACACCCCGCACCCCGCAGCAACTAGGGCGATCTCGCCTCCTTTTTTTGCCAGTAAATGCTTTTGTTCAGCAGCGCACAAAGTGCAAAATCGTTAAAATAATTTGAATCCAATCTGTGCAGAAACACGTATCAGTAAAGAGTCTTCAGCTTTCACCGATCAGAAAAATAAATTTTCGTTTACGAAGTTCAAAAGTAGTCTGGAGCACTTAAGGTTAAGGAGTCAGGCTTCAGTTTAGTGTTAAGCAAGTTGCCCACGATCGCCCGTTTCTTTGCATGGCGATCTGCTACCCCCAGCACAAAAATGCTTGTTGACTTTCCGCTCGGTTGCCCTCCCTTTGGCGTGTTCGATCGCAACGGTACTTATCTAATCAGTGGTAATGCTGCTGTACTTGGTATTGACGATAAGACTGTGATTGGTCAAAGCGTCTTGCAGTTCATGAGCCTAGAAGATTGGGAATGCTTGCTCGCCCGCTTAGATGCAGGCGAAGAAGTATTGGACTATCCGCTTAAAGTGCAAACGCCGATCGGTGAAATCTTAGAGCAAACCGACTGGCTGGCTGATTGTGGGCTGATTATTGCTAGCGCTAGTCGGATTGAATTGCTGGAACCTGCTAAAGTGATGAGCATCACAGGCAGCGTTGATGAAAGTACTGATAAGCTTATAAAGCTAGGGCACAATAACAGTGCAGCGCACCGTGGTTCCCCTGAAAGTCTTGCCCCCATGACAAATAGTTTTACAGTTAGCGCTCAAGATCAAGCCGTACTGCAATGGCTCAGTGTAGCCGGAGAACCGCAAAAGCTAAAAGTTGAGTGGCGTCAACACGAAATTACCGTAGTCTGCGGCGATCGATTGCAGGCAGGCGAACTCTTGTTTAATCTCAACACGCTTCTACCAACAAACTTAAAGTGGGTCAAAATTTATGTGGGGAGAAGTTTTTATAAAAGCTTCTCCCTTGATAAGGTGAGGGTGCAAGCAATACCGACAAACACCATGATAGCAATTGAGACTATGCCCTCAACATGGGCGAAGCAAAATCTAAACGTTTTCAAAGCGACACCAGGCACCGTAGCAATGCTCAGCACCAAACCTGGTTACAACTACCTTGCTTTGAAACCTGAACTAACAGAAGGACGGTTGAATAAGCCCATCTCTGATTTGATCGGTAAGCCTCTACGGACGATCGACAAAGACTTGTGGTTGCCACGCGAACGAGCGATCGAGCAAGTGATTGCCACTGGTGAGAATGAGACTTACTTCTACGAACATTTCTGGGAAGGTCTAACGTGGCGGTTCAAATGTACCGTAGCGCTAGCGTCTCCTGATGAAGTGATGACCATCGTAGAAGACAACGATCAGGATGAGCGATCGGTCTGGCAGAAAATTTGGTGGCGTAACCGACTTGCAACCGCTAACAGCTAACAACCTAGTTTAAGGAATCAGCTAGCCCCTTGTGACACCAGGGGGCTATTTTGTGTGCAATCATGTCGTCTGTCCATTCGTCGCCCGTAATCTGACGCAGAGCAACGGAGAGAGCTGCGCAACCGCAAAAATCAGGCTCAGCTTCGCCATTCATAAACGCTTGTAACTGAGCTTCATGACCGTCTGCAAAGTCAGCCAATACCCTCGATTGACCTTCTTCAACCGTCAAGTTTGCACGAGCAAAAGCATCCGCTAACAAAGCTGGCAAGGATTCATAAGGCATAGCATGATCATCCACATAAGAATCTGATTTTACAGTGACGATCGTTCCAGATTTTTGAGTGACATGAGACTTCAGTAATTCGGCGCAAATTTGTAGCGCTTCAGCCACAATCTCGATCGGAGCTTGCCTTAACGCCTGTAGATTGAACTCCCCCAGGCTTTCTTTTGCCTCGTCGCCGTTCAGCCATTTTCTAACCTGCTCTTTAGTCTGCTTGCGATAAGCGGCAATCTTCTCAAGCGAATCCTCCTGTAATCCGTGGCGACCAACTTTCTGGTTTGCCCACTTTCGCACGGCTTCAGAAGAGATGCGATCGCCAGAAGCAGCGCTGATTCTGTGCGCCAGTTCAGCGTAACCGCCGACAGCTTCTGCTTCCGACTCCACCCACTGACTCAGCGTGTCCAAGTAACTTTGCATTTGTCAAACGCATTTTCAGTATTCAACACAACGCTAACATCAGAATTGTATAAAGTTGCGTACTAGCGTTGCCAACTAGAGTTGTTTTGTGGTTGTATGAAGGAGTCGGTCACTTGCTTGTGGTCGTTACTAAGACGTTTCCCATGCCCCCTGTCTCTACCAGGGGTTTTTCAGAAATCTATCTGTGACAAACATCACAAAGACTATGGCTACAGCAACAAAAATTGTCGAAAACGAAATCAAAGCGTTGCTCAACCAGGGTCTATCCCCTTACCAGGTTGAGGCGCGCCTGACCGTCGCTTATGGGTTTCGGGTAATGAGTGCCCGTAACATTTACCGCTTGAAGCCTTTGCTGTTGAGCGAAGCGGTGCAACAACAGACCGCAGCTTAGAAAAATTGAACGCCGGAATGGTACTCCGGCTATAGCCTAAATCGCCCTGTCAACGGCAGGACTCAGCTAATGAACAATGTAACAGATACGCAGACATCAGAAGACATCGAACTGCTGCCAGTGTTTGAAAAGTGGGCAGCATTAGAACCCGATCGCTGTAGCGTTAGTAGGTTTGACGACGGGCAAGTTTTCACGCTCAGTTTGGACGGCAATGCTGTTGCCTGGTATCTGCTTCCTAGCGCTTTAAGAGTAATGGAAAAGGCTGTTCTTCAAGCCTGCCTGCAAGAAGCGATCGCTGCACATGGTTGGCTCTACAAGATTGAAAACGCTACGGACGGGCAGCATTACGTTCAAGTATTGAAGCCAAAAAACCATGCGTACTTTACAGGGCAGCACGCTGAACCAGCGACCGCACTTCTCCTTGCCTACCTTCAGGCGCTGGAGGTAGCAGCATGAAAGTCACCACCTACGAATGCTGGGTACAAAAGTGGGAAGGCTCCGAGATGGGGTCCAAGATGCAGTACACCAGGCAGAAATTGACACAGGCAAAAGCTGAGTTTTGCAGGATGGTTAATGAGCACCATGAAGTTGCCCTTACTGATATTCGAGCTAAATCGCTGCGCTGCGTCATTGATTCGTCGGAAGTGAGACGGATAGCTAAATACCGCAATGTGCCTTTTGTATGCAATGGGATGCGTTGTGAAGTTGGCAGCAAGATGGGGCGCATTGTTGGTGCGGGTGGCGGGGGTGCGTACCTCCAAGTGCAATACGACGATGGGGACGTTTTTTACTTTCACCCTCAAGGCGATCGCTGTCGCTTTTTTGATGAAGCAGGCAATGAAATTGTGCGAGAGGCAGCAGCATGAACCAACAGCAAACGCCACGGCAGCAACTTGAAGCGCGGTTAGCGGCAGCAGCGAAGCAGTTGTTACTTGCCAAGCGGCAGGAGAGGCAACAGCAAGGGGGCGATCGATGCAACGCCTAGTCTCTCTGGTCAACTCCGCTTACATCGGCAGCAAGCTCAATCACGACGATGTGCCGCTCGATGAATCTTTCATAGTGCTACTGGAGCAATTTGCAGGCAGCGGCGGTAGTTTAATGCGTTACCTACAACGATCGTCCTACGCCGACAAAGTAAAGCATATCGTTGTAGCTGACGCTGACCCTTGCATTCGAGCGCTGTGGCAAGCCTGGGCAGATGATGCGCTCAGAGCAGCAATGGTCGCACTGATTGAGGAAATGCAGAGAGAAGCGATCGCGCCTCTAGCAGTTGCTTTCCAGTCCTATTTCAAAGCTGATTGGTTGCCACTGAAATCTATTGAGTGGTTACTGTTGCAAGCCAAGCTACTCAAGTACTGCAAGAACTTCACCAAAGAAAAGCACAATCAAGGGCGCATTCAAACCCCTGATCTGTTGTGGCAATGGTGGAAAGTATGGCGCAGTCAGTACGACTCAATCATCAGTAATGAGTCTGCCTATAACACTGAGTTCAAAGCAGCATTCGGTGTCGTGTTCCGATGGCTAGCGCAATCGTCGATCGTGCGTACCAGTGGCAGTGGTGCCAATAATTCAGCACTGGGATGGCAAGAACGTCTAGAGAAGACTTGCAACAAGGTCTACCAATCCCCTTACCTGCCAACCGGTTGCAAGGTAGCTGTGTTTGATGATTGGGCAACGGCGACGGCATACGCTGCCACGCTCAGAGGTCGCAAACTAGCGATCAGTGATCCACCCTATTGGCAACCGTCAGACGGCATCAAGTTAAACCCGTCTTATCACTACCATGCGCCGCACTCTGATAGTGAGTTTTGGATGGCGGTTAATTCAGTCACGCAGGCGCGTCGAGTGTGCGATCGGGTGGTTGCCTACAACTATCGATCGCCAGCGCTAGAGCAAGCTTTTGCAGATAGTTGGGCGGTGGAAGATTTGGGCATCTTGGCACGGATTGGTTGCGGGACTGGTTTAGAAGGGGGCAGCAATCACCAGGGGCAAGGCAATGAGTATTGCTGGTCATGGCAGAAACCGCGGCAGCTTAGTTTGTTGGAGGTGGCGGCGTGAAAACATCTACTTGCCCAAACTGCGATCGCCAATTCACTTACACCAGACCCCGCAAGTTCTGCAATCGACGTTGTGCTGCCACGGTTAGCGCTCAAGTGCGCGGCATGGTGGCATGGGAAGCCGATGCAGACTTTTATCTTGAAAAAGTCGCAGGCACCTTGCCTTTGTCTGATTTAGTCAAGCGCTTTAACAACACTGCAAAGAGAAAGGGTTGGGCGCAACGGTCAGAAACGGCAATCAAAGTAAGGCTGAAACGCTTAGGACTATCTTGCAAAGCATCCTTCGACAACTTCAGCACCATTGAACTAGCAAGAACTTTGAATATCAAACGAGATCGGGCTGAACTCTGGATTGAAAAAGGTTTGCTGCCCTACCGCAAAGTAACCCGCAACGTTGGAGCCATCCGAGCAGCTGACTTCAGAGCCTTTGCTGAACAGCACTGGCAAAAATTGGCTGAAGTCGATTTAGAGGGTTTGGCATGGCTTGGTGTTAAGCCAGAACTGATTGAAGCGATCGCTGCTTTACCACCTTGTAAACATGGAAAGCCGATGCCAGTTCGCCGCACTGATACTGGCGAAGTTTTTCACAGCATCAAGGAAGCTTCCAGAAAGTGTTACGTCGATCGCACTGGCATCAGGCTCTCGGTTGAAGAGAATCGCCCAGTTTCAGGCATTAAGTGGGAGGTAGCAGCGTAATGGGAGAAGCCAAACGCCGCCGCGGATCCACAGCCACAGCGATCGCCACTCAAACGTACACGCTCAATCTGTACGACGCTGCCCACTGCCCGATCGTCTCTATCCCAATGCCAATCAGAGCACGATCGAAGCCCCTCACCACTGACACCAACGCCACAGGCATGGCAGGCGCAATCATCTACTACCTTGCCAATCCCACCGACTACTTCTGGCAAGAAATGGAAGCGGCGATCGGACGGTATTGCGCCCGTCTCGTTGCCATCCCCGACCTGGAGACGATACAGGAGTGGGCAGCAGTGATGCCTAAGTCTTTCTGGGGCAACATCACCCGACCTGATGGCGTATTGGTGCAGTACAGGGACAAAGACCGAGGACCGTTAGGCGATGTGGTGATGGAGAGTCAGCTTGGGGTGGCTCCAGAGGCTGAGGGTGCCAGGAGTGAAGCGCGATCGCACGTATCTTTTACCCAAATGTTGAGGGCGAACTAATGGATAAAGCAGCGGCAATGAGATTAAAAAAGGCGACCTAGTGAAGCGTCAAACCTATGAATCGTTCAAGGTGCGTCCGTGGTCGGGCACAGTAACTTTCGATCCGAAACCAGGAAAGAACTACGAACCTGGAACGCTCGTGTATCAGCGATCGGGCAGTACTGCCAATTACATCGACGTGTTGATTGGCAAAAACACCGAAGAGAAAAGCATTGGGACGATGGAGTTAGTTGAAGCAGTACAGGAGCAAGCAGCGTGATAAGACAAAGAGCTAATCAGTGGATTACAACTGGCGAAGTTGGGACAAGCTCTAAAACAATTTGGGCTGTACTGACAGGCACGATCTCAGAACAAGGGCGATCGTGCGGCATAAATTTTGACACTCCTTCTGACGCTGACGATTTCAGTCGTTGCTACAAGCTGCTGCAACTCATACCGGAATGGAGAACACGACTGCCAGAGGTAGCAGAAGTCTTCCCTAAGTGGTTGCCCATTGTTGAAATGTGGGACGACCTCACAATCCTGTATGAAGACAAGCAATGGGAGGGAATTTATGAACGTCTTGATGCCGTGCGCGATCGGTGCATGGAGTTAGACGGATGGGAGAAGACAGGCAAGGGTAGCTACACACGCAAAAAGACCACAGTACAGGAGCAAGCAGCGTAATGGTACAAACTTTAGAACTACTACCAACCAAAGAATATGAAGCGGTCAAGGCTGGCACTCTCAGCAAGTCAAACCTGATCGAGTTATGGGATTTAGGGCTGATCAACGCCACCGGCTACATTGCTGCTGCGCTGCTGATGGAAGGAGACGATCGCGACTTAGACATCGAAGCCTTCTGCCTGCGGTGGCGTGGCGTACCCGACCACCAAACGAACAAGGTCAAAACGGTTAAGCCCAAACAGGTCAAGTTGGCGCTGATTGCGCTGGAAGAAAAAGGCGCGATCGAAGTGCCTGATAAACCGATTCAGCTACGTCTGAACTTTGGAGGGTAACGCAGTGAACCACAACAAGTGCGACACCCTGCACCATCCCACCACGGTACCCATCAATGAAGGCGGTACATCGATCGTTGTTTGCTCCCGTTGTTATCTCACCCTCACCCCATCTGACCCCATGAGACTATCACCGCCACCCATTCCAACGCTAAAGCCTGCCCCACCGCTAACCGGGCAGACAGACAGAGTGATTCTATTCAACCGTCGAGTATTGCGCGATCGCCTCTCACCGCGCATCTCACGTCACCGCACAGCGCCAAGACAGTGGCTCAAACTGTTTCCGGTGGACTGCGCTTAGACTTGCCGCGATCGCTGGGGCAATCGGCGATCGCATTCCTACTGGGCAGTGGCTTCGATTTGCTCCACAAGCCACTGCCGCGCTTTTGCCCTTAAATTGCTGGATCAGGCATTTTCTCTGCCGCCGTTGCGCCCAGATTCAAAACGCGAACCGCCAATTTATCTTCGCCAGGCTCCCATTCTTGCACTTGGAGATCAACCTGATCAGGTGCAATGCAGTAAATGCCCATGCCATCAGTCCGCATAAATCCGTGCTCTAGACTGCCGTTCACCTCACGCGGACCAAGGTAAACAACGTTACACCAACCCAAAATCTTGTAGTGCCGATCTTCTATTAGCTCAAGACTCATGATTACTACTCCTATAGCAAACAAATATTTAACTGGCAGCAGTCTCGTCGTCTGGACTCCATACCAAAAACTCTCCTGGTTGCTGCTTGTAGAAACGGCAAACAGCATCAAGCACTTCACCGCCAGGTACGTAATCAGGATTGTTGTAGAGCTTGTAAGCCGTATCGCGTGCCAATCCTGTCAACTTCCAAAAACGGTAGGCGCTCGTCTTGTCTTTACCAGTGACAGGATCAGGGGTTTTGTCCAGAAATTCTTTTACCCGATTACGCACAGCCATACTCCAAAAAACTTCTCCTATATCTTATACCCTGAATTGCAGAATGTCTATATTGACAGAATGCCTAGAATAGCGGAATATAGAGATACGGAAAAAGCAACGGCTAAACACCGCTGCCAATCTGCACTCAAGCCACTGCTGCAAGTTTTCTCAGGACATTCAGCAGTGGCGACCCTAGCTAGCTATCAACCAACTACGGATACCGCAATTATGGCACCCACACAGACAGCAGTTCAAGCGATCGCCCTTCAGCTTCCTCCTCACTTCACCTGGCTCGACTCTGGTAGCTCTGACGGTCAGCGCGAGTGCATCAACTACTTGATGGTCGATAGCAGCACCAAAACCTACGACATCTCCTGGCAACGTCGCGGCGGTCGTCCTCACTTCTTGGGTCAAGTTCAGCCAACGGGTAGCCAGTGGTGCGTGACCTATGTAGGACGCAACCGACTACAGAGCGGTGAAAGTTTCATCTTCGATACGGCAGTACAAGCGGCTGAGTACCTCTACAAAGAGTGGAGCGATGTCAGAGAAGCACGCAACCGTCAAGCAGTGAAAGAGCTGTACGCTGCCTAGTTTTCCTTTCTCAGTTGACGTGGGCGGCACCTGTCGCCCTTTCCTAATCCTCTAGCTGGACAGAAGCGATGGTTATTTTAGGCAAGACAGACCGAGCGACGGCAGAAGAAAAGATCAACCTTGACGTGATTGGTCGCGTCTGGGTTGGTGCAGAGAAGTCAGACAACAGTGCTGGCAAAACGCTGAACGACAAGTTCCGCATTGAGTGCAACGATCGCACACGCGAAAAGTTCATCGAACACTACGGCACAGACAGACCCGACAAGCTCAACATCTTTCTGCCCTATGCCACTCCTGACGAATGCTTTGATACGTGGTACGAGTCATACACAGCACAAGGGTTTCAGCATCGGTGCAACGGTCAACGGATTGTGCAGAAGATGTGCCAGATCCCCTACAAAGGGCTGAAGGGTGAGCAGAAGTATTCGTTTGAACGACAGAACGTAGACGAGCCTTGCTTGAAAGGTAACGAACCTGAATGCGCCACTTGTGGCAAAGGTACAGGTCGATTCTTCTTCTACGTCCGTGAGCTTTACGCAGGGGGCATGGGTGCTACCAAAGCGTGGATGATGAGCATTTCTGGTGCTCACAACCTAACAGGATTGCATTCGCAATTATGCGCTTTATACAAACAGTATGGAGCGCTAGATTCTAGCCCTGTACCTTCTCCCTGGACGTTTGGTTTCATTCCCTACACGCTCACAAGAGTAGAGAAGAAAATCATGCGTCCAAATCAAGAAAAGGGCACTGTAAACGGCAAGACAGTTTACAACCAAACAGGTACACGATCGAAGGGTTCCTATTGGGCACTCTCGCTATCAGAAGATCCTGAATGGCTGTCAACATTGCAGCGTTTCATGGCTTTCAAAGAAGTACAAAGACTGGGTGGTAGTGCCGAAGCGATCGCGCTGATCGGTGGCGATGTGCCCATGCTGCAAGGCTATCAAGAATCTTCCATCTGGGGTCAGACCGAGCGCAGCATCAGAAACGCTACCAACACAAGACAGATTGCAGCCGCGATCGATGTTGTCCGTGATGAGGTTTCACAGGGCAATCTACCAACAGCAGCGCTAGAGTCGGCTGAGTCTTTAGGTAATAGTTTTGTTGCCGTTGATAAGCCTAGAGCAAAACCGAAGAAGCAGGCGATCGCTACTGAAGAACCAACCGTTAGCGAAGCCGATCTAACCTTTCTCAGAACAGTTGATAACTCGCTCAACAAAGCAGAATCAGTCGAACAAGTAGCGAAACTGCAAGAGTGGTTGCGCCTGCCAAAGCAAGCCAAGTTTCTTGCCTCTAGCTCAGCCGTTGAAGCTCAGGTGATGCAGCTAGTGCGCGATCGTATTCTCGCACTTGGCTCCGTCAAAACTGCTGTGCCTGAAGTGGAAGAGTCGGCGATTCAACCTGAAGTGCTGACCGATTTCGAAGAAGACGAATACCCAGAATTTGACACCGAGGATGGCATCTAAGCCACGCTAACCCCTTTCAGGTAGTCTGATACGTTTTCACAATTTACAACGAGAGAAAAACAGACGCATGGCTATTAACGGCGAAACCAGCATTGTTTACGACTACGAGATCAAACAAGTTCGCATCCAGAGCGATCGCGACGGAGTGATCAACGGCATCCTTCGACGCTTAGGCACTCAAGAAGGTGTTGTGCATAGTGGTCGATTCCTGACCATCCCAATGCACCTTTGCCGCAATCCTTCGCTCATCGTGAAGCTGCTCAACCCCGACGAACGGCAGGCAATGAGCGACGAACAAAAAGCTGCTCTACGACTGGCAGGGAAGCCGGAAGCTGAAGCGATCGACGCTGAACCGGATGAAGACGAAGCTGCTTAAAAATCGAAGCCGCTGTGCCCACCCTAGGAAAGTTTGCACAGCGGCTAGTTCACATCATGAACCAGAAGGATTATTTCAGATGAATGCTACGCGCTACAAGACGAACGCCTGTACACATTCCAACCTTAACACGCCTGTCAACGTTGCTCAACAGGGGCGACACACCTCACTGGAGGTGGCGTAATGAGTACCACAAACGCACGCGACGAAAGAGATTTAGGCGCATTTATCCCATCAAACCTTGACGACTACGGCTTAGACCCTTTTGAGTTCAGAGTCTACAGTCATATCGCCAGACGCGCCGGATCAGGTGAATGCTGGGAGTCAATCAACAATATTGCCGCCTGTTGCAACATGAACGTCAAGACAGCACGCAAAGCGATCGCTGTCTTGACGGCGGCAAGATTAATTTGGCAATCAACGAGGAAGGGTACAACCAACTCGATCACACTGTCCAGTTCTAAGCATTGGGTAGACTCAAATCTTCTAGGTCAGATACGTGCAAAGCTGACCCCTACCAAATCAGGTAGTACCAAATCAGGTACCCCACCCCTACCAGATCAGGACTTTACCCCTACCAGATCAGGTACCCCACCCCTACCAGATCAGGTACCCAAAGGTATTCCCTCTAAGGTACTCCCAGAAGTTTCTCCCTTTAAGGGCGAAAACGAAAACGAGAGAGAAATCAACGCTTCGCTACAAGAACCGGAAGTAAGCCCTAAACTACCCGCTCTACCTGTTAATCAGGAAGACTCTAGCGCTCCGAGCAACACTAGCTTGAGGGCAAATTATTCCGCCGCCCGAAAAACTTTCACGGAAGAAAATATTGAAGCGCCTGAGTGGGCAATGCATGAAGCCCCCTGGCACGCAAGCCTTATCAAGTACCAGGAGTCAATGCTTCAAGCGGTCGCAGATGTTTCCCCGAAATGGGAAGGCATCAAGCTTCTGGACGGCTCCAGAAATGACCACGCGATCGCCAAGTATCTCCGCAAGCTAGAAAACTCAGGAGCGAATAACTTCGGACCGAATTCGATCAAAGCCCGTGCCGACTTGTTGGGTTATTGGGATCAGGCGCAAAAGACGGAGTCACGTAGGCGTCAAGCCGAAGAACTGCGAACGACTACCGCACCAGTCCCCACGGAATCAAGACCAGGCTATTACAGCCCCTATGCACCGATCGACCTTGAGCAGGCGCGACGAGGCAAAGAGATCGCTTTAGCGGCAATGGCAAGAGCGAAGGAGGAACTGCAACGTGCAGGAGCTTAAAGCCGACAGCAACTTAATCCGCTTGCAGGATCGGATGTTGCCAAACAACCTTGATGCCGAGATGGATGTGCTAGGTGGCTGCTTGATGGACCCGAACGCGATCGAGCGTATTGCAGACCACTTACCTGCTGAAGCGTTCTACTTAGCCGCTCACCGCAACATCTACCGCGCGATCGTCGCTCTCCACGCAGACAATAAGCCGACCGACCTAATGGGCGTTTATAGCTGGCTGGTAGATAACGAACTGCTTGAGAAGGTGGGTGGCAAAGCCAAGCTAGTTGAGTTGATTGATAACAGCGTGAGTGCTGTCAATATCGACTTACACGCTGCCCTAGTGGTTGAAAAGTACAACCGCCGCCGTCTGATTCTGGTAGGCAATGCGATCGCTCAACTCGGTCTGGAGTCTGCCACATCTTTGAGCGAAGTCTGTGACCAGGCAGAACAAAAGCTATTTGAGGTGACGCAGCAGCAGCAAGGCTCTCAAGCGATACCTGCTAGCGAGATTGTGGGACCCGTTTTCCACGACCTTGTAGAACGATCGGAAGGCGTAAAGCAACCAGGCTTAACTTGCGGCTTCTACGACTTGGACGCAATGACGCAAGGCTTCCAGCGCTCTGACCTGATCATCCTGGCAGGCAGGGCATCGATGGGGAAAACTGCCTTTGCGCTCAACATTGCCGAAAACGTAGCCACGCAACACCAACTACCAGTGCTGATCTTCAGCATGGAGATGGATCGTGAGCAGCTAATCGGTCGCCTGATGTCGTCTAACTCACGGATCGAATTGGGGCGTATGCGATCTGGTCGATTGGTCGATCAGGACTGGAGCGCTCTGGGCTTGACGGTCAGCAAGATTGCCAATATGCCGCTGTTCATTGATGACAAGTTTGGTGCCAGCGTTTCACATATGCGATCGACTGCTCGGCGGCTGCAAGCAGAGGCGGGGCAGCTTGGCATGATTCTAGTTGACTACCTGGGCTTAGTCGAAGGTGGCGGCGAGAACCGTGTGCAGGAGCTATCCAAAATTACTCGCGCCTTGAAAGGTTTGGCACGCGAGTTGAAGGTGCCAGTGATTGTCCTGTCGCAGTTGAACCGCGCTGTAGAGCAACGCCAAGATAAGCGCCCAATGATGTCAGACCTACGTGAGAGCGGGTCGATTGAGCAGGATGCCGATGTCGTGATGCTGCTTTATAGACCTGAATATTACGACTCCAACACGCCCGATCGCGGTATTGCCGAAGTGATTATTGCCAAAGCTCGGAACGGACCAACGGGCACAGTCAAGCTTTTGTTCGAGAACCAATTTACTCAATTCAGAAACCTAGCAACACCATCGAGGGCTTATGAATAACTGCGTTTGGTGCCTTCAAGCTGTTGATCCGCTAGAGGCGATCGCCCTTGAGACTTCGCTCCTGGTTTACGGCAAAAAGCGATCGTATGACCTTCTCTACCACCCTGACTGCTACTCACTGCTGCAAGAACATCAAAGCCAGGTGATCCGCAGAAGCGGCAGACCCGCATTGCACCGCATCAAGCAACAAAAGGTTTCAACATGACTAACAGCGACGAACTCCGTAGAACAAACATCGCCCGCATTCGTGGCGGCTTGCATGACATGGACCTAACACTGCGATCGCCACAGGTTGAAACGTGGGTGAAGAAAGCTTTAGAACTCAACGGGTTAAATCAGCCGATCGCCGTTGCCTCGTTACCTGACGAAGCGCTGGCAGCAATGGCAAACAAGATTGAACAGCAGTTATTGAAACGGGAAGGGTTAGCAGCATGAACCCTTTTGACGCAGAAATTGAACTCGCTGTTTACCGTGCCTTCCTCCGACTGCCAAGCGATCGCCTGCCTCAAACGCCTTTCATGCTCAACAGTTGGACCCGCGTTAACAACGATCGCTGGTTTGAAGTCCTCAAAGCCGAAGTTCTCACAGCTTGTGAGTACCTCGAAGGCAGGCGTGATCAACCGCAACCGAGGCAAAGGACAGGGGCATTGCTCAGAGTCTTGCAACAACTGAAGCCTCTGATTAGCGCTAAGGACTTTGCCGCATGACCAACCACAAAGGACCAGTCCCACCCGGCACGCCCTGCCCCAACTGCAAAAGCCTTCAGCGTGTCCTCAAGGAAATCCAACTCAACCTCACACAAGAGCGATGCGGCAACTGCAACAGGTATCTACTCGGCTTAACGCTACCAGTCAAACTCAAAGCCGCAAAGAAAGCTAGCAAGGATGACTGAATCAAACATCACCGCATTTGCCAGATTTCGCCACAGCAAGGCATCTCATACAGCAATCGCGCTGTTCTCATCATTCAAGCATTTAGAGAGGGCTTAGAGCCGTGATGACGCAATTTACTATTTCACTTCCACCGACACTCAACGAGCAGATCAATCAGGCTCGCACTCATTGGACAAAGAGCGCCAGTGGTCAAAGTTGGTTTCTCAAGCCGCGATCGGCGTTCAGTTCCCTGGTGATGTGTGGATCACCCTCGATTACGTCCTCCAACGTTTCAACAGTCGTGACTGGGATAACACGGTGGCAAGCGCGAAATTCATCCTTGACGGGTTGAAAGATGCAGGCGTGATTGTTGATGACAATTTCAGCGTTGTGCAGGCAGTTACCCCTTTCTTTCGTCCAGCACTGAAAGTTGGCAAAACACTGGAGCCAGAAAAGGTCGTGGTCACAGTGAGCGATCGCCCCTTGTGTGAAATCATCCGCCTGCCTGTCGTGGTCGGTGCTGCTACTCAAACCATTCGCGCTAATTCAAGTATCGGGGGTGCCGCATGAACGAACCACTTAACGAAACAGCTCAACGCCACATACAAGGCGAACTTTCAGACCGTGAAAAACTGTACTACGCCGCACAGGGTCGCTTGTATGCCGCAACCTGCAAACAGCTAGAAGATCCACTGCCAGCCGCTTTTACCGAATCTGAAGACGGATACATTGCACTTGCCATTCAACTGCAAGCCGCGCAAGAAGACCGACAAAAGCAATAGCCGATCGCACACGAAAAAGCGATCGCGCCGACTACCAGCACGATCGCCCCATTAACCACTAACCGAGAAAGAACAATGTCGCACTTCAATACTACTCTCCCCGAACAATTGCCGCCCAAATTATTAGCACGGCTACGTGAGCCACAGCTAGCGTTTACGTATCGTCGCAGTCTGCCAGCCATGAAAGCGGCTGCGAGACTATTCGGCATTAAAACCAGAAACACAAACAATGATCCGCGCTGCGACTGGTACAACCTGACACTGCAAGCCCTAGACAACCACACCCCCGACTGGCGTGGCTACCTTTTGCCCGTCGAAGTTAAGACGATCGCTCAAGCCTTGCCGATGGAGGACGCAGCGTGAAAACCTTAGCTCAAACCAAAAAGCAAGCCTCAATCGATCGCGTCTTAGAGCAAATTGAAATCGCCAAAAACGAAGCGATCGCCTTTAACCAAAAGATGCCAAGTAAGCGTGACATCTGTTCGACGGCGGCAGTGTCTAACGACTTCTTCAGGCAAAACGGCTTACATAATCGACTCGCTTTAATTACCTACGATCGCGCTGCTGCCGAAGTGAGATTAGTCATGCCGAAACAAAAACGTACTTACAAAACTGCCAAGCGATCAACCGAGGAAGCCTTGCTCACAATTAAGCCAACTGTTGATAAGTCAAAGCCATCACCAGAGACACAGTTACTCGGTCATCTGCGGTGGCGCAAGGTGCCAATTAAAACTATTTCCCGCCTGCTGAACATACACAAAGACGAGGTTCAACCTTTGATTGACAAACTGCTGGAGAAAAAGCTGATTGTCGTGCATCATTCTGCTTTCGCCAAAGATGACAAAGACGATGAAATCTCACTGGCTAACCAACAGCAGAAGGCAGGGTGAAAATGTTTAATCAACCATCGCCCACACCAAACGATCGCACACATATTACTGACTTAGTGATACAAGACTTGTGCGATCGCAAAGCGTTAGGCATTGCCAGATACAAAACACCGCTACAACCATTTAACGGTAGAAATAGCCTGCAAGATGCTTACGAAGAATGCTTAGACCAGGCGCTTTATCTGCGGCAGTGGATGCAAGAAAAACACGAACTGATGGCAGCGTTAGATGGGCTGTTTTCTGCCACTACACAGATCGAAGGTCGGCAAGCGATTAGAAAAGTCGAGTCGGTTTACTTGAAGTTAACGAAGGGCGAGAACAATGCAAGCAGTTGAACAAAAAACAGATCCGCTATTCCGAGTCGCGGTAATTGCCAAAACTCCAAACCCTCAACAGTTGGTCTGGATATCAGCCCATCAATGTGTTTGTGAAGGAGCCGCGATCGATGATGCAGTACCGAGCGAAGAAGATGCTGGTATTTATGCTGTCAAACATTTGTTAGCTGGCGATCGTGGTCATTGGTCGCCATTAGAAGCACCGCAAATTAGCTTCAATGTGATTGGTTTCAACCACCGCACAATGCAGCAGATCACAAGGCATAGAATAGGCGTGCATTTCAGTGTTCAAAGCCTGCGATACACTAGCGAACGCTTTGTAGAAGTAGCTGCGATTATCCAGCAAGCCTTTGACAAAAGGGAGAAGCTTGCTGATGAGCAACTCGGTAGGGCAGTGTTTGAAAATAAGCACGTCCAAGAAGCGATCGAGCAGGTAATTTATCTCAGACCTGAAGGCGAATACAGCGATCGTGCTGGGCACAAATACTACTACGATGCTGCTGAGAGAATGTCTGACTTAACAGTGTGTGCAAGCAGTATTATCCGGTACGCCAATAAGCTTGAAGAAGGCTATTCAGAAGAACACGCTGCCGGACTTTTGCCGATGGATTGTAGGCAGCATTGGGTCATGTCTGCCAATGTTCGCAGCTTGTGCCACATCCTCGACCTTCGTTGGAAGGGAGATGCCCAAATTGAAGCACAAAGACTTTGCGATCTAATGTTTCCACACTTCAAAGAATGGGTGCCAGCGATCGCTGCGTACTACGAAAAAGCCCGTGCCAAAAAAGCAAGACTATCACCATGATCAGAACATCTACACCAGCAGAGTTGCAAGCCGCGATCGCCTGCACTTTGCGCCACAAACTACGCCTTGACACATTCAAAGGACTACAGCCTGAAGACAAACGACTGAACCTTGAAAGCGCTAAATCATTTCTTTGTAACGGCGACAGTTTGTTAACAGACAAAAGGGCGGTCATCACTTTTCTGGAAGTATTAGCCACTGACGCAGAAGAATCGGAAAGGGCGATCGCGCTCAATATTGTTGAGAACTGGAACACCTCACTTTAGAAACTATGCAAAAACTACAACAACTAGAAATTTGCCGTACAGCTACTTGCCAAGATCCAAACCTTGAAGCAGTAGTTGCTTGGACACAAGAGGGAAAAGCTTATTTGCTTGTTGAAAAACTAAAGCAGCCAGTTGCAAGCCATGAAGTTTACCTTTATGACGACTTGTGCTTTCACCCTATGCCGGAGCAGTCCGTTTTTCCAATCAGTTATAGAGGTAAACATTACTGGGCAATGCCTGGTGCAGTGCGATCGTATGAAGACGATTTGACTGCTAAAGAGCTTTTACAGATTGAGCAACAAGACACATCACTTTAGGTCACACCATGCCATTAGTTGATTATCAGATCCACTCTCTTTGCTTGCAAGGAATGATTGATCCATTTGACGAAGGGTTGATTAACCCAGCTTCTTTAGATGTGAGAGTGGGTGATTCGATCGTAGTGGAAACAGCAGCAGGTTTTGTATTAACAGACCTCACTCGGTATAGCGAAGCAGAACCATACCGCATTTACCCTGGTGAGTTTTTACTGATGAGTACCTTAGAAACATTCAATATGCCAGACACGATCGCGGGTGAGTTTCGCTTGAAATCATCTCGCGCCAGAGAAGGTTTTGATCAAGCCTTAGCCATTTGGTGCGATCCGGGGTGGAACGGCAGCAAACTCACTTTAGAAGTAAGAAACAATTGCCGCTTTCATCAACTACCAATTTATCCAGGCAGGTTAATTGGTCAAATCATTTTCCATCAGTGCGATCGACCGTTGGTAAGTTATCGGCAGAAAGGTCGTTACAACAACGATTTGGTAGCCCAGATGTCTAAGGGGTGAATGATGCTAATCCTACAAATCCTCTTTCATTTCGTTTTTACAGGTGCTCTGGCATTCACCATGATCGCCTTTGCCCTCATCCTCGCCACTGCCGTCTTTGGGGCGATCGCTGCCTCAACACTGCTCTGGGAATTTCACCACCGCGATCGGCTCAGCACTAAACAGGAGAGTAACTAATGAAAGTCGCTAAGGCTACTGAAGCAAATATTCAAGCTTTGATTGATTTCTTGAACGAAATAGAAGAAATGGTAGAAGGTGATGATTTTACCAATGCCGAAAAGCTGCTGAGAAGTCGCCCAATTCACTGGGCAAAAATTATCTTTGGCTATCAGACTTTGGTTGAAAACTGCTGCGATCCAAATTTGAACTATTTAGAGTGGAAGCCAGAGATTAAAGCATTGTTAGAGCCAAAACCTTTGCCTGAAAAGGATGCAGCAGTACTGGGCGGTAGTTGCCCATGCTAATCCTCGCTATCTTTGCTGCCAGTGCCATCATCGTCTGCGCGATCGCACTCCGCGACCTCCAACGGCAACGGCAAGTTAGGGCAGCAGCAAGAGCGATCGCCGCTAGCGCTCAGTCAACCCAGTGGGCACAGAAGGAGAGCCGCTCATGATCAAATTTGTTGCTGATTTACAAACAGAAGGCAGGCTTTATCTCTTCGGTCTGTCAGAAGGGAATCTCAACCGTTTAGAGTTCAATAATGAGCCGATATTCTTTAGCTTTGGCTATGTCTATCACCCTGAATTGTTTGGCTTAATACTCTACATGGGCGAGTTCGAGAACCCTGCTGATATTGCCGCTAATTCTGACGAGATCGAGTTGCGCTGTCTTCCTTTCTTTGGCGAACGGCATGGTGTCACAGTTGATAGTCTGCGGGTATTTCCGATCGCTCGAAGCGTTATGCAACAGTTTAGAAGCACACCGTTTTGGGCATTGCAAACTAAAGCAGAGATTACCAATTCCAACGACATTCAAATGTTCTTCTCTGGACGCACTGAACAAGAAATTGAGCAGCATCTTAGAACGTCTGGACTTGTTAATTCAAAGACAAAACGTACATCTAGAGGCTTTGGCAAGAATGGCTAACAAACTGTTACTACTGGATCTAGACGGCACTGTGAGACGTTGCAAATCAAACCACGACACTTTTATCAATGAGCCTAAAGATCAAGAGCTAATACCTGGTGTTGTTGACGCGCTAAACAAATATGTTGCTGAAGGATGGGCGATCTTTGGTATCACTAATCAAGGTGGAGTGATGCACAAACACAAAACGTTGAAGGCTTGCATTGATGAGCAGCGCTACACGTTGAAGCTTGCCCCGCAAATTGATCGCATTTACTTCTGTCCTGACAGTGGCGACACTTGCTATCGAGTCAGTAGACCACTGTGGGCACCCAAGTTATTTACCGTTAATCGCATTGATGGTGGGGCGGGCGATGACCCTAGATATTTTTTAGGCGGCTTCAGAAAGCCTCAACCTGGAATGCTACGCCTAGCAATGAACGAGTTTACAAACAACTTAATTGTTGAGTTGCTAGACGCGACCGAAATGCTAGAGCCTAAATTGCAAATGGCGATCGCGCGAGATGAGCTTGGGGATAACCAGTTGATGCCGATTCTGTGCGTTGGTGACATGGACACAGACAAACAGGCAGCAGCAACGGCAGAAGTTGAATTTATGTGGGCGCATGATTGGCGCGGTGATTCTGATGAGTCACTGAAAAATATCAGACAGCGTCAGATGGAATCTTTGGAGCGCGATCGACCATGACACCAAAAGAGCAGCCCAGCATCGGTCAGCAAGTCGTCAATGACCCCGCTGTAAGAGATGCGATTGACAAGCTAATAGCAGAGGTTCACAAAGAAGGCTTTCAGCATGGTTACGCCAAAGCTGAGTCTGACTTTGCGAGGTTGCTCGATGAATGGGCGATCGAGCCTGCAACGACGAGTGCGGTGAGAGCGAAGCTGGCGGTGATTCTCGCTCTGTTGAGAGACAACCAATAATTAGACCCAAGTTGAATACCGCTGAAGTATTTAGTGTGGAGAATTTATAAATGCACCCAGATCCATTACCAGGCATGACAGCATCAGAGTATCTTCTCTGGACTGCTCGACTCCGACTATCAGATCCAAAGGTCAACAGTCAAAGCAGCGTTCCAGTCACGCCAAACAGTACGGACGTAGCGAGCGAACAACAACCGCTTGCCCTCGATCGGGTAGTCCTCCCAAAAAGAGGGAGTCGAGCCAAGCATGACAAGACTGCTTAAGTCATCGGTCGGAACTTCCGGCGTAGCGTTTTGCTTGGCTTTAATTTGTGCTACTAATTTCTCGATCTTCCGGCTTAACCAACCTTCATCGTCACCCACCATTTTGATCGTGGCTTGTAACTGCTCTATTTGTAGCTCCAGTTTTAAGATCTCAGGGTCAGCGATCGCCTTTGCCGTTTCGTCCACTGCCACACTCATAAGCGTCTCAGCGCGAGTGGCTAAAGCAGCAATGATCGCTGACTCAATCACCTCAAGCTTGGCAAAGGGTGAGCGATCGCCATTCACGCGACGAGTGCCACAACTAAACCGTGGGTCAAGCCGTCGATACGCACCACAGCCAACATAAGAATAAAGCTTGCCACTTCTACCCTTGTTCGGTATGATCTCGCAGGCACTACCGCACTCGCTACAGCGAACCAGACCTGAGATTGAGTACCGCTTCGCTTTACTGTTAGATCCCCAGAGCCGCCCATTTTGCCGTCGCTTATCTTCTATACTGAGCCACTCCGCTGGTGAAATCACCGCAATCTCTGGATGAGTGTTATAGATCAGTTCTTGGTGCTTCCCATTCTTCTGTATCCTGTAGCCTGTATGTCCTCGCAGTACAGGATTATCAATCAGTCGTAGGAAACTAGATCGACTCCAGTACTGTCCTAGTGCCCGGTTCACTTCATCAATGGCATCGCTCACAAAGGGCGATCGCAACAAGATCTCTACCATCTGCCTCAGTGCTTGGTGCTTGGTGATACCATCCTTAAACTCAGCATCGTCTCTGTCATACGTTTCTTTCGTGCGGATGTACCCGAATGGTGCCTTTTGGTTGGGCTTGCCCTTAGCACGACTGTAGCGATATGTGCGTGACACCCTTTGTTTGATACGTCGCGATTCTGCTTCAGCGTCAACGCCTGCTTGTACAAAATACTTCCAGTCGTTCGGGTTGATCCAGTCAATCTCAGCACTCCTGGCTGTACCATCCGCCGATCTTGCTGCCTCAAAAAAGCGCACGCCCGATCGCTGGAATAGTTTGGCTAGCCTTGACAACGTTTCAGTGTCGCGACTAAAACGGTCGATGCGATCGCACACAATTGCATCTAGTGCCCCTGCGACTACCAGTTGCTCAATCCGTGCTAGTGTCTCGCGTTCTTCTTTTAGCCCTGAGATAATATCCTGAAAGAGCAAGGCATCATCCAGGGTGCCAAGTTGAGCGGCAATTTCGTCCACAACAAAACGCTGCCGCTCGATCGACTGCCCCGACCTTGACTGCTCGATCGTGCTAACCCTGACGCACCTTGCTACCCGCATACGCTCAAAAAGTTTTGCGCCTAGTCTACCACTCAACGGTGTACGCTTTAATTGCTCGTAGTCTACAATTGCAAGCGACTGTAGACCCATATCAGATCGTCAAACAGAAAGATGCGAATGTCTTCGGTCAGACTTTTGCATTCCGGTATCAGCGCTTTAGCTGTGTTGAGGGCATCCGTCCAGCGCTCGAACGTCTGCGAAAATCTTGGCGTGACAACTTTGAACATACTTTTAAGCCTTAAGGCGTTGCGTTTCTACCCAACGTTTAGACGATCGTGTAGACAACAGTGCTTGCAGACTACAATTCTAGAGAGTGAACGTGTGTAAAGGTAAGAAAAATGCCAACGATCGCCGTGGTGGACTACGACATGGGCAACCTGCATTCTGCCTGTAAGGGGCTAGAAAAAGCAGGCGCAACTCCCATCATTACTGATTCTCCTGCTGCTCTGGATCAGGCAGAGGCGATCGTACTGCCCGGTGTTGGCTCGTTTGACCCAGCCGTACAACATTTGCGTTCACGCCAGTTAGAAGCGCCGATCAAACGGGCGATCGCTAGTGGCAAACCGTTTCTAGGCATTTGCTTAGGGCTACAAATTTTGTTTGAGGCGAGTGAAGAAGGGAAAGAACCTGGTTTAGGCATCGTTGCCGGTACCGTCAAACGCTTTCGCCATGAACCCGGCATTACAGTTCCTCACATGGGTTGGAATCAATTGGAGTTAGCACAACCCAATTCTCCACTCTGGCAAGACCTTTCTGTCGATCCGTGGGTCTATTTTGTGCACTCGTACTACGTCGATCCAAGTGATCCAAAAGCGCGTGCAGCAACGATTACACATGGTAGCCAAACAGTGACAGCCGCGATCGCTCAAAATAATCTCATGGCAGTGCAATTTCACCCTGAAAAGTCTTCAACTGCTGGTCTACAGATTTTGGCAAATTTCGTTAATTTGGTACAGGCAAGGCAGGTTGTGACGGCATCCTAATGAGCTTGAGAATTTACGGCAATCGTCAGCTTAAGACTCTGGCAGGACAAGAGACGCGACCCACCTTAGCAATGGTGCGATCGGCGTTGTTCAATATCTGGCAGGGCACGATCGCAGACTGTCGCTGGCTTGATTTGTGTGCAGGCAGTGGTGCAATAGGTGCAGAGGCACTTTGTCGCGGTGCAGCAGTAGTTGTAGGCATTGAGCAGTCTACCCGTGCTGGTGCCATCATTCGGCAAAACTGGCAGCAAGTGGCGAATGATACGCAAACATTTCAAGTGCTGCGGGGTGATGTTAGGCAGCGCATCAAGTCATTAGAGGGTCAGCAGTTTGATCGCATTTACTTTGATC
The DNA here is from genome assembly GCF_014695795.1 of Phormidium sp. FACHB-592. Taxonomy (NCBI): domain Bacteria; kingdom Bacillati; phylum Cyanobacteriota; class Cyanophyceae; order Oscillatoriales; family Oscillatoriaceae; genus Phormidium; species Phormidium sp. FACHB-592. The sequence continues at coordinate 458,383 of NZ_JACJOZ010000074.1, forward strand.
CGCCCTACCATAGTGATTTGTATGAGCCAGTCATTGAGTCGATCGCGCACCTTCAATTACTGGCACCGAACGGTGAATTAGCAGTAGAACACAGCCCTTATCGCTTCAGCGTTCTCACACCTTCCACCTTAGAAATATGCCGTCAAAAAGTGTATGGCAACACAGCCCTTACCTTTTATCAAACGATTAGTTAAATGCTGCTACAACCGTCTTGGTTCGGTAAGGTAGCACTTATAACGGCAGAAAAGAAACAGGCATATGAGAAAGTTATTGGTTGGGAGCCGATTCGGTAACAGTTTGAGTTTTAGCCAATAATCCATGCTTGGGTGCAAAAACCATTGCTATCACAAAGAGCAACGTTTGCAGTACAACAATACAGCCGCCCGTAGCGCCATCAATGTAGTAGCTGATATAAGTGCCTATAACGCTAGAAAAAACGCCAGAAGCCATTGCAATCAGCACCATATAATCAAAGCGATCGCTCAACAAATATGCAGTTGCACCCGGAGTTACTAACATAGCAACGACTAAGATGATACCAACAGTTTGAAGCCCCGCAACGGCAGTCAGTGACAACAAAGACAGCAAAACGTAGTACAGAAACGTTGTGTTTAAACCGATCGACCGGGCATGGGTTGGATCAAAGCAAAATAAAATTAAATCTTTGCGTAACAGTGCCAGCGTTGCTAACGTAATGACACTAATAATCACCGTTTGAACAATATCGGCATCCGAAATGCCTAGAACGTTGCCAAAGAGAATATGAGTCAAGTCAATGGAACTTCTGACTTTAGAAACGAGCACTAAACCTAAGGCGAAAAAGCCGGTAAACACTAACCCAATAACCGTATCCTCTTTGACACGAGTTTTTACCTTGATAAAGCCGATCGTAATGACTGAACCAACGCCAAAGACAAACGCGCCAACTGCAAGGGGAAGGTTCAGCATATAAGCAATGACAACTCCTGGCATGACGGCATGAGAAACAGCATCGCCCATCAAAGCCCATCCCTTTAAGGTCATGTAGCAAGATAGCGCCGAACAGACCATTCCTACTAGGGCACTTACACAAATTGCCCTTACCATGAACTCACTCTGCAACGGTGCCGAAAACCACTGAACTAAATCCATCACTGCTCCTCTTGCTTGCCCTGAGCTAATTTGCTTTTCGTCAGGGATAAATCGATCACTGAACCACCAAAGGTGCGGGAAAGATTTTCTTCTGTAAAGACATCTGAAGTTTCGCCATACGCCAGAATTGTGCGGTTAATCAACACGACCTGATCACAAAAGGTGGTGATAGAGGCTAAATCATGGGTGGAAAGCAGTACTGTGTGACCGGTCTGACGCAGTTCCATCAGCAGTCTAATCATTGTTTTCTCGGTTTTGACATCAACGCCAGCAAACGGCTCGTCTAGAAGTAACACGGTTGCCTGTTGCGCTAAGGCGCGTGCAAAGAAGGTACGTTTCCGTTGTCCACCCGATAGTTCTCCAATTTGGCGATCGCGCAACTCCCACATTTCGACTCGCTCCAGGCTATCCCGCACAGCCTGTTTATCAGACGGTCGCGGCATACGCAGAAAATTCATGTAGCCGTAGCGCCCCATCATCACCACATCCTGAACGCTCACTGGAAAATCCCAGTCCACCTCTTCTGCCTGGGGGACATAGGCAACCAAATTCTGTTTTTGGACGCGATAAATCGGCAACCCATTTACCAACACTCGCCCATGCACGGGTTTGACGAAGCCCATGACTGCCTTAAACAGCGTAGACTTGCCTGCACCGTTCATCCCTACCAAGCCACAAATGGTTCCTGCTTTGAGCTGTAACGAAGCGCTGTGTAACGCTACTTTGCCATGATAGGCAACGGTTACATTCTCAATATCGAGGCTGACTGCGGCCATTTTTTCTTCCCTAAAAAGCTCTTAAAAGTCCTACTATCTGTAGCAAAACGCTCAGTTCCCTCTTAAACCCTCTTTCAAAAGAGAGACTTAACGATTGCTTCCGTCTTTTGAAAGTGATAGGGACGATCGCTCAGTGCTTCACATTACATCTAGCCTTTCAAATATGTTCTTAACTGCCTTGTAGACCTTTAATTAATGTGCTGACGTTATATTCTAAAAGCTTGAGATAAGTGGATGCCGGACCATCCGAGGCAGACAGGGAATCAACATAAAAGACCCCTGCAAATTTTGCTCCTGATTCTTTTGCCACTTGAAGCTGCACTTTGTTACTGACTGTACTCTCACAGAAAACGGCTGGCACTTGATTTGCTTTAACGGTATTAATCACTCGTTCCACTTGTCTGGGCACGGCTTGCTGTTCGGCATTGACAGGCCAGAGATAGATCTCCTTCAAGCCATAGTCACGGGCAAGATAGGAGAATGCGCCCTCACAACTGACGATATAGCGTTTGTCAGGTGGGATCGCTGCAAGAGCTTGCTGGAGTTTTGTATCGATCGCCCGAATTTGTTTACTGTAGGCTGCCGCGTTCGTAGTGTAAGTAGCTGCATTCACAGGATCAAGGTTCACTAGTGCTTTGCGAATATTTTCGACGTAAATCAAGGCATTCTGCGGCGACATCCAGGCATGTGGATTGGGTTTGCCTTGAGCAGCATCGTCTGCAATATTGATCGGTTGAATGCCCTCGCTTAAGGTCAGATGAGTAACCTGAGGGAAACGGCTGTAAAATCTCTCTGCCCAGCGTTCTAAGTCCAAACCGTTGTCTAGAATGAGAGCTGCACCTCGTCCTCGTTCCAGATCACTAGGAGTCGGTTCATAACCGTGAATCTCTGCCCCGGTTTTAGTAATTGACTCCACAATTGCCTTCTCACCTGCCACGTTCTGTGCCATGTCTGCTAGCACAGTAAATGTAGTGAGAATGATTTTTTTACCTTCTCTAGATGGGTCGGTGGCAGTGGTAGGGCGAGAGCTTTCACCCGATCGAGGTTGCGTTGAAGGGGACGTGTTACACCCAGTCAGCCAAACCCCCAATAATAGCCCTAGCACCCCAAGGTAGAAGTGTTTCAAGGCCCGAAAGCCTTTGTCAGAGGCAAGCTTATGATCCATTGCCACTTTCATAATTGTTTCATTTTTAAACGTAGCATGAACCAAGCAGGATCAAAGCCTGACGCAATCAGGGATTGGAGATCAAGTCCCACAAACCTTCCACGCTAAGATAACCTGCATCAAGTCAAGGTCGCTTACAGCAGCTTTGGGGAGCATAAGGAACAATCATTAGGGGCGATCGTGGCAATCTGGTAGCGCTGTCTCTACCCTATCCATTAGCAGCACTACTGTCTTGTCTGGTGTGATAGCTCTAGTGTTACAGAAGTTGCAGACCCTACAGAGCTTAGATTAGTGCTGTTGCTGACTCCACCTACAACTACCAACTTGGGCTACTAGAGTACAGCGATTTCCAAGTGGATTGATCAGTCTAGGGGCAGACTACAGCTTGGCTTTTCAGCAAACCGCCTAATGTACGCTCACGTTCAAACTTGGTTTGAACTTGGTGAGGTTGGAGGTTTGAGAACATTGAGTGAAGGTTCAGCTTGGCAAGTATTTTTTGAAAGTAAACACGTCAATCTAGTAAGGCGATGAAACGGCGTGAGTTAAGAACGTGCTGTGATGCAAACGACAACTCTGCAAAGCAAGACTTCACCGGAATTTACAAGCATTCTACTTTCAGCAGTACGCATTCCGTTCTTCGCTTTTATATGTAAAATTGGTGAATGTGGTTCAAGAGATGAGCATTAGCTTTACCAGCTTGCCGTATTTCTGCTTAGGTGGAGTTGCAACCTGATAAGTATCGTCAGATGATTAGCCAAAAGCGCCAATTAGCCGCTGGAGGAACTTCGTCCGCTCTCCTTCAGAGAACGCCTAACGGTTAGATCTTTCCTGAAAAGAGTATGGACAATCAGTCTCTACACCCTGCTGACGCTCAAATCACTTTTCTTGTAGTTGATGATGATCCAGATAATCTTTTGCTCGTTAACTATCAACTGCTACAGCTACTCGATTGCACGGTGATCAGCGCCCAGGATGGTCAGACAGCGTTATCGCTCGCCGAAACGCACCAGCCAAGCTTAATCTTGCTGGATATTATGCTCCCTGAAATGGATGGTTTTGAGGTAGCTCGTTGTTTGAAGCAAAACCCTCAAACGCAGGCAATTCCAATTATTGCAGTCACCGCTATGGCTCGATCGCTCGACCATGATCTGGCGCTTGCCTCAGGCTGTGATGATTACGTTTGTAAACCTTACGAAATAGAAACGTTGGCAGCCGCGATCGAGCGTAACCTGAACCTTTCGTTTTCTTTGCTTATTAACTAAAGAATTTTCATAAGAATAAGCCATCAGTAGCCTAGGTTTAAACCATGCTCCGCCTACTACGGCTGGAGGTTGAAACTTTGGTATAAGTGCTCAGTCAAGCATGCAGTCGAAATCTGACTGCGCGGCAGACTTTAAACCGACCAATCCCTAACTTCGAGTTGCTGCTGCTTTCGCTTGAGCAACCTGCATGGTCTTAACTAACTGTGCCAGGGCGTACTCCAACTGTGCCCCTGCATCCATTGCAACCCAACCGTCAGACGTAAGTTGGCGAAACTCAAAGTGCAGATGTGGTCCAGTAGACACGCCTGTGCTGCCGACACGCCCAATGACCATGCCTTGCTTCACCACTTCGCCTGGTTTAACGAAGATTTCGGAGAGATGGGCATAAAGGGTTTGTTGCGTACCTTTATTGTGGTCTAGAGCAACAGAAAGACCGTAACCGCCGAGGAAGTCAGCGATCGCTACTTTGCCAGCGTAAGCTGCTAAAACAGGTGTGCCTAAAGGCGCTGCCAAGTCGGTACCGGAATGAAACCGTTGAGTGCCCGACACAGGATGCACGCGCCAGCCAAACAGTGAGGAAATAGGCGCAGGAATAGAGAGCGGAAAAATCAGGCGAATATTACCATTGCCTAAGCGTCCCGAAGGGCGTGCCGTGCGCTTGTAATAGGTTTGCCATGTAGGAGTTTGCGATGCAAAGGCAGTGGTTGTGCCAAGCCCAGCCACACTCATGCCACCAGAACTCGTGTTGCCAGAACTACTAATGCTAGATGCGGCTCTATCTGCTGTCACCTTAGCGTTAGCAGCCTGCCAGCGATCGTCTAACGAGCAGGGACTACCATTTAGCAGTTGCCCGCTTTGCAAAACGGCACGGCATCCGGTTGAACGCTCCGATAGCACAATAGAGGTCGGTGCATCATAACTATCGTTATAATCAGGACGCGCAGATGGCGCGGTTGGCTGAGTGCTTTGAGGCTGGACGCTTAAAGGTTCCGGCGCTGGTACAGTAGGTGCAACAAAAACAGGTGTCGATACTTCTGGCGGTGCGATGTCTCGTTGGTTTGTAGAGTCGATCGGGGCTGAATTAAGATCCACCGATGGCATTGAGGGGGCAGTCAACACATCATCCGCCGACCCTTGCGCTAGCGCCATGCCGCTACTGAGTAACCCAAAACTCCCAATCCAACCCAAGCCACGCACTAGCACACGGTATCGACGATTCAGCAGCGTTGGATGAGCGTTTAGAGTCATGTGGGGATCCTGAGGGACGATCGGGTTGGTGCTGTCAGCTTAGTCGTGAAGGTAGACGGCTTAGTTCCGCAAGCGGCAATGGACTTTAGCTTAAAGCCTAAAGTATCCATTGAGATTGCTTTAGGATACGGTTGTAAACGTTGCAGTTGCAATAGCAGTGAAAGTTTTCACTTTTGATTCCAGCCTGAAGGTCGCCCTTCATTGAGCTGCGGCTATTGTAGAGGCGTGGTAGCGCTTCTTGAACCAAAGCGTTAACGACCTCGACTATTGTACCTGTCTTTGAAGAACCGTCTTCAGTAAGAACACATTCAGTCGGTTTTGTGTCCCTTGTTTTCTTCATACCATATGCATACCTGGCGTTGGCGTACCTGGAATGAACTGCCGTATCTAACTTGTAGCCTTTTAGAGCCGTGGTCACATGGCTTTTTTACGCAACAGTTTTGGCAGCGATCGCCCAACGAACTAACCGAAATTTTGCAACCAACGGCACAAGCCTATCGAGCCAAGCAGGTGCATGGTAATACAGTTCTGTCACCGTCTGAAGTGGCATCACTCGTGATCGACGACGAAGCGCCCTCGGCAGATGGACTTATAACAGAACGAGGCAATCAGGCAGTTTGGGCGTGTAGCGCTGATTGCACGCCTGTTTTGATTGCTGATGCTGTGACTGGGCAGGTTGCAGCCGTTCACGCTGGTTGGCGAGGCACTGCGCTAAAAATTGTGCCCCACGCGATCGCCCGTTTGCAGGCACAGGGTAGCCAGTTACAAAATCTGCGTGTGGCGATGGGTCCTGCGATCGCTGGCGAGGTGTACCAAGTCTCTGAACACGTGGCGGCTGAGGTAGGAGCGACCGTTGTTGCTCCTGACTCTAGCGATCCATCTACGCTGCTCTACGCCCTGCACCAACTACCCAATTCCCCACTGCTCACTGATCCTGAACCAGGACGGGTACGGTTAGATGTGCGTCGCATCAACGCTTTGCAGTTAGAGCAACTAGGCATCCATGCCGAACAAGTAGCGATCGCGCCTTATTGCACCTATCAAACCCCCGATCGCTTTTTTTCGTATCGTCGTAGCCGCGAGAAGAAAGCCCAGTGGTCTGGCATTGTCAGCCAATCAATGAACTAACCACTGCTCTATTCATATGACGCCAGGAGTATTAGCGCTCACTGTAAAAGTCAATGGCAGCAAAGTTAGGGGCAGAACAGTCAGTGGCAGAAAACGTTCTCATGTCATTCGCTAAAGCTAGCGGTCAACTCCAACCAAAAGCGCGATCGCTCCTCCGCTTTAGGGGCATCACTGTTCTTAAAAGCTAAAGCCTTGCGACATCTGGCACTGCGAGAGGCTCAAGACAATCGTGCTTCGCTTTTTAGTTAGTGAAACGGCACCAACAGCAATAAGCTAGGAGGGCTAAATTAAGCACTACTGAGAGACCAGGTTTCGACTGCACTCAATGCATCTTATAAGTAATTACGCCCAGCTACTTAGCTAAACGGGGTGCTGTTGGGTTACCTGAGCGATCAACGTACCCAGTTGAAAAACTGGGTGAATCGGTGAGTAGAAGTGGCGTCATCACACAGTATTATGGCAAGGCATTAGGGTGTACTGCTTAAAAGCGTGCTGTTTCAGGCTGTGTTACTTCAAGACTGTTGCCTTTAAGGCGTATAGCTAATTTTTATTAGCCTGTCTATATGCCGTCTAGAGTAGCCTTTGAGCGATCGCACTTACTTTTGCAATGCTACTTGAGTTACACATATCGCTGTGAGTCTTTATCATTGGAAACAAAAAGGAATCTCTCTCGGACATCCTGATTTTAGGGTTGTAGACAGAAAAACTAGGTATGTCTGGCTACCCTGCTGCTTGGTGAACCTGGAGTCGCTTAATTAAACAATGACGCATCAACTTCAACAGGACAGTTCCACCGCTATTGTGGGTAAACGTTACAAGCTCATTAGCCAGCTTGGTGTTGGCGGCTTCGGGCAAACGTTTTTGGCACAAGACCTGCACCTGCCAGATTGCCCCCGCTGCGTAGTCAAACGTCTCCTTGCCAAAACAAACGAGCCAAAAAGCCTGCAAACAGCTAGACGTTTGTTCCACACTGAAGCCAGGGTACTGTACCAACTCGGCAACCACGACCAGATTCCAGCCCTGTTTGCCCATTTTGAGGAGAACCAGGAGTTTTACCTGGTGCAAGAGTTCATTGAAGGTGAACCACTGACTCGGCAGATTATTAAGGGTGAGCAATGGGAAGAAGAGCGAGTCATTACGCTGCTCAAAGATATTCTCGAAGTACTGGTGTTTGTCCACGAGCAGAATGTGATTCACCGTGATGTCAAACCGTCCAACCTGATGCGCCGCCGCCGCGATGGCAAGTTGGTACTAATTGATTTTGGTGCTGTGAAGCAAGTCAGCGTTCAAGCGGCAGACCCTACTACCGATCATGTTGATTCCACTGTGTCGATCGGCACTCAAGGTTATATTCCAAACGAGCAACTTGCGGGCAAACCACGTTTTAGCAGTGATATCTATGCTGTTGGCTTAGCAGGCATTCAGGCACTTACTGGCGTGCTGCCGCGAGAACTGGGCGAAGATGCTCAAACCAGTGAGCTAGACTGGCGCGTGCATTCACCAAACGTCAGCAATGAACTAGCAGAAATTCTTGATCGCATGGTGTGCTATGACTTCCGCGATCGTTATCCCACTGCGTTTGAGGCACTGGAAGCACTACGAAGCCTTGCACCTGACCCCGCAGCGAAATCATTACAAGCTTTAGCCACCAATGATTTGGATGCTACTGAGCTTTCTGATGCACCGCACTCATCCGGTCTGGGCACACAGAGGCAGTCAAGCGCCACGCACGATTTCATCTTTATCGACTCCCGAAACACTGACCCAAGAGATGAAACGTTGACGCTCGCTGGCAACACGGCATCCGAATCATTTCTACGCAGCTTTGAGCCGTCCTTTTTAGCAAAAAAAGTTTCCCCGCTTGAGCGAGTCGCCCACTGGCTTCGGCAACCAACCGTTAGACGAGGAACACTCCTAACAGGCGTAGCTGCAACAGGGGTCATGCTCTTGAGCCTCAAAATTAACCCCTCTCTGCAATCTATAAGTCAGCCTGGGCTGCCACTTCAGGCAATTACTTATCCTGTTATTAAGCCGTTGCCCGTCCCGACACCCAAACCGCTTTCGCCTGAGCAGAAAGCTGCTAGACTGCTTGACCAGGCAAATAAACAGCACAAAAAACGGCAATACTCACAGGCACTAGCTACCTACGACAAAGTGCTGAAGCTAAAGCCAGAGACCGTAGCGGCGCACTGGGGACGTTGCGATTCCTTAGCGGAGCTAAAACGACCAGATCAGGCGTTGGTTTCATGTAATGATGCCCTTAACCTCAACCCTGATTATGCTGAAGCATTGTGGAGTCAAGGTAAAGCGTTAAAACAGCAAGATCGTCTGCTCGAAGCACTTGACTCGTTTGAGCAAGCAACGCTCCTGAAGCCAACGCTTACCAATGCCTGGGTAGAGCAAGGTATGACATTACAAGAATTTGGGCGCTCTGCCGAAGCGATCGATGCACTAGACATCGCGATCGAACTTAATCGAAACTCTGCCGAAGCCTGGAGTACGAAAGGTGCGGCTCTATGGAATCTAGGGCGCTATGATCAGGCGATCGAGTCACTGGACAAAGCCCTCCAAATTCAACCGAAAGCAGCGGGTGCCCTTGCTCTACGTCAGCAGGCACGTGAACAGCTAGGCTATTAAGTCCTACAGCAATTAGCCTGAAAATAGTTTGAATGCCACCGCTTACCGTTTCAACAGTAAGCAATGGCATTCAGGCGAATTATTATTCTGCGTTTACTTCTACACTCGCAAGCACATGGCTTGTAGTAAGCACATACAGTCTAATTTGCAGCACCTACAGGGAATTTCACACCAGCAGGAGGTTGGTTGTCAGGTTCCACTGCTTTACCCTCAATGAAGGAGCGTAGCATCCACGCCATTTCTTCGTGCCCTTCCATCAAACCTGTGAGGAAGTCAGCCGTACCCTGGTCATGGAAATCATCAGCACACTGATCAATGTGTTCGCGTAGGTTGCGGATGATTTGTTCATGATCGTCTACCAGGTTTGAGACCATTTCGTAGGAAGTCGGCACGCCCTCAGTTTGCTCTTTGATCGAGCCATAACGTAGAAAACCTTCAGCAGTGCCAATTGGATAATTACCCAATGCACGCACACGTTCAGCTGTGGAGTCGATCGTTTGGTTCAAGATTTCGTATTGCTCTTCCCAGATCTGGTGCAGCGAGCGGAACTCAGGTCCGGTCACATCCCAGTGGTACTTTTTAGTTTTGATCAACAATAGATTGGCATCAGCCAAATCTCTATTCAAAAGTTCGCAAACGCCAGCACGTTGCTCTTCTGTTAAGCCAATATTTAGCTTCCGCATTGCTATAGCTCCCATTATCATTGCTCTCTCCAGTTGACCAGATTCACTGCTGAGGAGCATCAACCAGATGAGGGATTGTTGCTGTACAGCAGTTGACTCTTGCGAAAGAGGAAAATTAAGTGGCACTGGGTGATCGTTCTAGCGAGAAAAACTCTTCCGCTGAAGAGGGATGAATACCGATCGCTCGTTCCAGCGCTTGCTTCGTGATGCCCATTTGTAGTGAAACACCTAAACTTTGCACAATCTCGCCTGCATGATCTCCGACCATGTGGATGCCTACAACCCGCTCAGTATTAGCTTCTACCACCAGTTTGACCAGGCTTTGCTGCGGTCGATCGGTCAGGCTATAGAACAACGGTTGAAACTCCGACTGGTAGCACGCGATCGCTCCTCCCAGCTTTTCATGTGCAGTGGCTTCGCTTAACCCTACAGACGCAGCTTCTGGGTCACTACAAACCACTGAGGGTACGTAGTCATAGTGAACGACCTGGGGCTGCTGACCAAAGACAGTATCAGCAAAGGCTTTGCCTTCGGCTTTGGCAACGGGGGTAAGCTGAAGGCGATTGGTACAATCACCCACTGCAAAAATGTGAGGCTGGCTAGTGCGGCTGTAATCGTCTACCGCGATCGCCGTTTTTGCTTCCACTCCAGCGTTTTCTAGCCTTAGCTCGTCTAGCTGAGGTGCACGACCAGTGGCACAGAGAACAGTCTCTACTACTAAAGGTGTAGCAGTTTCGCCTTCTAGCGTGACCCGCAAGCCTTCTGGCACAGGCTCGATCGTCTTGATAGTAGTATTACAGAGCGTTTGAATGCCACGATGGTCGAAGGCACGATGCACTGCTGCTGCCAAATCAGCATCAAACCCTGAAAGCAGACAGTGCTCGTGGTTAATCAGCGTTACTTCACAGCCAAAGCCGCGCAGAATGCTGGCAAATTCAACACCAATATAGCCACCGCCTAAAATGGCAATTTGTTCAGGAAGCGCCCTTAAGTGAAACATCTCGTTAGATGTGAGCGCGTGTTCAATGCCGCTGATCGCAGGCTTAATGCTTTTACCGCCCACCGCGATCAAAATTTTTGCAGCCGTAATTTTGCGATCGCCGACTGCCAATGTATGGGCATCGACAAAGGTTGCCCGCTCATTGATAAACTCAACCCCTGCTGTTTGTAGTGCTTGCCTCTGTACCTGCTGCAACCGCTGAATTTCGCGATCTCTCACAGTGACAAACCGCTGCCAGTCAAACTGCTGTTCGCTCTTGCTCCAGCCATACGCGATCGCATCGCGCTGCAATCGTGCAAACGCTGACGCATAAACCATCAACTTCTTTGGAATGCAACCTCGGTTGACACAGCCTCCACCTGCTTGAGCCTGCTCAGCGATCGCAACCATTACACCATATTGCGCTGATCGTTTTGCTGCTGCTACACCGCCTGGACCTGCACCAATCACAAACAAATCATAATCGTAGGTCATGCGCTGCTGTCTGAAAGCTTCATTGTTAGCCTAATAACGTTTGCAATTGGGTTAGCCACTTTCCAAAGTAGGAGATCCAAATGTTTATAGCCAAAGGATAAAGGGTGAGGGATGAATAGAAGCCCTTGCTCAAAGGAAGTTTCAAGGTTTATGTCTGTTCTAATGTTCTTTTTGACCGCTATCTATGCAGCACGCCGATGGTAGCAACATCCCTTTAGCTCCAGTCGCTTGACTTAACCTTGAAGCAGGCTTTTGTGATTAGAGAATGACATCTCTGCAAGCCTTAAGGCGTTGGGTTTGTAGCAAAGGTTTCATTAGTAAAGTGACGGAAGCTAATAACTGCCCAAACGTAAAAAATTACTTGATGTAGCCCCTGCTATTAGCTGCCCTACCTCGTAAGAGGGATTACAAGAAGTGATTTTCAGTACAGCTCTGTTAGGAGCGAAAAGCATTATGAGTCAAGAAGTCTAATAGTAATTTCGGTAGAAATGTTACAAAAAGTGCAGTTTTAACAGATAGCAATCTTGTTCCTTTAAGGGCTAGTCTGCTGAGTCTGCTGCTAAGAGCGTTGCCTGGTGGTTATCCGTGGCGCTTACAAACCGGTCTCACGAAGGTAAACAATTACTCAAGACTGTAAATTTACGCTACAAGGACTCACCTAGCACGAATCTTCTCCCTATACTATGAAGAACTTACGCAACTGGAGCGTGAGTCAACCAGAAAACATTTTGATTAAACCATCAATTCTTTATTTAGGAGGCAATCAATGACATTATCTCAGAGCCAAAGCTTTAGAAATACCTACTATATTTTGGCAATCAAAAGCTTTTTGATCTGGACATTTGCCCTAACGGTTTGTCTGCTCATCATTGGCTTTCCTTTGATTATTCTTATGGTGACGATCGGCTCTTTGCTTGCCGTTGTTTTGCAATCCGTGCTGCCAGTAAGTGCAGTGCTTGTTGTTGCTGGCAGTATTCTTAGCTTTAACGTTTTGGGCATTATGCTAGGCGCTGCTGTTCTAACCTTAAAGGGTGTTCACCCTCAAGATTTAACCTGGTTCCGGTGGTTACATGGCGAAGCTAATCCTCGGCACACATCCGTGTATGCAGCCTGCCCGCTGACATGCGATGTGAAAGGATAAGTGGCAACGTCATCTGCAACGCTCTGATCTGTAACATCCCGATATAAGATGAACGAACCCGGTTTTTACCGGGTTTTTTATTGCGTTGGTGCAATGCTGCTCTTGAAGATAACTTTTGGCGAACCTTATCGATCGATGACTCCTGCAATCGTGCGTCAGGATGTCATCATTAACAGGCAGCGAGCGTGGGCAGTCTTGCCTTCGGTTATTGTCTGTCTTTAGATCACTCCATTCACTGAACGTCATGCAGAAGACTCCTATCCCAGTCAGCATTATTTTGGGGACGCGCCCAGAAGCAATTAAGCTGGCTCCGGTGATTCAGGCATTCAAAGCTTGCCCAGTTTTTGACACACAGGTCATTCTGACCGGGCAACATCGCGAAATGGTCGATCAGGTGATGGCTTTGTTCGCGTTAACGCCTGATCATGACCTTGCAATCATGCAACCTAACCAAAGCTTGAGTGATATCACTCATCTCACCTTGCGTGGCTTAGAAGCACTCTTTCAAACGCTGCAATCCCGGCTGGTGCTTGTGCAGGGCGATACAACAACGGCATTTGCCGCAGCCTTAGCGGCGTTCTACCAAAAAATTCCCGTGGGGCACGTAGAAGCAGGTTTGCGAACCGATGATCTCTACAATCCGTTTCCAGAAGAAGCAAATCGTCGCCTTGTTTCTCAGATTACTCAATTGCACTTTGCACCCACGGCACTAGCGGTCGAACACCTGGAACGATCGGGTGTTCTGGGTAAGATTTACCAGACGGGCAACACGGTAATTGACGCACTGCTAAAAACGGCAGCACAGCAACCTGCCTGTGATGTACCGAACCTGGAGTGGGGCAAGTATCGGGTTTTGCTGTCAACGGTGCATCGTCGCGAAAACTGGGGTGAACCACTGCAAGCGATCGCTCACAGCTTTCTAAAAATCTTGGAGGCGTTTCCCGATACAGCGCTGCTGTTGCCACTACACCGTAATCCTACTGTACGTGAACCGTTACAGGCGATGCTGGGCAAGCATCCTAGAGTCTTTTTGACAGAACCGTTGGACTATGCGGCGTTGATCGGCGCGATGCAGCGCTGCTACTTACTGCTGACCGATTCGGGTGGTTTACAGGAAGAAGCGCCGAGTTTAGGTAAGCCTGTTTTGGTGTTACGAGAGACGACTGAACGCCCCGAAGCAACCATGGCTGGAACTGCCAAATTGGTGGGAACTGACCCCGATCGCGTTTTGGCAGCCGCAGGCGAGCTTTTGAGCAATACAGAGGCTTATCAAGCAATGGCAATGGCAGTCAATCCGTTTGGGAAGGGTGACTCTGCCGAGCAGATTCTAGCGATCGTCAAAGACTACTTTAAGGTTTAGCGTTAGCTATCATCCTCTGGCAGTTCTGGTCGGGGTCGTTCTACCTGATCAAGCAACGCCTTCTTCGACTCTTTGAGTTGTTCCCACAGCTTCTTGATCTCCTTGTAGGCTTCGCCCGGTGGAATTTTGCCGCCTGTTTCTAGACCGCATAGGAGAGAGACCCGTTGAGCAAATTCTTGCAGATTGGCATTGAACGTTAGATGTTCTGGCGTAAATTCACCTCGGTAGGTTGCAGTTGGATAAAAGAATTTTTCCTTTTCTCTTTTGCTGTCAGTGCTTTCTGCCACGTGTCTAACCCTTTGAAATAGGACGTTACTCAATTGATCTAGTGATGATCACATCTGAATCTTAATCCTCTATAAACGGGCTTGCTACAGTTAAAGCCTGTGATTCTGAATCTTTTTCGCACATAATGCTGACTAGAACACTGAGTAAAGCGTATCGTTCTATACGGTTGAAGAGCTCTTGAGTACTGGGCGATCGTTGGTTTCAGGCAATCGTCCAGCCATTTAGATGCTATTCACCAAGCGAGGGGGACAAAATCAATGCCTGATCCAAAGCGTTTACCGGGGGCCACTTTTACCAGTTGAATCCCAACACTGCGATCGCCTGATGGCAAAAATCGCACTGGCTCTGATGCCCCTGCTGCTGCAAAGTCGGGTGCTGTCAGCGCTTGCTGTACGCCTGAACGAGTGGGATTCCGGGCGATCGCGACGGCAAGTGCTTTCGTCGCATCATACGCAGTGGCAGTCCGCCAGTTCACATCACCACCCCAAAGTTGACGCGACTGTCTGGGAAAAGCAGACTTAAGGTTGCCGTCAATATGCCAGGGTACCGCCAGCACCATGCCCTCTGCTTGGCGTCCACCAACCTCTAATGTCTTCGGGGCGTAGACATCATCCCCGCCCACTAGACTCAGACGGCGCTGATTAATCTGCACAACCTGAAGTGCCTGATCAAGGGTGCCTGTATTTGCCGCTAGCATCAGCAGTTGAGCCTCCTGTTTCAACGCCTGATTAACTGCCTGAGCGGCGCTAAAATTAGGAGCCGACAAATCAAACTCAGCAGATACTTGCCCACCTGAAAGAGCGATTGCAGTGACAAACTCCGCTTTTAACGATTGGCTGTAGGCACTCTGAGAGTTGAAGAAGACGACTGCTTTTTTTTGCTGCAAACGTTTAATGGCATAGTCTGCCAGCGCTCTTGCTGCAACATAGTCGCTGGGCACTGTCCTAAAGATGTACTTACCGAAACCCGAAAGTTTTACGGTAGAGCTAATGGGAGAGATGCTTACCAATCCACCCGCGTTATAGACATTGCCTGCTGCCAGCGTGACATCGCTGGCGTAGTGACCGATTACTCCCAACACATCAGGCATTTCCACCAGTGTGTTGGCAATTTGTTGAGCTGTATTAGGGTTGTTGTCGTCATTGGTAATTACGACTTTAAGTGGAATCGCCTGCCTGATGGTGTTAAATTCTAGCTGCGCCTGCGCTACTCCCCGCAAAATTTCTAAGCTGCCGTTGGGGTCGCTGCCAATGGGTACGGCTACCGCGATCGTATGAGAACGTTTAGTGCCAATATAGGCATTGTTCAAATAAATCGCCGTTTCAGGTGCATTACGGGCTGATTGCAGCGCCAACTGAAACTGTGCAGTTGCTTCGCCATACTGCTTTGCAGCCATTGCCTGAATGCCTGCCTGTTTTGCCTGTACAAAGACGGGATTATCAGCTTTGCTTTCTGCCTGAACTAAGCTGCGTTCTCCCTGGCTGATACGATCATCAACGGATGTGTTTTCCTGAGTGGTTAGCTGAGAACCAAGCTTGATGCCTGCTTTCGGCATTAACCACCAAAAACCGGCACCTAACACCCCAACTGTAAGTAGGAGTGCAAGCACTAGCGCTGGCATTTCATTTTTCTGCGACATATACGAACCAGGCAGGATTGAGATAAGGTTACCACTTTGCTCAAGCCTAGAAATCGAGAGGCGCTGTTGGGCAAATGGTCGCTGCTGATCTGCAATACAGCACACATATGATGTTGAAAAATGAACCAGTGGGTAGCTTCCCCTTAATGTCTCTACCGATAGCGATTAGCAGAGCAAAACAGAGCAAACGTGCGATCGCGAATCATCTTTGAGAGATGGGTTGAAAGCCCAGCTTCCTGTCGCTTTAGCGACTAAAGTTGTGACTCCACTGACATTACCCAAAGAGCTATAACCTGCCACCGCAGGCTTCAAAGCCTCGTTTTAGTAGTCTATGTTGGCGAGTCTTGCCCACGTGGTCGCAGGTCGGACTACCAGACACTCAAACAACCTCTGACACCAGCTAGCGCCTAGAACCTTCTAGCACCCAAGAGCTGCTTTGGTGCTAACAATAATTTTTTCACTTACTCCGATCGTGCTTTCAAGTTGAAAGATGTATGAGGGTCGCTCACCTTTGGGCTAGCGGCTCCTCACAACTTCTAAGCACGATCAGGCGCTAATGGTGGGCTTGTAAACTAAATCGCGCACTTTGACCATCGTCGTTACTAGACGATCCATGTCTTCCTTTGTATGAAGCGCGTTGACGGTAACGCGAATACGTGGTTTGGCGATGAACCAGATGGGTGAAACCCAAATGCCGTATTCCATGAGCTGCCTAGCATAAAGCTTCGGATTGATTTCAGGCGGCAAGATGACAGGCACTACGTTAGTTTCGCCAATCGCCATAAAGTCATTGGCTGCAAGACTTGCTCGCAGGTAGCGATTGTTTTCTTGTAGCTGCTTGACCCGCTCTGGCTCCCGCCGGACAATACGAATGCTTTCTAAAGCGGCAGCAGTCGTTGGCGGCGGTAGCGAAATTGTACCGATCGACGTGGGTGATACATCCAGCAGCGGCTTCAGTTCGGCAACGTGGCTGCTGATGGCAGCTCCGGCTGAAGCAGCAAACTTAGAAAAAGTAGTCATAATCAACGGTACAACGCCCCGTTCTAGAGTCTGCTGAGGGCGAAGTCCGAAGTGTTCGTAGATGCCGCGACCTGTAGCACCGATCGCCCCACTAGCATGAGCCTCATCCATGACAAGGACACTGCCCTCATAGTTGCTCATGACATCGAGCATCTGCGGCAGGGGCGCAATGTCGCCATCCATCGAAAACACTGCATCAGAAACAACCATGATGCGATCGTCAGGACGGGCATAGCGCTGTAAGCGGCGGGCAAGATCTTCCATATCGCAGTGGCGATACGCACGTACTCGCACCCGTGGATTGTGGCCAAACATCTTGCCAGAGCGAGTGCCAGAGTGTGCCAGCGCCGAGACAATGCAGCCGTGATTCAGCACATCGGTCAAAATCAACGTTTCGCGCGTGTGCTGAAAGTTGGGTACTGGAATCGCTAAATGGCAAAAGGCATCAACCAACGCCTGCATCGCCATCCACGCATTGAGAAAAAGCTGAGTATGTGGCAACTCTTTAAATGCCGAAATTTCGTTCTCTAGCTGTCGATGTAGATCAATGCGACCGCTTAACGCTGAAACCGAGCTATTGGACGTACCATACTGCCAAATCGCATCGACGGCTGCCTGCTTAACTGCCTCTTCCTGGGTTAGTCCTAGCACATCGTTTGTGCAGAAGGTGAGAACCGTCCGACGTTTGCCAGTCGCTTCTTCTTCAATGTCTACAAGGTTGCCCTGCTTTTTATGGCAAATGTAGATATCGGGGTCTAGCCCACTCTCGTACCAGCGCTGGATGTACTCCTTAACAACTTGCACAGTAAACTCCTCTCACCTTTTGTAGACAGCCGACTCGCTTCTTGCCCAACAGTATATTTTCCTAGCAAATTATTGGCTATCCAGCCCAACACAATTTTGCATGAATGTTGGCTTGAACTGTATTAACTAGATGCATAGAACGGTATTATGCCAACTTTTGCAGTTGTAGACACAAAGACAGTTATTTTTGAGCGTACTTTAAGGCGCATATAACTGTATGAGTACAATTGCCTACACAGAATCAGGGCGATCGGATCGCTGCTCATCAGGGGCAAAACTGTGCTGCGGAACAGCTACAGAGCGGGAGACGACTGAATCTAATTCTTTGTGCCCATTCATGTTGGTTTGACTAGAACTTTGCGTAAAGCGTTCAAACTGCCGCACGATCAACCGCTGAACAGCAATAATGGCTGGGTTAATCTCAACGTAACGCCGCTGCGGAGACGCTGAATATTGCCGCTGCTCACTCTCCATCATTTCAATGTCCTGAGACAAAAACTTCATCAAGACAAAGCGCTCAAGCAATACTTGCAGCAGCGGCTCAAGCCCTTTGAGTAGCCACTGCGGTAAGCGAATTCTGAAAAAGAAGAGCGCAAACGAGCGACTTTCAACCGGGCTTACTGGCAACCGCATGAGATACAGTGCTGAGATGCCCTGCAAGTTGCTTTGGTAATGAGGATAGCGATACTCTACTGTAATCGGCAAGGTGGTCACTTGGTCAGCCCGTTCACTTAAGCCTAAGAACTTTGCCATACGACCTTTGTAAGATACCTGATATTCTGCCTGGACTGCATGATCAGTTTCGCTCAACTTCAGTAGACGCGGGTTAAACCAGCCTTGTAGGTTCTCGTGTAAGAAGCCATGAAACACGTCCATTGAGTTTTCGTTGCATATAGAAAAATGAGCCTGAAAATGACCGCTAATGGGAACTTGCAGCCATCCTGATTCGGCATACTCTTTCATCACAGGTAGCTCATGGTCTACCGCGATCGCCGCCTCCCCCGGAAACACCCAGATCAAACCATATTTTTCTTGAATTGGATAGCTTCGCGCCTGAGCGCAGGGCAGCTTTTGCCCCTCTAGTAGGTAGGGAATACTAACACATTGACCTGAGGCATTGAACTCCCAACCGTGGTAGCGACACACCAAATGCTGTCCCTGCACTTTACCGCGATGCAGTTCTACGCCCTTATGGGGGCAAGCATCCTCAAGTGCGTGCAAAGTACCGTTGGCATCCCGATAAACCGCGATCGCCTGCTGCCAGATCACAACCTGAATTACTTGCCCCACTGAGATCTGCTTTGCCCAACCAACAGCGTACCAATGGTTGGGGTTGATGCCAGCCTGGCGCACGCCCGATCGAACTGCCTGACTTTTTAAGGTCGTAGCCAGTTCCATTTCTTCCTCCTCCCGCTAGATCGCCTCGCCAACAAGATCGTCTTGCAAGACTATTACGGTTGCATACATTAAATGCTCAACGATGCTCAACTTGGAGTGCATGATAGCACTTAACCTTTGCTTACAAAAGCCCAGGGTGGGTAAGGGGAGAGGGATGAAGAGTGAAGCATCAGAAGTGAGAGACGTTTTGCATTTTGCATTTTTTGCATTCATGCTGCCTTTTAGGTTCTGCTGTCTGCTTTACAAGTAGCAAAATCTTGAAATATCCGGTACGCTTCAATTTTGGGTAGGTAGGTGTAAGGAAGGAGAATCTATGCCTGACTTGACGAAAGTAGCGACAGGGCTGGTCTGGTTCACGATCGCCTTTGTACTCGCCAGTCTAGTGGAGTATTGGGTACATCGCCTCATGCACGCACCGCTTCAGCTTGGTGAGCGGCATCGTGACCATCATCGTCGTAATGAGGGGCAAGGCGTTGTGTGGGAATTTTTTGACTACGTGAAGGGCACGTTTGTCGTGATGCTCTTGCTGTTCTTCTTTTCGCTAGAAGCAGGGCTGGGTTGGTTTTTGGGTGGGCTTGCCTTTGCAGCCTTCTCTTCCTACGCCCACCAGCTTCAGCATGAAAACCCTCACAAGTGTTTTTGGATGAAGATGCCTGTCCACTATGTGCATCACAAGTATGGGATGTGGCATCACAACTTTGGGTTGGCGGTAGACTGGTGGGATCACGTTTTTGGCACCTACAAGCTGGTAGATTGGTTGACTGAGGAAGAGTTGAGCCGCCCAGAGTTGGGTTATACCGAGTTGCGTTGGTGGTAGCCTCCCAATTCCAAAGACTTTTGATCGCTCACACGCGTGCATGATTTGTCTGTGGTATCGTGCCAGAACCCTGACTAAACACTTCGGAGGCTATGCCTTGAGCTACTTCCAGGCTGCAAAAGCGCACTTTATTGCAAGTCATCAAAATCCCATTAACCAGGCATTGCACCATCTCACGAATGCTTTGGCGATCGCTGCGATCGTTTATCTCTTTTTGGACTGGCGGATCACGCTGCTTTGCCTGGTGCTGACCCAGGTTTTTGCGCTGGGTGGGCACGCTGTCTTTGAGAAAAATGAACCAGCGTTCGTTAAATATCCCGGCATCACGATCCTGGTAGCAATGTCATGGTCTTTTGAGCGCTGGTTTGGGCTACGTCAAGTTCTAGCCTATTTCAGTCGCACGACTGACATTGAGAAATCAAGTTAGCTAGACGGCTGAATGTAAAGCCAGACGCAATTTAGAGGATGCGGCTGCAAGGCCGGTTGCTCAAGTCAGACCGCTGGGTTGAGTGCTAGGCTCTGCTTTTGCTCTCTTCTAAGCCTTTTTACACTGCTTTTCTCGAAAGCGTAACCATGTGTGCAGATGATTTCGATTAACTGTTTGCATGGAACAGTTTGCTGTAAGCAGCATCGCTGGCGTGATTTAGCTCAAACGATACAGCCTCAAACTCTATCCTCTCTTCTGATAACCTCTTTCCCCCTAAGTTTTAAGGAGAAACGAATGTACGAAGGTCTACCGGTCATTGATGCTGACGCTCACAAGCTAGAGAATCCTCTAGTGCTGCGAGACTACATTGAGCCAGAGTACCGCGATCGCATCGGCTTGGTTGTCGATAGCTTGGGCGACCAACGAGCGAAAGTAATTGATGCCAATCCTGCTACTGGCAAGGCTGACTACCTTCGAATGTTTCCTCAGCCACAGGGCTTGGGCAAAGGCGGCTTCCGCAATCTTCATCCCGACACAACCTTGGGCGCAATGTTCAACAAAGTGCGTCTTCAGCATATGGATCAGGAAGGGGTTGATGTGCAGGTCATTTATGGCACCTTAAACCTGATTTTCTCCAGCTTATTAGATAAGGATTTAGCGATCGCCCTCTGTAAGGCATACAACAGCTATATTGCCGAAGATTGCCGGGGTTACGATAATCGGCTAAAGGCGATTGGTGTACTCCCTCTACAGGATGTGGATGCTGCCGTTGCCGAAATGTATCGCTGTGTGAACGAACTGGGATTGATTGGTGTGGCAGTGGCACCCAATATGCCGATTCCCCATCCCAAAGCACCCGATGCCTTCCCCGAAATCCGTACCGGCAAAGCCATTAGCCATCCCGATTTCCGTCCCATTCTGCAAGCTGCCGTTGATTTGAACATCGCACTGGGCATCCACGGCGGACCTGGCTCGTACATGATGGGCGGTATTTCTGACCACATGGAAACGTTTGTGCTGAACCACATTTTTGTGCAGCGCAACCAGCAGCAGCACGCGATGACTCGCATGGTGTTTGATGGCGCGTTTGAGCAGTTTCCAACCCTGCGCGTTGGCTTTTTAGAAGGTGGCTGTGGCTGGGTGCCTGACCTTGCTCACGCCATGCACGAACATTGGGAAAAACGTATTCGTGACTTCGATCCCAAACATCCCTATCGTCCGTCGCTGATGGATTTCACCAAGCTGATGATTCAGGAGCGCGGCACCCACAACAACACCAACATCATCAGTCAGGCGAAAAGCATCTTTGACTTGATGTGGACAAAGGAAAACGACCCGACCAAAATTGACGATGCGAGTCTGTATGAACATTACGACTTGCGCCACCGTGATCCAATGGATTATTTTGAGCGGGGTCAGATCTTTACGTCCTTTGAGTCGGATGATCCAGGTCCCTCCTACCTGCCGATCGGTTTAGGTGAAGCGGGCAAGCACCTGACCTGTTTCTCTGGCGATTATGGGCACTGGGATGGTGTGCTGAAGGATTGTGTTAAAGATGCAGCGACCAGTTCAGACTACGATCGCGACTATCTGGCTCTGTTGCTGAGTGGTAATGCGCTAGCGCTCTATGGCGATCGCTTGCGTCAATCGCTTCCCGAGTATCTGAAGTTACAACCTAGCCCCAGCGGTTCTGCCCGTTAGAATGGATCGTCTGTAGGGATGTTATCTGAGCGTCCCTACAGACACCAGCGATTTTATGAAAACATTTTTATGGAAACATTGTGTCGGTACCTGACTGGCGAGCGTGATCAACGCTAGGTCTAGCTACTGCATAAGCGCCTTTCTAAGCCAAGTTCGCTTCAAATCAGATTCTAAAGCGCACGAATTATGGCATCAATTGCCCGCAAAAATTTGTTTGAAGATATTCCTCGCTTCCTGGTTGCCCAGGCGGGGATTATGTTTGCGGTTAGCCTTGTCACGATCCAGATCGGCATTTTGCATGGCTTCACGCGATCGACTGGTTTGCTCATCGATCAGTCCAGTGCCGATTTGTGGGTTGCGTCTGAAGATATGGTGCATCTGGAGGTAACATCACCCTTACCGCTAGAGCAACTGGTAAAAGTGCGATCGATCGAAGGGGTGCAACGTGCCGAGGCTTTGATGATTCGAGCGGCGCTGTGGCGGGCTTCTGATCGGACGATCGCGCCCATTCGTCTGTATGGTTTTGACCCCAATGGTCAGTTATTTGCTAACTGGAAACTGACTCAAGGTAACATCACTGCCTTAAATACGGCCTATACGATGTTGATCGACAAAGCTCAACTGATGGCGCTTAATCTTAAGCAGGTTGGTGACGGTGGCTCGATCGGCTCTTTGCCCGCTACAGTCGTTGGGCTAGCAACAGATACCCAATCCATGGCATCGAGTGCGACTGCGTTTACGTCGCTCGAAACAGCCAATGCTTTCTCTACGTCCGGTCTGAGGTCAACCGCAAATATCCGCATTCAAAATGGCGAAGTGGAGGTACTGAATAATGTCGAAGCGGCTCCAGCGCGATCGTCCAAAAACCCGCCACCAGCACCCCGTAAGCTCTCATTGTCTGACTCAATTACTTTCATTCTGGTTAAGGCAGAGCCAGATCAGGATGCGCAGGCACTACGGCAGCGGTTGGATGCAGCGTTACCCGGTATCCGCACCCTTACTAAAGCAGAAATGGCGCAGCAAACCCGCGACTATTGGGAAAAGCGGACTGGCGTTGGTTTTATCTTAGGCTTGGGTGCAACGGTTGGCTTCGTTGTTGGCATGGTAGTCGTGAGTCAAATTCTTTACTCTTCAGTGGCAGACCACATTAAAGAGTACGGCACGCTCAAAGCGATGGGCGCATCCGACTGGATTATCTATCGGGTGATTACCGAACAGGCATTATGGATGGCTGTGTTGGGCTATTTGCCAAGCATGGCACTGTGCATCGGTTTGGGCACCTGGACGATGGCAGCCAAAGGGATCATGATTTTGATTAGCCCTGTTACAGCTGCAGGTGTGTTCTGTATTACAGTCGTAATGTGCGTTGGGTCGGCAATGTTTGCGATTCAAAAAGTAACGAGAGTCGATCCTGCGATCGTGTTCAAGGCTTAGACTAGATTCAAAGCGCTGCTTCTAGTTAAAGTGTAGCTACGTCTTAAGGCATACCGTATTAGGCGATGCGAGCCGTAGCTTGAGTTCGTTACACTGTGTATTACACTATGTAGGCAAATTATTAAACTGACGTTCGGGAAAGGGGTTTGGTGCTATGAAGCTAACGTTGACCGTGATGGCGTGCCCTTAGATTTTCGCTTGGTTCTCCTTTAGCTCCTCACTTTTATTAGCTAATCCATGCCTTTCACAACTCTAAACAATGACTGCTTCTCAAGTTAAATTTACTGATTTTATCAACGCTCGTGAGCGGGCTGCATCTCCCCCGATTATTGTGGAACGGTTTCAGGAGCAGGCTGTGGTAGCGAAGGGTGTGGAAATGGTTTACCATACTGGCTCTCATGTCTATCAGGTGTTAAATGGGGTCGATCTAACGATCGAACGGGGCGATATTCAGCTACTGATGGGACCATCTGGTTCTGGTAAGACGACGCTGCTGTCCATCCTGGCTGGCATTCTTACGCCCACAGCCGGTAGCGTCCAACTGCTTGGGCAGGAGATTACTCAGATGTCGCGATCGGATCTGGCGCACTTCCGTCTGCAAAACATTGGCTTTATCTTTCAGGGCTTTAACTTATTTCCGGCTCTGACTGCTTCTGAAAACGTTGAAGTGGCGCTAAAGGTAAAAGGCGTTCGTGGTTCTGCCAAGCGCCGTCAAATGGCACAGGCATTGCTAGAACAGGTGAAGCTGTGCGATCGCACAAACCATCTGCCACGCGATTTGTCAGGTGGGCAAAAGCAACGAGTGGCAATCGCTCGTGCCCTGGCTGGTGATCCCCAAATTATCATGGCAGACGAGCCAACGGCTGCGCTTGATTCTCATAGCGGGCATGATGTCATTGAACTGCTGCGACAACTTGCAAAAGAGAGCGATCGCACGGTACTCATTGTCACTCATGACGCCCGCTTAATGGATGTTGCTGATCGAATTGCTTCTTTGGAAGATGGCGTTTTGCAAGGCTAAGGGGAGCGTTGTTGGTTAGTTATTAGAGAAGATTGCAGATTGGTAACTAGCAGCTAACTACGTCTATGCTCTCTTGGTCAGACAGTGCTTTAACGCTAGTGCAACGCCTTCAAAAGGATCTGATTGTGTCCTGCCAGGCTCCAGCCGAGTCGCCAATGCATCATCCAGCAGTCATTGCAGCTATGGCACAGGCGGCAATCAATCAGGGAGCCGTTGGCGTGCGGCTTGATACTCCGACTCATGTGCAGGCAGTCCGCCGTCAAATTGATGCGCCCATCATTGGTCTATGGAAGCAGCAAATACCCGGCTTTGATGTCTACATTACGCCGCAGTTTGTGCAGGCTCAGGCGATCGCTCAGGCTGGTGCAGACATTATTGCAATCGATGCAACGCTGCGCGATCGTCCAGATGGCGAAACGGTTGCATCACTGATTGCCCGCATTCATCATGAGTTGGGCAAACCCGTGATGGCAGATGTGGATACGTTAGAAGCGGCGATCGCAGCGGCTCAGGCTGGAGCCGACATCGTTGGTACAACCCTGTACGGCTATACGGCTGCCACACAACACCAAACGCCTCCTGGTTTTGAACTGCTAACGCAGATGATTAGCGCGATCGACGTACCGATCATCTGTGAAGGCGGCATCGCCTCACCTCAGATGGCACGGCAGGCAATGGATTTTGGTGCCTATGCTGTTGTTGTTGGTACGGCGATTACCGGCGTAGACCTTCAGGTTAAGGCTTACAAGACAGCGATTCAAATTGGTGTTAACGCTGGTCAGGTTTTGGCAGAAGTTTTGGCGAAGAAAGCGGTAGCGGAGGGCGATCGCGCCGATTCGTTACGCTACCGTTTTGCACTCTTTGAGACAGAAGACCAGTCCTATCGACGCTACATCAATGCAAAGCTGGATCAATTTAGCGAAAGCTGTGCTGAAGTTGAGCCCTTTTTTACAGCCGCCGCACGTCAAACGCAAAAACCGCTAGAAATTTTGCTGCTAGATGAGCAACAGACGATCTTGGGCGGATTGATAGGTTCAACATCCTGCTGGAACTGGCTTTTAATTGATTTTTTGTGGGTGCATGAAGCGCACCGCTACCAGGGCTATGGACGACAGCTCATCGAATTGGCAGAGCAGGAAGCAAAAAAACGAGGCTGCGTGTTTGCCAGACTAGGGACATTTAGCTTTCAGGCAAGGGGTTTTTATGAAAAGTTGGGCTATCAGGTTGTAGCGCAATGGGATGACTATCCACCGGGACAAACACAATACTGGCTGAAAAAACCGCTGTCTTAAGCTGCTTCTGTCGCGTTGTTGGTGCGTTTAAAGAGAATCATTTCGGCACCCACGATTGGACTGCGGGCAAGCAGCGTCCCCGCTCCATCTACCATCTCCAGTTTAAGGAAGTCTAAGTCTTGCGATCGACGCAGCAGTTCGCTTGCTAATTTGTCTTGCTGCGCTTGGCTCAAGCCGTACCAGTCATCGCTGATGTTGACAATCAGGCGGCTGCCGCGAAAGTTTGCCTGGACAGATTGCACCAAGCCACTGGCATACCGATTGCTGATGGCAGCAACCTGATCCTGAATCCGGGCGATTAGCGCTTGTTCTGGCGTTAATTTGAGTGGTGGCAGTGGCGGGGATGGTTTGCTGGGTGCAGGACTGATTTCGATCGGCTTAGGTGCTTCTGGTGCCTGAACCACTGGTGGAATTGGTGTAGGAGAAGGAATGGGTGTAGGTATAGGCGATGGCGAAACCGCTACAACAGGCGATGGTGTAGAAGGTGTGGAAACGACTGTAGGCTGCGGGCGATCGAAAAGCGTACCTGTTGCCCATACGACGATCGCAGTTAACCCTGCGAGCGTGGCAGTCAGCGCTGGATCAGAAAACTTGCGGTTGATCGAGGTAGGCAGGCGCTTACGAAGTGGTCGCAGAAGGCTACGCCACGATCGCCAAAGCGGTTGCCAAACGGTTTGGAACTTCTCCCGCAGTGCACGAGTCGAGAGAGTTGGTGCCAGTCTGCCAGTGTTTGGCTTTGAGGACGGGGGCAAAACGTTCTCAGATATCGCTGGCGCTGGTGCCTTTCTTTGGGGTGGCGTGGGTTCTGCTTCCAGTCTCTCAACGGCTGTTTCTAAAAGGTCGATTGTGCCACGGAGTGTCTTAATGCTCTGTTGCTTAAGTAGCGGTAGCGTGGCTACAACTGCCTCACCCAAAAGCCGTACCAGCGTTTCCGGTAAAATTTCGTCCTTTTCAGTCGGCGTTCTTCTAGCGGCAGTTGAGCGCGATCGACCGACGGGACGTGCAACGTCCTCTCTTAGAACAGTCGGCTGCTCTGGCTCTACCAATGGTTCCGTCTGTTGCAAGTCTGGCTGGGGGTCGATCGTTGCTTCTGATAACTCAGGTATTTCTGATTGCTCAGAGCCGTCCAGTGACTCCGATCCTAGTAGCGGCTCAGATTCGTCTAGTCGCTCAGAGCCGTCTGCTGGCTCAGGCTGGCTGGATGACAATTCGGGCTGATCCTGTGACATACAATTTCTTCCCCAGGCAGCACAAAGAGACTCAAACGCGGTAAATTCTTACGGGTGCTACCTTAGCAGAGTTAATCTTAGCAGTTAGCGATCAGCCTTTCGTCTCCAGCTTTGATCCTTTTGTCTTTATCCCTAGCCTCTAGTTCTTGCCAAAGCCTTTATGAGTCTCAATCGTCGTCAATTTTTGGTTTTGGGTGGATTGCTCGGTGGGGTCGGTGTTGCAACGTTAGCGCACAGGGCTTTGACGAGTGGTGCAGTCAGTCGTCCTCCGTCTCTTGCGGCTACGACTGCGCCATCGCCTACGACTACACCAACTGGGCAAACGATCGCCGCTGCCAAAACTGCGATCGCGCCGAAAGGGTTGTTTGCCCCAGTACGCGGAGATGTACGGATTGCGGTCATCAGTGACTTGAACAGCGCTTATGGCTCCACAACCTATGAAGCGGAAGTACACAAAGCGATCGCCCTTATCCCTGGCTGGGAACCAGATGTTGTGCTGAGTGGTGGCGATATGGTTGCGGGTCAAGCGCCCTCCCTTAGCCCCGCAGAAATTCAGGCAATGTGGAATGGGTTCGACCGTCACGTTGGCGCACCGCTTCGTAAAACGGGTTTACCCTTTGGCTTTACGATCGGCAATCACGATGCATCAGGGGCGCTGTCGGTCGGCGGCAAGTTTTTGTTTAGCCGCGAGCGTGAGGCGGCGGCAGCTTACTGGAATGCGCCTGCACATAACCCCAATCTCCAGTTTGTCGATCGCGCAGGCTTTCCGTTCTACTACACCTTTCAGCATAAAGATATTTTCTATCTGGTCTGGGATGCTTCTACCTCACAAATGCCGCCAGAACAAATAGCCTGGGCAGAAAAAAGTTTGGCGAGTGCCACAGCGCAGTCTGCCAAAATGCGGATGGTGATCGGGCATTTGCCTCTCTACGCCGTAGCTGTAGGACGTGATGAACTCGGCGAAATTCTTGCTCCTGCTGATAAGCTGCGAGCATTGCTCGAAAAATATCGCGTTCATACCTATATCAGCGGACATGATCACGCTTACTATCCCGCTCATAGCGGCAAGCTCGAATTGCTTCACACCAGCGCGTTAGGCTCCGGTCCACGCCCACTGCTTAATAGCCGCCTGCAACCCTTTAAAACACTGACGGTCATTGATGTTGATTTGGATGCGGATGCAACCCGCTACACCACTTACAACATGACTACTATGCAGGTTGTGGATCACAAAACCTTGCCTCGATTGATTGTCGGTCCGACGGGCAGAGCCTTACGGCTAGACGTAAACGAAAGTGATTTAACAACCGCCGAGCGATCGCTGACGTTTACACCCAGCTAGCCTGTATTCAATGAAGCGATTTGCCTAATAAGATTTAGCTAATAAGATGTCACTAAAACTTCAGTAATCTTGCCTCGTTTTTCAGCGTTGGAATTGATTGCTCTAGAAGCAACGATCGTATGCGTTGTGAAATCTTGATAGAGTTCACGAATAAACGGACAATCCGAATTTGAAAGCATTACCTTTACGCCACGATTTGCCAGCGTGACAACCGTGTCTCGCAGTCGAATTTGGTCTGCTTCTGTAAACGCATAGCGATTGTAAGATGTGAACTTGCTAGTCGCACTAAGGGGATGATACGGCGGGTCGAGGTAAACAAAATCATGGCTGCTAGTGGCATGATGCAAGACGGCTTCAAAGCAACCTGACTCAATGTGCGTTGATCGCAGTGCGGCTGAAGTGGCATACAGCAGCTCATCATCACAAATGGTTGGCTTTTTGTAGCTGCCGATCGGCACATTGAAAAGCCCTTTAGAATTCTCTCGGTAAAGACCGTTAAAGCACGTTTTATTCAAATAAATTAGACGTGCTGCACGCTCCAGTGGCGAACCACCCACACTGGCACGTACCTGATAGTAATAGTCCGCACAATGACGATCGCGATGCACTTTTAAGCAAGCAATTAACGCTTCAACCTGGTCTCTAACGCATATGTAAACATTCACCAATTCAGGGTTAATGTCCATCAGGTGCGATCGATCAGGCAACAGATGAAAAAAAACCGCACCACCACCCAGAAACGGCTCGTAGTACGTTGAAAACCGTTTAGGAAAATGTGCGCTGTATTGTTGAATGAGTTGCCCTTTGCCACCAGCCCACTTTAAAAACGGGCGGGGATGCAGTCGTGGCGGGAGTCGAGTTTGCATTCAACTATCATAGAGGCGTTTTTCAATGTGGAAGCAAGTTTTCAGCGGTTAGCAGTCAGCTATCAGCGGTCAGTGATTAGGAGCAACACTTTGAATGCAAAACCTACCCTTTCCCCTTCTGATCCTTTCACTTTCTCACTCTTCCACGCCCTCACCTTTTCACCCTTCCACTTTCTCACCCCTCACTCCTCACCCTACTAAGGGTCGCTTGATTCACTTCAGCGTGGAGTGCTTTAGCGAAAGTCCAGTAAAATGAAACAATAATGCTCTTCACGACCTGACTTGACGCACGACTGCGCCATTCTCATCAAAGCTTATGCAAAATTTCTGGAACACCGTCTCTAAGTACCCGATTTTTCTCACTGGTATAATTTTGGGTGTCTTTCTGAACGCACTGAAGCCCCTCGCACCGCTGCTTAAGAACCCAGTGACTGCGATCGCCCTAATTGGCACCTTTATTGCAGCCTTTGTCTTCCTTGGCTTTACGCTGCGTGCCATGTTGGGCGTTGGGCTGACTTAAGCATTCTCACGGCTGTAAGGACGACGCAACAGCGACTCCAAGCAGTAACGTACACATTAAAAGGTAGGTTTGTTATGGCTACGAGTCGTCGGATTGAGCGCGTTGCCGAGCTGATTAAGCGCGAGGTCAGCCAGATGTTGCTCTCTGGCATTAAGGACGATCGCGTGGGTGCCGGTATCGTCAGCGTGACGGATGTTCAGGTTGCTGGAGACTTGCAGCACGCCAAAATCTTTGTCAGCATCTATGGCACCAGCGAAGCCAAAGCTGAAACAATGGCAGGGCTAAAATCTGCTACTGGCTTCGTTCGTAGTGAGCTGGGTCAACGCATTCGCCTACGTCGCACCCCCGAAGTGCTGTTTCTAGAAGACGCCTCCCTGGAGCGTGGTGACAAAGTGCTGTCGTTACTCAATCGTCTGAGTCAGGAACGGGAGCGATCAGCACCATCCGACCTTGTGGAAGAGGAGTAACGGTGGAAGGTAGAAGGCAAAAGGCAAAAGGCAGAAGGCAAAAGGTAGGGGAAGGAAGGGAGGCAGGGGAAGCAGAAAGCAGGCAGAAAACTCAAAGCCTTTAGTTCTTATCATTCCTTCTTTAGCTTCATCCTTGCTTCCCTCACCCCCCACCTCTTCCTATGCAGCCCCTTCTTCCCAGCATCGAAACACTTTCGCTAACCGAGCAGGTGGCTCAAATGGTGGTGGTACGGGCATCAGGCTACCTGTTTGACCATCAGATTCAGTATCCGCTTTGGGAGCCGACTGCAGAGATACTACAGCACTGGATTCGAGACTTAGGGGTCGGCGGAGTGATTTTCCTGGGTGGTAGTGCAGGAGAACTTGCGTTACGCACGCAGCAGCTTCAAGCATGGGCAGGCATTCCGTTACTAATGGCAGCGGATGTCGAAGAAGGTGTGGGGCAGCGCTTTTCTGGTGCGACATGGTTCCCGCCGCCGATGGCGTTGGCGGCAGTTGTACAACAGTTTCCCGATCGCGCTGAGTACTATGCCGAGCAACTGGGAGCCACGACTGCCCAAGAAGCACGGGCGCTCGGGCTAAATTGGGTGCTGGCTCCGACTGTCGATGTTAATAACAATCCTGCCAATCCGGTAATCAATGTGCGGGCGTTTGGTGAAACGTCAGCGATCGTGAGCCAACTCACTACAGCGTTTCTGCGGGGAGCGCAACAGCATCCCGTGTTGACGGCTGCCAAGCATTTTCCGGGTCACGGCGATACAGCCGTTGATTCTCATTTCGAGTTACCCGTCCTGAATCACTCGGTCGAACGTCTCACTGAAGTAGAAATACTGCCGTTCAAAGCCGCGATCGCGGCGGGGGTTGATGCGGTTATGAGCGCTCACCTCCAAATCCCTGCCCTTGACCCGGATTTTCCAGCCACCCTTTCTCACCGCATTTTGACCCAGGCATTGAGGCAGTCGTTGGGCTTTGACGGCTTGATCGTTACCGATGCACTGGTTATGGGAGCCATTGCGAACCGCTATGGTGCCAACGAAGCTGCTGTGCTGGCAGTGGAAGCAGGGGCAGATGTGCTTTTAATGCCGCTTGATCCTGAAGGTGCGATTCAGGCAGTTTGTGAAGCCGTAGAAACGGGACGCATTCCCGCAGAACGCATTCAGGCTTCGGTTGAACGTCTCTGGCAAGCCAAGCAGAAAGTCTGTGGTGCCGTTGGTGGTGACACATCTCATGCTTGGGAAACGCAGACTCCTACTGGTGTTGAAGCGCAAACCGTTGTGTCTCTATTAGCGCAGCCACAAGCGCAGGCAACCGTTACCAACATTCTGCAAGATTCGATGCGGGTGCATTGTCCGGTTGATTCCCGGATCGATCGCCCACGCTGGTCGCAAGATCGCCGCAATCTCATTGTAGTTGATGATGCGTTGGCATGTAAGGTGCTAGGGCAGCAGACCCCCGCGATCGCCCTGCCGCAATCCCTTGGTTATAAACTTCAAGTGATCGATCGCCATACGCCCGCGATCGCGCTAGACGCTGATACAAAAATCTGGCAGCCTACCTTACTACAGCTTTTTATCCGCGGTAATCCGTTTCGCGGCAGCGCTGGGTTGACTCAAACTGCTACCGACTGGTTTCACTTTCTAGTTGAGTCTGAGCAACTGCTCGCGTTAGTCATCTATGGCAGCCCTTATGTGCTCGATCAGTTTTTGCCAACGTTAGCCCCTGAAATTCCCTACGTGTTTACTTACGGGCAAATGCCACAAGCGCAGGCGATCGCGCTAGAGCTTTTGAGAACATAAAATTGCGGTGTCGTGAGTTCTGCGGCGATCGACCAAATTAATCCACTTGAGTGGTTTACACGTACAGCTTGGCTCTTACGGTACACCGATCGGTAAGAGTGCATTCTCCGGCAGGTAGCTTCGATAACGTCCACTGTCTGACAAGACCACAACCAGTTGTAGCGACCAATCGGGTTGAATGTGCAAATCTGCCCAGGGAATTGCCAACTCCAGACACGTATCAAAGCCGATCCGGGCGCGGGTCATGCGTGACTGCCAACGGCAATCTTCTTCAGCTTCTTGAAACCAGAGTGTTTGAGTGAGTAGGTTAATGCCCAAATGATGATGAAACAGATAGTTTAGGGGCGCTTCATCGGGTAAGTCTACAAAAGGCGCAGGGCTGTTATGCATGGTTTCATTGGGGTAAAACCAGAGTAAATTTAGTTCGGGTGGATAATCGCTTCCCGGTTCTGCCCCTGCTTTGAAGTCTAGCCGCAGGTAAAAGTTCAAGTGGTCTACGCCATACCAGAGCCGTTGAATGGCGCTACTGCGATGCATAGTGCCCCGTGCGCCGCCAATTTCAATCCGACCGGCTTTATCCCAATCTTGTTCATCACCGCGCCCATCAATAAACGGATGGATGAAGCTTTGAGGGGCACGATCGCCCCCTTCTGTATGTGACTCTACCGGACGGCGCACGTTAGCAGGAATGGGTTCATTCAACGCTTGATAGATAGCAGCAAGATGCTCCCGAAAAAGCTGATCGAAAATGGCATCCTGGTTGGAGGAATGTCCTTCGCCAAACCACCAGAACCAGTCGGAACCTTCTGCTGCATAAAGCGCTTCCCACACGGCTGGGTTTGCTTCTTCTGTGGCTTCGGGATGACTTGCCAAAACCTGCCGGGCTTCGGTCAGCAAGTCCCAGGCGCAATTTTTGGCAGGGTCGCCAATCCAGGTGGTGAAGTTGCCGTCTACCCATGAACCGCTGTGCAACTGGTCGGCGGGAATGGTTTCGGTGGGTGGAAACTGGTCGAGAAATTCGGAAACAGTGACAAGCTGAATGTCGGACGAATGGCTAAGGGTTTCGTAGAGCGATCGCAAAAAGGGAATGCCGTCTTGGGGGTAATACTCCCAGCAGTTTTCGCCATCGAGGGCGATCGTCACTAGCCGAGGTTCTTCGAGCGCTGTGCTATCACTGGGCTGCTGCGTTTTAAGCGATCGCCCGATCGCCTCCAGATGTCCCACCAGATCGCTAGCTGCCTGCTTGGGTTCCATAGCGCTGTAGGTGAAGCCGATCAGGTCAGACAGACGGTGATCTCGAAAGACGATCGCGAGATCGCCATCGGTCGTCTCTAGCCGATAGGGGCGATACAGCAAATCGGGTTCAGAAACATTGCCTGACGCATCGCGGTGGAAGAAATGCTTGATGCTCCAGCCCAGCACCGCTTCATCCGAACAGATCCATTGGAAGCCTTCTTTGGCGATCGGGGCTAAAACCGCAGGGCTGACCGATTGTTCTGAGGGCCACAAGCCACGGGGCGAGCGACCAAACCGCTCCTCGTACATTGTCCAGGCTTTCTTGAGGTGACGGGGCATATCGTCTGCCCACTGAAAGCGCTGTGTGGGCAACATCATATTAGGGACTGCTACCCGCCCCGCATCGGTATCTGCCAGCAGGGGCAAAATGGGATGGGTGTAGGGCGACGTGATCACCTCTAGCTGCCCAGCATCCTGCATTTTGCGGTGTTGAGGCACAATGCGGCTGAGAATCTCACGCTGTTTGGAGTAAATGCGCTGGCGATCGCCCAATGTAAAGCCCTTGCCCTGCTCTAACCACTGAGCAATCTCTGGATCACCCCAAAAGAGCGGGTCAATCCAGGCAAGATTATGCCACGCCAGCAAGTCACTGAAGTCTTGTAGATTCCAGTTTTCTAAGCACCAATCGCGTCCTTTATCCTGCCGCTGGTAGTAAAGCTCGGCATAGCGAGGATGGGGATCAATCAACGTATGGTGGTTACCGTCAAAAAAATGCTCCACCACAAAGGCTTTTTGCTCTGGCTTCAATTGCTCTGTGGGCAGCAGTGCCGCTGTTAGATAGGGATCGAACGCCGTTCCCGCTACATAATCCTCAATTTGCAGCAGCAGTGAAGGGACAAGATTCACCGTTTGATGCAGCTTGGGGTATTCCTCCAGCAGCAGCACCAGATCAAGGTAGTCTTTTGTGCCATGTAGTCGCACCCAAGGCAAGCGGTACTGTCCAGCTAGAAGTGTTGGGCGATCGACCCGACTTTTGTAGAGCGGCTGATGCTGATGCCAGATAAAAGCAACGTAAAGGGGATGGGGCATAGAGGGAAGGGATAAAGGATGAAGTATGAGGGATGAAGGAGCAGTATCAACTCAGCCCTTAGCCCACCGCAGAGCGGAAGCAAGCTACATCCCTCAGCCTTTCTAGAACACTTGTTCAACTTCAGCGATTTCAGGAATAAATTCGCGCAAACGACGCTCAATGCCCATTCTCAAGGTCATAGCGGAACTGGGGCAGGAGCCGCACGCACCTTGCAGCCGCAGTTTGACGATCGGTCCGTCAATTTCGACCAGTTCAACGTTGCCGCCGTCTGCCATCAGGTAGGGGCGCATTTCATCCAGTACGGTTTCGACGTTGACTGGAGTTAGTTCTAATGTTTCAGCCATGATTCACCTATGACGTGTTGGTTGTGGTTTGATCTCGATCGTAGCGGAAAGAAAGGCAGCAGGGAGAGCAAGGGGAGAAAGGGAGGCAATGGGAGATAGAACACGGAGACTCAGCTCAAGTCATTAGAAAGAATCCCGAACTCTTTCTCCCTCTGCGCCCCTGCCTCCTCTGTCTCTTCTATGTCCCTTGCCTCTTTAGACTGCTACTGGCGTTAACAGCTTGATGTTGGAGAAGCCATACTCAGTCATAACGGTTTCCCCTTGTTTGTCTTCTGTGATGACACGGCGCGTGATGATGTAGTAGCCACCAATTTTTTCGTAGGTGTCTTCAGATTGGCTGGAGCCTTTGAGTTCACCTGTGCTGGCATCGCGGTAGACAGAATCATAGCGTTCTGCAAGATAGCCTTCGCCAGTGTCGATCGTGCTGAAGGTATTGATAGTGACGACAACACCATGAATGTGGCGATGCACGAGGGAAACAACGTTGTCGCGCACTTTGTAGCCATCGCCCATTGCCTTGCCGCTGACGGCAATAGCGACGGCTCCTGTTTCATCGGTTTCGCCGAGTTCAAAGATATTCTTGCCGTGAGTTTCTTCAAACGGCTTGCGGACGCGATGAACGGCGATTTCCCAGACTTGACCTTTGATTAAATCTTGGGCTTGCTCATCAGAGACATCGGTGATGTCATAGGTGAGATCGTGGTTGATGCGGGCTTTGCCAGTGTAAAGCCGATCGCCTTGCTTGACCGTGATGTCGGTGCTGTAGCCGGGGAAGTTAGAGTCCCAGGTGTAGCGGTTTTCGTAAGCAGCCCGGAATAATTCACGAGCGGACAGTGGCTCTGTCATGCAATTCTCCTTGCGTCATCGTCCAATCTCTAGTGTAGAGAGTTTTGGTAGGTATGTTGCGGCAACTGTGTAGGGAGTGGAGAGTAGGAAGATGAGATGGTGAAGGGGCAAGGGGAGCGAGGGATAGGGAAAGTTTTGAGTTTTGAGTTTTAATACCAATTGAAAGTATGAAAGTAGCAGATCCTTGTATAAAACTAAGTTCTCTCAGTTCCTCTTAACAAAGGGGATGCCGCAGGCAAGAGAATCTGCGTTAGTGGCGCTCAATTAATTGCGATCATCAACTTCTGACCTCTGACCCTTTCACCGCTTCACTCCTTCACTTCCTCACCCCTTCACTCCCTTACCCCATGCCTTTTATCTACCAACGGACAGTACGGTTTAGCGATACGGATGCGGCGGGGGTAGTCTACTTTGCGAACGTGTTGACGCTTTGCCATGAGGCGTATGAGGCATCGTTGGCAGCAACGGGGATTGATTTAAGGGCTTTTTTTAGCGGGGTTGACGTGGCATTGCCGATCGCCCATGCCAATGTGGATTTCTTTCGTCCTATGTTCTGTGGCGATCGTCTGGTGGTTCATCTGATTCCAAAACAGCTACAAGAGAGCGAATTTGAGATTGCATATGCTGTGTTTTTGGAGGGCAAGTTGGAACGATCGGTGAGTAATGCCCAGACGCGCCATATCTGCATTGATCCAGGCACTCGCAAACGTCGATCGCTGCCGCTGGAAATCAATCAATGGCTAGAACAGTGGGCAACGCCATCTTAGCGATCGCCTCTACTTGGGGTCGATTGACTTTGCCTTGAGCGTTGCGAGGCAGGCGATCGACGGCAAGCCAATGTTTGGGACGTTTGAATTTGCTTAAAGTGTCACTTAAGGCTGTTTGGATACTTGTAGGAGAAATGTCAGCGCTGATGGGGATGTAAACGGCTGTAATGGCTTGTCCCCAATGGCGATCGCTGATGCCGATCACGCATACATCTTGTACTAGCCCAGTCGATCGGATGGCTGCTTCGACTTCTGCGGGAAACACATTCTCGCCACCTGTGATGATTTTGTCGCTTTGCCGCCCGACGATGTGCAGGTAACCATTGGCATCGAAATAGCCGAGGTCATCGGGTTGGAAGGAGCGGGGAGTGGGGAGTGGGGAGTGGGGAGTGGGGGGAAAATAGCTCCAGGCAAGTGATTTCGCCTGGATGGTGATGTTACCGATTTGGTCTGTCTTCAGAATGTCGCCGGATGGATTGCGAATGGTGAGTTGGGCATGGGGCAAGACGTGTCCAGCGTTGGTCTGTCCGTTGAGAAAGTCGTCTGGTTTGAGAGTGGCAATTTGGGACGCAGTTTCGGTCATGCCGTAGGTGGGAGCGAGCCGGATGCGTTGGCTTCTGGCACGATCAAGCAATTCTGACCAGGCAGGTGCGCCGCCGAGGAGAACCGTGTGGAAGCGCGCTAACCAGGCGATCGAAGAGTCGGGAGCCAGGAGTGACGTTGAGTGTTGTGTCTCTTGCCTTCTGCCTGCTGCCTTCTGCCCTCTGCTTTCTCCATCCAGCAACCGCTGAAGTTGCGTAGGCACCAGGGACAGAAAAAATTCTTCTGGGTTAAGGTTACTGCGATCGCCCGCTTCAAGTGCTTTGAAGGGCAGTACGACGAGCTTGCCGCCGGTAGTGAACGATCGCATGAACTGCATCAGTCCACTGACGTGATAGAGCGGCAGCACGCAGAACGAGTTGATCGGCTCAACCTCAAAATATTCACGAAAGCCCTCTACTGATACCATGAGGGTTTCCCAAGTGTGGACAGCAAAGCGGATTTTGCCCGACGTGCCGCCTGTAGGGATCAGGATATGAGGAGTGAGAACTGGGGGCTGGGGAAGCAGGGGATTGGGGGAAGCAGAGGAGCGCTGCTGACTACTGGCTGCTTCTTTGCCTTCTGCCTTCTGCCTTCTGCCTCCTGCCCTCTGCCTCCTGCCTTCTACCTTTGCTTCCTCGCCCCAAACCAAATCCGGCTGCACTAACTCAAAGACCTGTTGCCATTCGGCTTTTGTCCAATCGGGGTTAGCAAGAACAATGCAGCAATTAGCAGCACAAGCGGCGATGAAGTGCGCGAGAAACGTCAGCGGATTGCGATCGGCTAACAGAATGGTGAGGGGAGCTTCGGAGTTTGGAGGCGATCGCAGCTCCACTAACACTCGCTCCGCTAAAGCAAAAAACTCCTGGCTGTCATAACCAACTAGCCAATCGTCTCTCGAACGTTGCTTGAGGATGGTTAAAGGGTCTGCCATAGCTGCTCAAAAGCGTCGCTTTCAGAATCCTCAAACCAGTGCGTTGTGCCATAACCTACGGCTCGATCGGGATTCCCCAGCGATGCTGCTAAACGTAACCCTGCCTGTCGCCCGATCGCGGTTTCAAAACTAGAGGAGAACACGGCATCGATCGGATGGTGCTGGCAAAACTGGCGGAGACGAGAGGGGGAACCGACGATCGCGGGTTTAATCACATAAATGCCTCGCCAACCGTGCTCGTAACAAGTTTGTAGTTGTTGCAAGGTTGCCACTGATTCATCCAGGGCGATCGGCGTTCGATAATTCTGGCTCAAGTCTTGCATTGCCTCGAACTGCGCGATGGGTAGCGGTTGCTCGATGTATTCAAGCACGACCCCTCGGTTTGAAGGGTCAATCATGGCATCACAGGCTTGTAACCATTGAGTCGTCTCGTCAGCGCTGAGTCCACCATTCGCATCCAGGCGTAATTTGGCTGGTTTTGGCAGGGCTTGAGTGAGTGCATCAAGCACCTTAAGCTCGGTGGCGATCGCCTGTACCCCAATTTTCCATTTAAATGTGCGAAAACCCTGCGCCCAGAGCGGTTGCCAGGTGTGGAGCGCCAGGTTTCCCGCTGGCAAGAGGGCGCTGTAGGGGAGAGGGGAGAGGGGAGAGGGGAGAGGGGCAGTAGAGCGACTGTTCGGTCTTAGGTCTTGAGACTGAAGTTTCGAGTTCTGAACTGCAACATCCGAGTTCTGAGGTCGAAGTGACGAGTTCTGAACTCGGAGGATCGAGCTCTGCACTGCAACATCCGAGCTTTGATCTCGAAGTGCCGAGTTCTGAACTGTAATTGCCGAGTTCAAAGCCGCAAGGTTCGAGTTCTGAGGTCGGAGAGTCGAGCTTGCAGTGACAAACGACGCTTGATTCCCTGCGCCTCTGTCTCTCTGCGGTGCTGCCTGAGCGATCGCTGATTCTTGCAGACCTTCCCATGCCGATTCAAAGGCAAACTGGCAGCATGGCAGCGTGTCGGGCACAGCGAAAATGAGGTCGTCTGTCAGTACTGTTGGCAGTTGGTGACAAAACGCCAATGCCTGCTCAAGGGTTTCGGAACCGAACCAGGGAATCGGCGCAATTTCGCCCCAGCTAATGTTGCCAGCATCATCGACCAACCGCAAAATCACACCCTCTCGCACTGCCCAGCAACCGTGGCTAGTTTGCAACGGTTGCTTGAAGCGTCGTTGATAAGGGCGAAATTCCCACTGGTACAGCATTTACGTTGGCAAGACTGCTCCAAACCCCAGCAGTTGTGGGAGAACAAAGCCAAGACCCAGAAAAATACCGCTCCAGAAATGCAGGGCAACGGCAATGAACTTGCAATTGCTCACCTTCTCTGGTTTGTTGTGGTTGGTGCCAACGTGTTTGCAGAGTTTAAGCGCGATCGGCAGACTGGCAAACACCAGCAGCGTTGTCACTGGAAACACGCCCAGCCACACGCAAAGAGCCGTCAGCGCGAAAATGCTGCCACAGAGCCAGGGTAGTAGCTGCGCGGCGCGTTTTGTACCCAATCGGACGATCGGCGATCGCTTACCCACAGCGGCATCATCTGCTTCTTGATGAAAATGGGAGCAAAAGAGAATCAGGCTAGTGGAAACACCCACGATCGTCGAAGCCGCCAGATTCGTACCTGACCAGGCTTGCGTTTGACTGTAATACGCTGCTGCAAACGCTAAGGGACCAAAGGCGAAAAAGCAAAGAATTTCTCCCCATCCCTGGAAACTGAGGCGAAAGGGCGGTCCCTGGTAAATGTAGCCAAGCACGCAGCAAACCAGAATAATGCCAACCACGGTCAGATCGCGCTGGATGGCAGCGATCGCGCCGATGCCAAATAGTCCAGTGGCAAGGCACAAATTCCCTAACCAAAAAATCAACGATTTGTTGGCGGTCAGATTTACCAGCGAGTGCGCTTTGTTCACGTCAACGCCTGTCTCGGAGTCAAAGACATCGTTAGCGAGGTTCTCCCAGGCAAGGATGAGGATGGCAGCAAAGACAAAGATGGCGAAGATACCTGCCTGTAACGTTCTGGTCTCGGCAATGGCGATCGCGGTGCCCACCATAATTGGCATGATCGCCACACTGTACATCGGTGGCTTAATCGCTGCTAGCCACAACTTTTTGCGGATGGCTGGCGCGGTCTTTAAAGCATTTGCTGAATAATTAACCGTTCTTGTGGTCATTTTTTGCAAATATCAAAAGTTGGATGTAGTTCTCAGAAGCTCACCCATTCTACGATCGAGTGGATCGGACAACCCTGATAGACCGTCCAGACTTTAAGATTCGCAATATTTTGGCTAAGGAGTGAGGGGTGAGGGGTCAGAATCAAGGAGTCAGAAGCTAGGAGCCAGGAACTAGAAGCTCTCCCCTGCTCCCCCTGCCTCCCCACTCCCCAATCCCTCTTGCTTTCCCATGACCGTTACCCCTCGCTGCACTCATCTGTTTCAAACTCGTAGAGAATTACATCATTTTCTAAACCGCTATAAACAGATTTCAGAAGAGAGAATCCAGCCGCAGATTATGAGCCTTTCGATGGCAATAGATCCGGTTGATCCGCTGGTTGTCTTTCAGGCGCTTGCAGAACCACAGCAGCTCAATTTCTATATGGAAAAACGAGCGTTTGGGCAAGAAGTTGAGCCACAGGAAGGAGTGGCGATCGCCGCGATCGGCTCTGCTGCCAAGTTCACGATTAACGGTGCAGAACGCTTTACGGCTGCCCAGCAGTTTATCCGCTCAACGCTGGCTCAGACTGCCATTTGTGGTCAGGCTCACTTACCGTTAGCCGGTCCTCATTTCTTCTGTAGCTTCACATTTTTTGATCAGGATTCTGATCGTAAACCAGCGTTTCCAGCAGCAACCATCTTTCTACCAGAGTGGCAAATTTCTAGAAGCGGATCGCATTGTTTGGTTGTAGCGAATGTCGTGCTTTGTGCCACGACAAACTTAGAAGAAACGGTCGATCGACTCTGGCAAACATGGCAATCTATACGAGCGATTCGGTATGAATTAATCACACCGGCGATCGAGCATCAAGACCTGCTGACACGGCGTGATGTTGCCACTACCCAACACTTTAAGCAAGCGGTACAGGCTGCCTTGACCGACATTCAGCAGGCGACGTTTCACAAAATTGTGCTGGCTCATGCGGTGGATGTCACCTCACCGCTACCGTTTGATGCGATCGCGGCACTACATCATCTTCGTAAGCTATATCCCGGTTGCTACCTGTTCTCCACCAGCAACGATCGGGGGCAGCAGTTTATTGGTGCCAGCCCAGAGCGGCTGGTCAGCGTACGAGATGGGCAGCTCAAAACGGGCGCGTTAGCGGGTTCGGCTCCCCGTGGCAAAACCACCAGCGCTGATGCTGCCCTGGCAAAACGCCTCTTAGAGAGCGTCAAAGAACGCCACGAACATCGGGTTGTGAGCCAGTTTATTTGCCAACAGCTAGCTCAGTTGGGCTTAAGTCCCCAGTCGTTGCCTGTGCGCCTGTTACAACTGTCCAACATTCAACATCTGCAAACACCCATTTATGCCACAGTGCCTGCCGATACTCATCTGCTTGATGTCGTAGCAGCCCTTCATCCCACGCCTGCCGTTGCCGGAATGCCTCGCGCTGCTGCCTGTGACTACATTCGTCGCTACGAAACCTTTGAGCGATCGCTCTACGCCGCGCCGATCGGCTGGGTCGATCATCACGGTAATGGTGAATTTGCCGTTGGCATTCGATCGGCTTTGATTGATGGTTGCAGTGCCAGACTGTTTGCAGGCGCAGGCATTGTGGAAGGCTCAGCCCCAGAGCGCGAACTAGCAGAAGTGCAGCTCAAACTTCAAGCGCTTTTGCAGGCGTTAATTTGAGAGCGTAAAGATCCCCGACCTCTAGTTAAAACTTAGCCGAAAACCCATTCCGTCATAGAAGTTGGGGATCTTTACGTACTGATACTCTCATTTCTTTTGACTTCCGATTCCTAGCTCCGGGCTCCTAACGACCAAGCTTATCCGCCAGTAGAAGGGAAAGAGGCTTGAGCAGATTGTAGGTAGTTGGGTGCCGTACCTTGGTTTACTGCTTGTTAATCCCTAATTGATCCAGCGTTGGACACCAATCGCCTCCATAATGAGTTCGACAGCCAGTGCAGCTAAAATCATGCCTGTAACACGCTCTAAGATTGCAGCACCGTTCTTGCCGATGATCCGTAAAATTGGTTCAGCTAGCAGCATTAATCCATAGGTAACGGACATAATGCATACAACAACACAAGCTGTTACGAACTGTGATGAGATTGAATAAACGTGATTATCGGTCAGCAGAACCACAGCCATGATTGCTTCTGCTCCTGCAATAGACGGCACCGCTAACGGAAAAACCGAAATGTCGTGACCTTTTTCAGGCGTTGCTGGTCGTTCGTGCGAAAAATCAAAAACCATTTGCAAGGCAAACAAGAACAAGATCAAACCGCCTGCAACTTGCAAAGAAATTAACCGAATTTGCATTGCCGACAGAATTATTTGTCCTACTACAATCGACCCCAACAGAATAATTGTGGAGTAAAAAACAGCCTTAAGCGCGACTTTACGACGCTGCGCTTGAGGTAGATGTGCCGACAGTGTAGCGAAAAGAACAACTGTTCCAATCGGTTCGATCGTCACCCACAATGTCAGGAGATCGTTCAGTGCTTTATCAACCATGTCTAAAGTCTAAATGATTAGGCTTTTTAGTTTTTAGCTTCTGGAAAGCTACGCACGTGAGGTAGAGCTAAAGTCTAAACTGAAGAGACGCGATCGCCCCTACTGCCCTGGCTTCTTTCGCAGAACTGCCCAATGCAGCGATTAAGTGACCCGACGACACTCAACTGCCAGAGTCGGACGGTATGTTTGTGAAAAACTCTCTGGAGCACCCACAAAGCCTCTTGCTCTCCGACTCCATTACGTCAACGCTAGACGTGCTGCATCCCGACGCGCATTACTGCATAGGTCAGGACAGGAGTATTTACTGGCGCATTACAGAGCCGCCAGAGTAAGCATCAACTAAAGCAAGCGGAGAATCAACTGAAGCAAGAACGCCAGAGAGCAGAACGGTTAGCCGCATTACTGAGAGCGCAAGGGATCGACCCGGACGTATGATGCGTTAGGCTATGTGCCTACTCTCAGCGTTCCCATGCCTCTTGATTTCACGAATACCAATCTGGTCTGGACTTCGATTCTGGCGGAAACGCTATCTCGGTTAGGGCTGACCACCGCGATCGTCTGTCCCGGTTCTCGGTCGGCACCCCTTGCGATCGCCTTCGCCAACCATCCCCACATCGAAGCGATTCCCGTGCTCGACGAGCGATCGGCTTCCTTTTTTGCACTTGGCGTTGCCCGTCAGAGCCATCGCCCGGTTGTGCTGCTCTGCACCTCTGGCACCGCAGGCGCAAATTTTTATCCTGCTGTCATTGAAGCGAAGGAAAGCGGTGTGCCCTTACTGGTCTTGACGGCTGATCGTCCGCCCGAACTGCGTGATTGTAATGCGGGGCAAGCGATCGACCAGCATAAGCTTTATGGCACCTTTCCTAACTGGCAAACGGAACTGGCAATGCCATCGCTGGAGCTACCCATGCTCGCCTATCTCCGGCAAACCCTCATCCATGCCTGGGAAAAAGCATTGTATCCCGTGCCCGGAGTGGTTCACCTCAACCTGCCCTTCCGCGACCCCCTTGCCCCCATCCCGCAGCCTTCTGCCCAAGCGATCGCCTCCACCTTAAACCCCGAAGCCTTCTTCGCCTCCATCACTCCCCTCTCTTCTACCCGATCACTCCATCACCCCATCACTCCATCACCTCGTCACTCTCTTACCCCTTCCCCCCTTCCTCCCTTTCCCTCCAACGGCATCATCATCGCAGGCGTAGCACAACCTGAAGCGCCAGAGGACTACTGTCGTGCGATCGCCCAACTCTCCCAAACCCTTGGCTATCCGGTTCTAGCCGAAGGACTTTCGCCCCTACGAAACTATGCTGACCTCAATCCCAACTTGATTACAACCTATGACTTGATGTTGCGATCGCCCGCGCTGGCAGAGAAACTTGCTCCTGAATCTGTGCTTTGCATTGGTGGAATGCCGACCAGCAAGCAGCTTCGTGCCTGGTTAGAAAAAACGCAGCCCCGCTTGTGGATCATTGATCCTGAGGGGCGTAACCTCGATCCACTGCATGGCAGCACGACGCATCTGCGGCTGTCGATCGCAGCCCTCCTTCAGTCACTGCCCCTGCAAACCCAGACGACCAACCCTTACCTCGATCGCTGGCGTGTCGTGGAAACCAAAGTTAGGCAGGCTGTAGACCAAACAATGTGTGAGACAGACGCCTTGTTTGAGGGCAAAGCTGCCTGGTTGCTCTCTCAAGTGCTGCCGACTGGAACGCCATTGTTTATCAACAGCAGTATGCCTGTGCGGGATGTCGAGTTTTTCTGGGCACCAAGAAATTCTAGAGTGC
The DNA here is from genome assembly GCF_014695795.1 of Phormidium sp. FACHB-592. Lineage (NCBI taxonomy): Bacteria > Bacillati > Cyanobacteriota > Cyanophyceae > Oscillatoriales > Oscillatoriaceae > Phormidium > Phormidium sp. FACHB-592. The sequence continues at coordinate 502,736 of NZ_JACJOZ010000074.1, forward strand.
AGCCATGCTTCAATCGGGGTGCAAATGGCATTGACGGCACGCTCTCTACCGCCTTGGGCATTGCCCATCGACAGCAAAGTAGTGTGATGCTCACAGGCGACCTGGCGCTGTTGCATGATACAAATGGCTTTTTGTTGCGCCAGCATTTTGCGGGACACCTGACGATCGTCCTCATTAACAACAATGGCGGCGGCATTTTCGAGATGCTGCCGATCGCCCAAAACAATCCAGCCTTCGAGTCCTTTTTTGCCACACCACAAGCAATCGACTTTGCCAAACTCTGCGCCACGTATGGGGTCGAACATGAGCGCATCACAAGCTGGCAACAGCTAGAACAACGGCTCAACCCGCTGCCCTCTAAAGGGATTCGGGTCTTAGAAATTTGTACCGATCGCAAAGCCGATGCCCAATGGCGACAGCGGCACTTAGGTACATTTGCCGCTAATATCAGCATTTAGTTGGTAGCGATCAGCGATCAGCGGTCAGAATCAACTCAAAGCTTTCTAGCCACACGGCACAAGCGCTACTCAAAACTTTCATCCTTCATCCCTCTCGTCTCACCCCCCTCCCCTCCATGCAAATCGACTGGCAAGTTGTCAAAACCTACGAAGACATTCTCTACCACAAAGCCGATGGGATCGCCAAAATCACCATCAACCGTCCCCACAAGCGCAATGCCTTCCGTCCTAAAACGGTGTTTGAACTTTACGATGCCTTTGCGAATGCTCGTGAAGATTCGCGGATTGGGGTGGTGCTGTTTACAGGTGCCGGTCCTCATACCGATGGTAAGTATGCGTTTTGTGCCGGTGGCGATCAAAGCGTACGCGGTCAGGCAGGCTACGTGGGCGAGGATGGTGTGCCCCGGCTAAACGTGCTGGACTTACAACGGCTCATTCGCTCTATGCCCAAAGTGATCATTGCGCTGGTTGCAGGTTACGCGATCGGTGGTGGTCATGTCCTCCACATTCTCTGCGACCTCACCATTGCGGCAGACAATGCGGTTTTTGGGCAAACGGGACCCAAAGTAGGTAGCTTTGATGGTGGCTTTGGTGCCAGCTATCTGTCGCGCATCGTTGGGCAGAAGAAGGCGCGAGAAATTTGGTATCTTTGCCGTCAGTACTCGGCAATGCAGGCACTAGAGATGGGTTTGGTAAACTGCGTTGTGCCAGTCGAGCAGCTAGAAGCGGAGGGCATCCAGTGGGCACAGGAAATTCTGGAGAAAAGCCCGATCGCCATTCGCTGCCTCAAGGCCGCCTTCAACGCCGATTGTGACGGGCAGGCAGGCTTGCAAGAACTCGCCGGAAACGCCACGCTGCTCTACTACATGACTGAGGAAGGCTCAGAAGGCAAACAGGCATTTTTAGAAAAGCGATCGCCCGACTTCCGGCAATATCCGTGGTTGCCGTAGAAGGTTGACGGAGCACGATGAACTTATAAGCGGCAGTGATCGGACACGCAGGCAGCAGGGTAACGCGGTTGATAAGTTTGATCGCGTTTGCCAAAGAGCGTATAGCGGTTGTCGCGGATTTGCGCGTAGACACGATCGCCCGTCCACTTAACTCCTGGCAATGCCCGATAGGCAGACACAAAGACATCACCTAACGGCAACAGTCGCCCAATTTCTTCAGCCGCATCACTGCCCTGCCAGCGCTGTTCTGGAGCCGCTGTATTAATTAAAATCATCCCTTGCTCACAGTCTGTAGATGTAATGCCAAACTCGCTGAGAGCTGGCTCATCCTGCATGGGAATGTATTGAAATCGATCGCCCTGATCCAGCGTCTCAAGCAGTTGAACGAGCGTAGTGCAGAGGTTGCATTTACCGTCGTAAATAACGTAGTAGGACATGGGAATGAGGAGTAAGGGGGTTTACCTTTCTTAATAGTAACGGTGTTTTCAGCTACAGTCCTGATGTCAGGTGCGATCGAGAATGAAGCACTGTTCTTTAATCATTCGATGCTGCATCAGCTGTCTCAGGCATGAAACCACATATTATCGTTTGTGGCTTGGGTGCGACCGGGTACAAAATTCTCTGCTTGCTTAGACAGCAGGGGGCGCTTGTGGTGGGCATTCACAATCGACCGATCGCAGGTGACCCGGAGGGTATTGTTGTGGGCGATCTGCGGGCAGCTACAACCTTGATTCAGGCGGGTATCCGGGATGCGCAAACGCTGGTGCTGGCAGATAGCGACGATGGTTTGAATCTAGCAATCTTGATGCAGGCGCGAGTGTTGAATCCTCGCATTCGCATTATTAATCGGTTGTTTAACACGAGTCTGGGCGATCGACTGGATACAACTTTGCCCGATCACATCAGCATGAGTGTGGCTGCGCTGACAGCACCCATTTTTGTGTTTGCGGCATTAAGCAACGCCGCGATCGGGCAGTTGCACTTATTCAATCAAACCTGGCCCATTCACGAAGAGCATATCAAAGACGACCATCCCTGGCGGGGGCGCAAACTTAGTGACCTGTGGGACGATCGCGATCGCATGCTGATCTATTACTTACCCATTGATAGCAAGGTGGATTTAGTATCAGCGATGCTGCGGGGGTATCGCCTCCAGTCGGGCGATCGACTGATTATTGGCACTAAACCGAGCGTACGTGTGGCTCGACGCTCGCTGAAACAAAGACTAGCCAAGCTGGCGCTGTGGCTGAAATATCTGCGGGAACACAGTCGAGCCTTGTTAGCCGGCACGCTGCTACTGCTGGTGATGATTCTGATTAGCGCTGGCATTTACACCTCTTCTGTGCTGCATACCAATCCGATCGATGCGCTCTATTTCTCAGTGGGCATTATCACCGGAGCAGGCGGCAACGACATCGGCTTAGAAACCGCTCCCGATGATCTCAAGCTCTTTACCGTGATCACCATGTTGGTCGGTGCAGCCATCATTGGTATTTCTTACGCGCTACTGAATGATTTTGTCCTGGGCACCCGGTTTGATCACATTTGGGATGCAGCTCGGGTGCCATACCGCAACCACTTTGTTGTCTGTGGGTTGGGTGGCGTAGGTGTGCAGATTGTAAGCCACCTCCACCGTTGTGGGCATGAAGTCGTGGTCATTGAGCATGATCCAAATTGCCGCTTTCTCGCTACTATCCGGGCAATGAAAATTCCCGTTATTCAAGGCGATGCTACGCTGCCAGCCGCTCTCAAAGCCGCGAATTTTGCACAGGCACACGCGCTGCTAGCCGTCACTAGCAACGATACAGTGAATTTAGAAATTGCCCTGAATGGCAAAAGTCTCAACCCTACGACTTCAGTGATCGTGCGCTACCAAGACCCAGAGTTTGCCTGGATGGCGCAACGGGTGTTTGAGTTTGATGCAGTGTTTAGCCCCGCAGAGTTGGTTGCGCCTGCCTTTGCCGCCGCCGCGCTGGGTGGGCGCATTCTAGGGAATGGTATGACCGCCGATAGCCTCTGGGTCGCGCTGGCAACGATGATTACGCCGAGTCATCCCTTCTGTGGTCGGCGGGTTCAGGAAGCGGCGATCGCTGCCGATTTTGTACCGCTTTATATGGAAACCCATAGTCAGGCGATTCACGGCTGGGAGCTGCTAGAGGTTTGCCTTAGCGCTGGTGATGTTCTGTATCTCACTATGCCAGCCAGTCGCTTGGAGCAACTCTGGCGTATTCCCTCAGCCATGACGCGATCGGCGTAACTTTAGAGCAATGCCTCATTAAGGACATTGGCTTGTAGCAGATGCCTTAAGCCTTCAAAGCATCAGCTTGCTTTTGAGTGATGATGACGGCTCCGTCGAGAACCTTGGCATTATCTGGCAGCGTGACAGCAACGACGATCGCGCCCGTACCAATAGTGACATCATTACTAACCTTCGAGCGAAAGAGGATCGCATTGTCTTCAATGGTCAGGTTGTTGCCAACCTTTAATGGACCATGAAAGACACCATTATCATCGGTATTTAAGCCGTTGCCGAAGCGAATGCTGGTTCCTTTGAGTATGACAGCCACCACCCTTTGAGTATGACAGCCACCACTCATAGGACAACGACCTAAGCGTTTAACGTTTGTTGGGCTGCGAGGGTTACTTGTTTAAGTGCTTTTAGATCAGGAGGCGGTACAGCATAGCTTTGTGTAGGCGCGATCGCCATGTCCGGCTCCAGCGACTCGTCTGGTGCAGACAACTCTAATGATCGTTCGCCCTCCTTTAACCACAGCAGATACTCGACATTGCCAGCGGGACCCAGTAGCGGCGACCATGTGACACCTTGATAGCCCCAGCCTATCGCTTGAGCCGCTTGCAAAACCTGCAAAATTGCCATTGCCTGATCCTGGGGATCGCGCACCACACCATTTTTGCCCACTAGGGCACGTCCCACTTCAAATTGCGGCTTGACCAGCAGCACAACCTCGCGGGGCGGTTGAAGCAGTTGCCACAAGACAGCCACCACTTTTGTCAGCGAAATAAACGAGACATCGACAACGCCCAAGTCTGCCGGGCGATCGGTGCCATACAAATCTGTTGATGTGAGATGACGTAAGTTCGTCCGTTCTCGCAGTGTCACACGCGGATCCTGCCGCACGCTCCAGGCAACTTGCCCATAGCCAACATCGACCCCATAGACGTGCTGCGCGCCAGCCTGCAACAGACAATCTGTAAAGCCACCCGTCGAAATGCCACCATCCAAACAGATGCGTCCGGCAACTGAAATCGGGAAATGGTCGATCGCCTTTGCCAACTTTTCGCCACCCCTGGAGACGTAGGGCGATCGTTGCCGCACCTGAATCTTTGCCAGCAGATCAATCTCCGTCCCTGGCTTATCTACCACCTGCTGATTCACCATCACCTCTCCAGCCCGAATGAGCCGCTGCGCCTTCTGCCGCGTATCGCAAAGGTCACGTTCGACAAGCAAAAGATCAAGGCGCTGTTTGGGCATTGGGTGAGGGGTGGAGTGATGGGGGAAGAAGGTGATGGGGCGAAAAGGTAATGGATTAAGGAGGTGATGGGGTAGCAGTTTTGAGTGAGTCAGCAGTGATCAGTGAACCAGCTAGCAGTGAACAGTAGATGATTTTGAGCAGTGCTTGGTGACAGGAGCTTTAGTGACTGCCCTCTGCCTTTTGCCTTCTGCCCTCTGCCTTTTGCCTTCTGCCCTCTGCCTTTCACCCCTCTCCTCTCAACCGTGCCTTTGCCTGCTGCCAAAGTTGTTCTAGCTGCTCCAGGCTGTAGTCAGAAAGGGAGCGATCGGCGACGGCTTCCATTTGTTCTAAACGCTGGATAAAGCGTTGGTTAGTGCCTTGCAGGGCTGCACTGGGGTCAAGATCATACCAGCGGGCAAGGTTAATAACGGTGAAGAGGAGATCGCCGAGTTCTGCTTCCTGGTGGGTTTTGTCAGTGGTAGCCAGTGCTTCCTTGAATTCGGTTAGTTCTTCTTGAAACTTTGCCCACACGCCGTCGATCGATTCCCACTCAAAACCGACCTCAGCTGCCTTGCGCGAAATTTTCATACCTGCCATCAACGGTGGTAGCGATCGCGCATAACGGCTGAGTTTTTTGCTTAGAGGCGGTGCAATGTTGGGATCTTCCCCTTTTTCGATCGCCTTGATCTGCTCCCAATTACGGTACACATCGTCCATTGTCTCTACAGTGACAGTGCTAAACACGTGAGGATGACGACGAATCAATTTCTCGCTGATGCCCTGTGCAACCTCTGTCAGGTTAAATTGGTTTGCGTCGCTGGCAATCTGTGCTTGCAGTACAACCTGCAACAGGAGGTCGCCTAGCTCTTCGCGGATTGCCACCGGGTCACCGCTTTGAATCGCTTCCACCGTTTCGTAGGCTTCTTCAATCACGTAGGGAATCAAACTTTCTGGTGTTTGAGCAAGATCCCAGGGACAGCCGCCATCAGGCGATCGTAGCTTTGCCACGACTGCCACCAACTGCTGCACCGCTTCCAGCATGGCTGCCTGTTGTGCTAACGGTTCCAAATTAGACCGCTCAGAATTAGTCATGCAATCAACCCTTACTGATGCCTTCTTACTTTAACGAGCTACGAGCATAGGTGATCGTAAAAATAGGACTCAGTGCGTCATAAGTAATTTTTTTCACCCCTTCACTTTCTTACCCTTCACCCCTTCACTTTCTCACTCCTCATCTTTCCGCCGCTCAAAGGGTGGCAACTGTGGTTCGCGGTATGTGGGCGGAGACGGTATTACTGGCTGCGATCGCTCCGCAATGGAGGACGGCTTTGCACCATTGCCTTCAAAGGGTGAAGCAGTCGATGAATCAGAGGCTTGCCGGATGATCGCAGCCTTTTTCGGAGAGCGCTTAAACGCGCGTCGATAGGTTGATAACATCCAATCAGAAAGGGCGTGACTCATCGCGCCGAGTTCAAGCCCAATGGCGATCGCGATCGCTTCCATCGGGTACTGCTGCGGTGTTCGTTCTAGAAAGCTAATACTGCTGCTCCACCACTGCTGCGCGAGAGCGAACCAATCGTTCGTTTGGCTAATGAGCTGAACGGCGATCGCACCGACAACAATTCCTCCAGTGCCCAATAGCCCTACCCAGATTAATAGATAGACGACCCGCACCACTGTTCCCACAATCGGACCGTGCGACCAGAACGATCGATGCCGCATACTGCGTCTATAAGGCAACCAGATCCAGCGTAACAACCCCCAGCGTTTGTACTGGTGGGAGTACACATCCAAATCAGGACCAAACATCAGCCCACTGAAAAGGTAGCTGCCTGAAACAAACAGCGTCAGACTGCTGCTTTGGGTGCGTGCAAAGGTCAACCCAGCAAGTAGCGGCAGACTCCAAAGGGTAATGCTGTCATGAGTCCGACCAGAAGGCATGATGGAGACAGGCAGACAATGCTTTCAGCATCGTAGCAGGTACAAATGCACTGACTAAACCGAAAGCGACAAATTGCCTGGTCGATCGCTAGTTTTCAGAGCATTAGCGGAAACAGTTACCGAAATTAGAGAAAGTCAGCAACAAATGTGCAGGTATCTGCTAATATATTTAACTGTGCCCAACACGCATCTTTCGGGCGGTTAGCTCAACGGTAGAGCGCCTGCCTTACAAGCAGGATGTTACAAGTTCGAATCTTGTACTGCCCATGCGTTTCAGGGGTGAGGGCATAAGTCAGCCCTAAATCAGCCCTGAAATCGCTAAAACTGAATATGCTTTTGGAGCTGTAGTGATAACTCGTACTTAGGTATTAACCAATGCGAGTTATCACTACAGCTCTTGCTGTTTGTTTATACTGAGAACATCTGTATACAAACAGTACGATGATCCCTGACTCCAATCTCCAGTATGGCGATCGCGTTACTCATATCCACTCAAAATCGACGTGGAGGACTGCAACGATCGTTGATGCGCCTGAGTCAGGAAGTTGGATATGCCGCCCTGGTGAGGCGTTGATTCTGCCTCATAACGATAGAAAGCTTTGCACTATATCTACCCAGCTTCTAAGGAGGGTGTCAGTTGGATAACCCTCCTACTATGCATCAGCTCAAAGCAGAGGCTCATCGCTTGATTGAGGCGATCGCTCGTCGCCCAGGATCGATCAAGTTACTACTGGGCGTTCTGCCAGTTCTACAGATGTACGCAAACTATAAAGCTAATCAGCAGCAAGGAAGGATTTTAAGATGAGATGTTTTGGCGCTTCAATCAAGGATAAAAGCAGTTCACACCGCTGGTGGGATTCAGTACCAGTAGACATTTCCAGCCTTGACGCTAAAAAAATGCAAACAATTAATAGCATCCCAAAAACTGACGTTTTTGAGTCCTTGGCGAAAATGCCAGGGCTAAAAGAAGCTCTTAATGAGTCCACTCAAGTAGTAGTAAAGGATAAAAAAATGGCAGACATTGACTTCGACGAAATTTCAAAAAAACTCGTTTCTAAACTGATGTATTCGCTGGGCTACTCAAACGAGGTTTATATCGATCCCGATCTTCAAAGCGCTCTTGCAGCCGCTTACGATTTGAATACAGCCAGTCGGCTTGGCTTGATGGGGTGCATTAATAAGCTAGAGAAAGACTTTAAATGTCGAGTTTTTGTTGTAAACGGCTTTAGCCCTGCAATGAAGAATCTGCTGGGCTTTGGAGGAGGCTGTTTTGCCACTAAAGTTAACGGCACTCCGACAATCGTCTTAGATTTGAATGAGTGCAGTGAAATTGGTAGGTCGATCAATCGCGTCACCGCGAGTGTAGCTAAAATTGCGTTGTTACACGAGGCGGGTCATATCGTAGCTCTAAAAAAAGGTGAGAGCATCCAGGATGAGGCGATCGCGTGGTCGCACGGTCAGCAATACGCTGGCTGGTTGCTGTATGGCGGTGATCACGATGTCACCCTGCACAAGGTTCAGCGGTATCTGGCGTTGCAACGGGCTGCTTAATTTGTTGGTTACTGGGCGATCTCACCTTTCGCTTTCAGTGCGATCGCCCTTCCTCTTTCGCCATCTTAAGAAACCCTAAGATTACCCCTTTTCCCAGCACTAATAAGCCGTGAATTGGCAAACACCCATCCCCTCAACAGCAGCTTATAGAAGAGCAGGCGGCAGAAGGAAGATCAACGCTGAACGGCAAGCCGATCGCTATAGCCGTCAACACCAAATGCTGACTCTGCTGAAGTCTTATTTTGAGCTAGGTGGCAAAATGAGCGATCGCGGCTTGAAAGCTCAATTGGCAGAAAAGATGAGTTTGGCGCGTTCGACGATCTCAAAATACTGGAAAAGTCTGAAGCGTACGATCGACTGGCTCGAAGCGTCGATCAGTAAAAATTGGGCATCCCTTCGTTTTAGTGGTGATGGAAGTTTTGAATGTCGAGTTGGATAAAGAAATTCTCTATTGGTGCTTGCAGGTAAGAAAAGGGCACAGATGGATCGCCGTTTTTATTGCTCCTCTTAACGAGCTAGAACAGTACAGTGAATCACTTAAAACCACTGCTGCTAAACGGTTTCTCAATATGCACGGTATGCCAAAAAAAAAGCAAAGGGTGCTTTTCATGGATGCGGTAAAGAATAGTGGGGTGTTGCGATCCACCTTAAATTAGATCGACTGTTCGTCTCCCATACGAGGATACTTTTTAAGCTCTTGAGCTACTAATTCCAAGTTGACATTTAACTTGATTCGCTCGGTTTCTATTTTTGAGAGCTGTCTGTCTAGTGCTTGCGCAAGCCTCAAATGCACTTTCTTATCTATGGAGCATTGGAAAATTTGCCCCATATCTTCGTTCGCTAATGCTAGCCGTAAGCCCTTATCAGCTTGTGCTGCTTTAGTTTTGCTGACAGTGCAGCGCTCTCTCAATTCGCGCTCAAGTACTTCAAGTTCTGAGGCGATCTTCTGTAACGACTGAATCGCTGCACTGACATAGCTTGGCAAAGGAGCTTCCCCTGGTTTGTTTTTGCCAAGAAGAACAGCTTTCATGGCTTCTAATTCTATGTCGATGCGATCGTGTTGCATAGCTAGTAAAGGCAGGAGTGTTTTGACATTCTTCACCTATTGCTGGTTTTATCCGCACAACGCTCACAAGCCTCTACGTAGCCTAAACAGTAGATCGCTCTGCTGGATCGGTTTCAAAGTATTTCCTGAGTGCCGCTGGCTTGACTAAGTAGTTAGGTCGATCGCCATCACTCGTATCAATGAAATGAACCCCATAGGTGAAGCGCCTGTCCTTGCAACGCTCTCTTAAAGCTGCTGATGTGATGCCACCTAGAATGGCAGATGCAGCCTTAAGTGAAACGTACTGATTCTCACTGGCTTCTAACTTTAACCGTTCAGCCACTAGCAGCAAAGCTCTAGCATTTGCCTCTAAAGCCCTGATCAGTACATCTCGCTCAGTTTCTTTAAGAAGGGGTTTTTTAGGCATTAAAGCTTGATAGATTTGATTCTCGCTGGATTTTCGGAAAGCCGATCGCTCACTCGTTGCAAATGGTACTCAAATCGCTTGCCATGAATACCTGAAGCCGATCGTCTATAGCGCGATCAACCGTCTCCTTTAGTAAGCCCCAGTGATTTCCATATCGCTCTCTGCCTTCACTCTAAAAAAGTGCCATAAGCATACTCCGCACTTAGAAAAGTGACGCGAAAAACAAGGCGATTGCCTGTAATGACTGCATCTACAAGTTTTATAGTTGTCTTTTTACTTATTCACTTACTCATTGAGTTACCAGCGCTGCCAGCTTGCTCACTCGCAGTTCCAATTCATCCAGACGCGATCGCACTGTGACTGCTTTCGACTTTTTCAGGTAGAGGGCGATCGCCTCCTTCATTACTTCGCTGGGAGTCTGCGCGGTCGCCTCGCAGATGGTTATAAGGGGTTGAGCCGACATACGGGCAAAAGGGTTTTAGAGGTGCCTTGCAACGAAGGAATCGATCTGTGAGCCATGTGCCAGTTGACGCATTTAGTCCAGAAGCTGTCCAGTGGTCAAATGAAGGGCAGGTGAAATCTGTACTTGCACCTTTTTGCCCGTATGTCGGCGTGCGATTCGTTTCTGCCCAAGTCAAGCCCCTCCACCAGGTTTGAAATAAAGCAGAGTCAGGGTCTCGAACCCTGATAACTCAATTTCTGTGTGGTACGTCCAACTTGGACAATTCCATCTCCCCTAGTGTTGGGGTAACAGCCTAGCCCTCAGGCGTGCGACTGACTCTCAAGCGTCTGAAGCAGGGCTAAAAGGCGGTCACTCGGAACCCGACCGAGAATCCCGCCGAGCAGAGCTGCATACGGCTAACGTCAGTGAATCCATGTCTGAACCATCGTCAACGGGAACAAGCCCACGCGGGTTCACGGGCTTGCCCAAAAGGGAACGGATGCGAGGTAGGGAGTTGCCGAACTCACCTACAAACACTCTCAGATCATCCCGGTGGAAAGTGGGAGCCTACGTGCAGCGCAAAACGGCAGTTGGGAACGAAATAACCCTTGCTACGGCTCTCTAGAGCTTTGTCTCTAGAGCAGGTAGTCAGCCGCAAGCCTGGTGAGGGAGGGATTGTCTCAGAAGCCAACGCCTTTGGGAAAGCCAAAGGATATGCAGACGGAGACACGACCATCAGGAAAGTCGCGTTGTGAGTCGCAATGCACACGTCATGAGCGAGTTAACGACTACGTATGGATGAAGCGCCAGCTTGACAGTTGGTGTTGCAGTTGCCAAAACAAAGCTACTGAGCCATGAGTCAAGGCAGTTTGCCAGCCGCTCATGGTATGCATGACAAGCACCCGATGGTTGAGGAGCCGTGTGCCAGTAACCTGGCAAGCACGGTTTTGTAGCAGAGGGTAGGGCAGCGATGTCCTACTCGACTGCATCTCAACCCCAAGTAACCGTCAGGAAAGAGGCAAAAAAATTGTAAGAACTTTACCAAAGTTAAAAAATCTCATATGATAACTTTATTTCACTTGAGTAAGGTATAGGAAGTAACTCCTAGTAAATATCATGCGGAAAGCATACTTAGGGACTTTATTAGGGGGTTTACCCTTTTTTATAAGCGTTTTTATAATACCAACAGCATTATCTTCCTCCATTAATCCTAGTCCGATTTGCTACATTCGGCTTACCTCGGGGCGGCTGATTGACTTGACTTCTATGTGTGCTTCTGGTTATCCTTCCCGAAAGAATACAGCGTATTCAAATGACGATGCATATCTTAAGGAGGTGCAGAAATTTCTTGGTAGCAACAGTGGTAAGAGCCAAGCATTTCAATCACTGAAGAGTAATCCTAAGTTGCTTACGGATGCAGCAAAAAACTATTGCAATGCTCGCTTAGCAGGTATGTCAGAGCAAGCTATTTATGATGCAAAATTCAAGGAACTTGAACAAAGTGTTCAAAAATCCTCTCCAAAAAAAATTAGTAGTGATATAGGTCAGAAATTTCAAACGATGATGACTGCTACCTCGGTGGCATCAAGGCTAGCTTCAAAAGTCTACTGTCCTAATTTGACAGATTAGCAAGGACTAAACGTAGGTAACAGTATCGGCAATTTTTGCATATTCTCCTCAAATCGGCACCCAATTCACGCCAATTTCGATCAGGGTAGCTACCAAAGTTTATCAATGAAAATTTTTCAAGGAGAGTCGGCAAATGTCTAAAGCTAAGGTTCGCAACACTCTTATTACTGCTGTCATTTGCTCTGTTATCGTCGGCAATACGCCCCAAGCATCTGCTGACCTGGGAACCGCATCAGATTTTGTCCGGGACAATTGGGATGCAATTGTGACAAACTATTGGTCACCATATTGGAAACAAGTGTGGTACGGCAACCTTTCTTCTCAGGAAACACGAGATACGCGACGGCAGTACCAATCACGGGCTAATGGAATATTACTAAATAGGTGTATTGAGAAATTTGATAGCACCTTCTTAGTATCCGCTGGAAATAAAGTATTGAATCGATGGCAATTTAGCTCACGCAGTGCCTCGAATGGTGGCACAGATTGCTTTATTCGATTTCCTAACCGTATGGCCGATGAATTTGAAAGGCGATTGCGTAAGTAATAAAAGCCTACAAGGTGCTGTGTGTTCATCAAATCGGATTCTTGTCCACTTTTGATACTGCTGCCTCACAAGCAGCAGTCCCGATACTGAGCCTCACTTCGACAGAGGCTCTGCAACTCAACCTGGCTAAGGCTCTCCAGCCCATATTGCACTTTTTTGCCCGTATGTCGGCTCAACCCCTATAATTTCCTCATGCCAAGCCGGAGGAATGCGACACCCGCCCGTCACCTTCTGACTCATAAGAAAACCTGAACTGTTAACGTGCTAACGGTGTTAACGCAACTGGCACAAGGCTCCACCCTTTCAACTGGCACAGTTGATCCGTTTAGTCCAAGTTTAGTCCAGAGCATCAGAAAGGCACCAGGCTAAAAACCGAAAGTCGAGCACCAGTCGAAATCTCAGCCCTCGGAAAGTCGGCTTGTATAGTTGCCGACACCGCAACTAACCAAACAGACAAAAAGCTGAAACTGCTGCTGCATAGAGCTTTTGTCGTTTGTGCCAGTTGGCAAGTAGTCCAGGGAGGAACAGGCGATCGTCCAGTTAGCCTTACTTATGAATGGGCATCCTAAACAAGCCAGCCATGGCTTCGGGTTCGTAACGCTTTACCAATAGTCCGTGGTAAA